>SECN01000019.1 GCA_004173515.1 Myxococcaceae bacterium | reverse complement strand
GCTGGGGGGGGCGGGTTTGCGCGCGTCGCTCATCGGAAGCCGGAGTGTAGAGGCCGCGGTGTGGTGGTGGCTACTGGCCCTTGAGCAGCTGCAGGGCCCGGCTGGCCACCGCGTTGTCGGGCTGGGTCTCCAGTACCTTCCCCAGCCAGCGCTCCGCCTCGGCCGTGGCCTTCTGGCGCTCCTGGGCGCCGCGCGCCTTCTGGGACTCCTCGGTGTAGAGCAGGCCCAGGCGCAGGGCGAACTCGGTGTTCTCCGGGTCCTTCTCCGCCACGTGCTTCAGCTCCCGCTGGGCGGCCGGGTAGTCCCCATCCAACTGGTACACGAGCGCGAGCTTGCCCCGAGCGGGCACCGCGTTCGGCTCCAGCGTCACCGCCACCTGGAAGGCGCTCTTCGCCGCAACCAGGTCGCGCGCTTCCAGGCTCAGGTCGCCCAGACGGAACCAGGCGAGCTCCAGCATCGGGTTGAGCACGACGGCCTTCTCGAAGGCGGCGCGGGCCGCGTCCGGCCGCTGGCGCGACAGGTACAGCTCCCCCAGGTAGAGCTGGTTCTTGCCGTCCCGCGGGGCGCGCTCGATGGCCTGCTTGAACTCGTCCACGGCGCGGCCCGCATCGTCCAGGCGCTGGTAGGCCAGCCCCAGGAGCGAATGCACCACGGCCAGGTCCGGATAGTCGTGGAGGATCTCCTCGAAGGCGATGACGGCGTGCTGGGGCGCATCCAATTCGTGGAGGAAGCGCATGCCCTCCTCGAGCTTTGCCTCCGCGGCTTTGGGGAAGTCCTGGAAGGGGTCCGCCAGCTGGTTCATCAACGCCCGGGCCGTGGCGACCTCCCCGGGGGACGGGGTGCCGCGCACGACGGTGCCCAGGGCCTCCACGGCGCCCGCCGTGTCCCCGGTGCGCGCGAGCGCCTTGGCGAGCGGCAGCTTCCAGCCCGCGCGCTCCGGGGCCAGCTCCACGGCCTTTCGCAGGGGGCCCAGCGCCGCGACGTACTGCTCCGACTCCAGCCGCGCGACGCCCAGGCGGTAATGGAACTCCGCGGTGGCGGGGGACAGGGTGATGGCGCGCTCGAAGGCGGCCACCGTGGGCTGGCCCGCGTCCTTCGCCCGCGAGAAGAGCGTCAGGCCCAGCATGTACTGGTCCGTCGCGCGCTCGCTCCGGGCGATGGACTGGCGCAGCTCCTCCGCCCAGGCGTCCGCATGGCCCGCCTTCACCTGGGCCTCGGTGAGGGCCCGCGCGACGTCCACGTCGTCCGGCGTGCGCGCGTGCAGCTCGCGCAGCAGCGGCAGGGCCTTTTCCGGCTGGTTCTCATCCAGGTACGCGCGCGCCTGGGCCTGGGGGGCCAGGGCGGGCCCCGTGGCCTTGCCGTGGCCACAGCCGGTGGCGAGCAGGCCCAGTCCCAGCAGGGCGACACAGGTCCAGCGGTGCGAGCGGGGACGGTTCAGGGGCTTGTGGTGCACGGGGGCTCGCTCAGGAGGCTTTGGAGGTGGGGGCGGAGGCTGGCGGCTGCGCGATGCCTTCCTTGCCCTGCAGGGCGATGGCGGCCTCGGTGTCGCCGCCCTTGCCTCCCAGGGAGAGGTTGTCGGCGATGATCTGCGCGCGCACGGCCCGGGCCAGGCCCTCGCGGTCGTTCTCCGCGAACGCCGTGGTGTCGATGGGGCGGCCAATCTTCACGCGCACCACGCCCGGGGTGATGTTCCACGAGTTCTTGGGCATCAGCGTGGAGCTGCCTTCGATGGTGACGGGGCAGATGGGCACGCGGGCCTTGAGGGCGAGCGCGAACGGGCCCTTCTTGAAGGGCAGCACGGTGCCGTCCTCGGAGCGGGTGCCCTCCGGGTACAGGAAGATGCTGGTGCCCTCGCGGACCTTCCGGGCGGCGCGCTCCAGCGACTCAATGGCGGAGGCCCGGTCACCGCGGTTGACGAAGATGTGGCCCGCGAGCCAGAGGTACCAGCCGATGAAGGGCACGAGGCGCAGCTGGCTCTTGGCCACATAGCGGAAGTCCACTGGCACCGAGATGAAGTGGGCCGGGATGTCGATGGTGGACTGGTGGTTGCCCACGTAGATGGTGGGGCGCTTCGGGTCCACGTTCTCACCGCCGATGACTTCCAGGCGCGCGCCCCCGGCCCAGAGCAGCACGGGGGACCAGAGCCGCCGGGCGACCCAGACCGAGCGCGACGGGTTGAGCGTCAGGATCATGGCCGAGATGGAGACGAAGAACATGATCGCCGACCACACCGCCGCCACCAACATGCACCACAGCTTGCGCAACATGCGTCGGGTTTCCTCCTACCGGGCGCCTCGTGAGGCGGACGGGCCCTGGAAGTGCCGCTCACCGGACGGGCAACCGGGCGACGCATGACTTAACGCGCCGCTGGCACCTGTATGTGCGGGACGGGACGGGGGCATGCAGTTTATCTACCATGCCTTCCCCCACCATTGTTTCTGGTGTGCGCCGCTCGGCGGGGTTACAAGCGAGGGTGGCGTGGCCAGGAAAAAGTTCATCGCCATCGCGGGCAACATCGGGGCCGGAAAGACGGAGCTCACGTCCTTCCTGTGCCGGAAGTACGGCCTCACGCCGTCCTTCGAGCCCAATGACCAGAACCCCTATCTCGCTGATTTCTACAAGGACATGAAGACGTGGGCGTTCCGCTCGCAGCTCTTCTTCCTGACGCACAAGTTCCGCCTGCACCAGGAATTGGAGCGCACGCCGGGCACCGTGCTGCAGGACCGGACGCTGTACGAGGACGCCGAAATCTTCGCCAAGAACCTCCACCGGCAGCGGCTCATCGACAAGCGGGACTGGGGGACCTACTGGGAGCTGTATCAGACCATCTCCACGTCGCTCACGCCGCCGGACCTGATGATCTACCTGCGCTGCCCGGTGGCCACGTTGCGTGAGCGCATCCGCCTGCGGGGCCGCGCCATGGAGAAGGACATCCCGACCGCGTACCTCAAGCGCCTCAACGCCCTCTACGAGGAGTGGTTCGAGGGCTACTCGCTGTCACCGGTGCTGGTGCTGGGGACGGACAAGCTGGACTACCTCACCGACCTGGTGGACCGCGTGGACCTCTTCCGACAGATCGAGAAGCACCTGTGAAGGAGGTCTACGTCCTGGCCACCGAGCAGACGGGGCCGCCCCCGCTGGAGGCGCTGCGCGCGGCGTTCGCCACCGACGAGGTGGAGTTCGTGCCGCATGACGACGCGCAGGGCTTCACCGTGCGCGCGGACGGCTCCGAGGTGCGGGTGGTGCTCAAGCCGGAGAGCGAGGGCCGCCCGCGCGTCAACCCGGAGCTGTTCAGCGGCAGTCCGGAGGCCTTCGCCCGGGTGGAGAAGGCCCAGTCCTGCTACGCGTTCCTCCTGGAGCCCGGGGGCGCGCAGCCCACGCTGCCCGTCTTCGAGGCGCTGTGGACCGTGCGCACGCTGATGGAGCTGGTGCCCGGGGTGCTGGTGGACGTGACGGCGTTCAAGCTGCACGAGCCCGAGGACGTGGTGGAGATCACCGAGCTGGATTTCGACATCCGCGACCACGTGCACCTGCACGCCATCGAGCTGGCCGAAGGGGACACGCCCCTGTGGGTGCACTCGCACGGGATGGAGAAGTTCGGCGCGCGCGACGTGGAGATCTTCCACCTGGGCGAGGGCGACCTGCTGGCCGCGGAGAGCTTCCTCCACGAGCTGTGCACGGACCTGGCGTTCGCGCAGGGGCCGGCGCTGCGCCAGGAGGTGGCCACCAGCGAGGGCCAGAGCTTCACCATGGTCCCGTCGGAGGAGGCCCGCGCCAACCTGCTGGGCGTGCCGCTGGATGCCTTCGACGGCCATGAGGGCTTGTTCCTCACGGTGGTGTCGCCGCTGGGCCGGCACAACACGACGGAGCTGCTGGCGACCTACCGCGAGCGCTTCGCCAAGGAGCCGGAGGAGCAGACCGCGGCCATGCACGAGGAGGCGCAGGCGCTGCTCCCCGCGTTCCTGGCGCGCTTCCAGCGCAAGGGGTTGATGGAGCCCCTGACGTTCCTGGTGCGCGCGCCCTTCGAGACGCACCCGGAGGGCGAGGCGGTGGTGGAGAACCTGTGGCTGGAGGCGGTAACGCGGGACGAGGGCTCCGTGGTGGGCCGGCTGGTGGATGGCGCGGTGCACACCACCGAATGGCGCAAGGGCGCCCACGTGGAGGTGGAGGAGAAGCAGATCAACGCCCTGGCCATCGCGCGTGAAGGCCGCCCGCTCAACGAGTCCGAGCTGCGGGCCCTGCTGACCGCCGAACGCCCCATGTAGTGGCCGGTGCTTGCTGGCGCCCCTCGGGGCGCTGCTAGGCTTGCCCCATCGCATGCCGGCACTCCTGCTGCTCACGGGCCCGTTCGCGGGGCGCCGCTACGACGTCGTCTCCCAGTTGACCCTCGGGCGCAGTCCGTCGTGCGACATCCCGCTGGATGACGACCAGGTGTCGCGCCGCCACGCGCAGCTCTTCCTGGACACCGTCGCGGGGGAGGTGCGGCTGCGCGACCTGGGGTCCACCAACGGCACGCTGCTCAACGGCCAGCGGCTGGCGCTCCAGGAAGAGGCGGTGCTGCGGCCGGGCGACCGGATGCGCGTGGGCGCCACCATCGCGGTGTTCGAGCCGCCGCCGGTGTCCATCGTCGACGAGCCTTCCGGCGTGTCGGCCTCGGAGCCGGGGCACGTCCCCATCGAGGAGGTGCTGCCGCACGTGGGCGCGGCCGCGGCGATGTACTCGGCGGGGACGGCGCTCCTGGGGGCCACCAGCGAGGCGATGGTGCTGCGGCGGCTGGCGGAGGAGACGGCGCATGCGCTCAACGCGGACCGCGCCGCGGCGCTCTTGAGCGGACCGGAGGGGCTGCGCACCGCGGCGGTGTCCGGCGCGGCGTCCGTGGAGGTGCCTCGCGCGCTGGTGCAGGCGGCGCTGGAGCGCAAGGAGCTGGGACGCACGGACACGGCGCTGTGCTCGCCGCTGGTGGCTTCGGGAGGACTGCCCTTCGGCGTGCTGTACGTGGAGCGCGAGGAGTCTCCGTTCACCGAGGGCGAGGGGCAGTTGCTCGCGTCGCTCGGCCGGCTGGGGGGCGAGGCGTACACGGCGGTGCGCTCCCGGGGCGAGGCGGAGGCGACCGAGGTGCCCGGGGTGACGCCGCTGGGGACTTCGCGGGCGTTTCGCGGGCTGTTGGAAGAGGCGCGGCGGGCCGCGAGCAGTGCCGCGCCCGTGGTGCTGCATGGTGAGCCGGGAACGGGGAAGGCGCTGCTGGCGCGCTTCCTTCATGGGCGCTCGCCGCGCGCGCTGGGCCCGTGGGTGACGGTGGAGTGCCGACAGCCGCTGGAGGCGGTGGAGGTGGCGCTCTTCGGGCGTGCCGGGGCGGCGGGGCAGCCTCCGGTGACATCCGCGGTGCTGCGCGCGGATGCGGGCACGCTGCTGCTGCGGCACGTGGAGGCCCTGCCTCGGGCGGCGGCGGAGCGGCTGGCGCGGATGCTCGCCCGGCGCGCGGCTCCGGCGCGGCAGGGCGGCGAGGAGCCCGTGGATGTCCGGGTGGTGGCCACCTGTGCCGCGCCGGTGTCCCGGCTGGCTTCGCGCAGTGAGTTCGATGCGGCGCTGGCGCGAGGGCTCACGGGCTTCGAGCTGGAGGTGCCGCCCCTTCGCGAGCGTCGCGGGGATGTGCCGGTGCTGCTCGAGTTCTTCGCGCTGCGAGCGGCCCGGCAGAGCGGGCGGGAAGCTCCGGTGCTGGGGCCGGAGGCGCGACGCCTGCTGGCGGACTACCCATGGCCCCAGAACGTACGCGAGCTGGAGCTGGTGGCGGAGCGGCTGGGGCGCGTGTACGCGGCGGGCCAGGTGGGCATCGCGCAGCTTCCTCCCGAGGTCCGCGAGGGCGTGGTGGGGCATGCTCCCCGGACGTTGCCGGAGCAGGTGGCGCGGCTGGAGCGCGACCTCATCGCGGAGGCGCTGCGCGAGTCGGGCGGCAAGAAGGTCCGCGCGGCGGAGCTGCTGGGCATCAGCCGGCCCACGCTCGACCGGAAGATGGTCGAATACGAACTGACGCTGGAGCGAGGGCCTCGCGGGTAGGGCCGTCGGGCGTCACTCCGGCGCGCTGCATGGGGCTGACAGCTTCGCGGTGCGTCGTCGTTCGCGGGTGTTCAGCGCTGTCGCTGGAGCGTGGGTCTCGCGGTCGGAATTCCCAGGGCGCATCGTCCGTGCTGGAAGCCCGGGCCCGGACGGCTTCGCGGAAGGCCCCGGGCGCTCAGGCCTTCACGGTGGCGGTGTCCTTGCGCCGGCTGATCAGCACGCCCGCGAGGATGAGCGCCGCTCCGAGCGTCTGGACGAGGGTGGGGCGCTCGCCCCGCACGGCCCAGGCGGTGAGCGCCGCGACCACGGGGATGCCGGTGCCGTAGAGCGTCGTGCGGTTGGTGCCCACCTGCTGCACGCTGCGGAACCAGACGAAGTACGCGAGCACCAGCGGCACCAGCGCCGAATACACGAGCGCCATCCAGCCGGCCGTGGTCACTCGCGCGGTGTCCATCCCGATGACCTGCGATGCTCCGGCCAGCACCACGCCCGGGGCTCCGGTGAGCATGGTGATGGCGGTGATGCGCAGCGCGGACACGTCCGCTCCCACCGTGCGCGTCCCCACCGTGTAGATGGACCAGCACAGGGAGGCTCCGATGATCAGCGCATCCCCCAGCCACGTCGCCGCGCCCAGGTTCGGACCCCTGGCGCCCACCACCAGCAGCATCCCGACCACCGCCAGCGAGAGCCCGGCGATGACCGGGCGGCGGAGCCGTTCGATGCCGAGCGCCGCGCCGAGCGCCGCCGTCACCACCGGACTCACCGCCGTGAGCATCCCGCTGTTGGCCGCCGTCGTGCGCGCGAGGCCCTCGATGAAGCACAACTGGTACAGCGTGTTGCCCACGAGCCCCAGTCCGGTGAGCCGCAGGAACACCTTCCACGGCATCGGCTTCCAGCCCTCCACCGCTCCCAGCACCAGCCCCATCGCGAGCGCCGCGAGCCCGAAGCGCAACGCCATGAAGGCTCGCGGCGGCATGCCCTCCAGCGCGTCCTTCACCAGCGTGTAGTTGGTCCCCCAGACGACCACCACGGCGAGCATCGCCAGGTCGGACGCGGACAGGAGGCGGGCAGGCGCTGCGACGGCGGGGGACGAGGTGCTCACAGCGGCGGGGCATAGGGCGGCGCGGCGCCGGATGCAACGACGGGGATGCACGGGCAGGCGGGCACCTCCGGACGTTTCCCTACGCCCACGCTTGTCCGGCCGCCCCGCACATGTCGTAAATGCCCGCCCATGGACTTCCGCTATTCGGACGAGGTGCGGCGCGCGAAGGACTCCGGGCAGCCACTGGTGGCGCTGGAGACGAGCGTCGTCGCGCAGGGCCTGCCGTATCCCGACAACCTTGCCGCCGCTCGCGCGTGCGAGGAGGCCGTGCGCCGCGCCGGCGCCGTGCCCGCGCCCATCGCCGTGGTGGATGGCGAGGTGTGGATCGGCCTGGAGGACGCCGCGATGCGGCGGCTGGCCGAGGGCAAGGAGAAGCTGCTCAAGCTGGGCTCGCGTGACCTGGCCGTGGCCGTGGCCACCCGCGCCAGCGGCGGCACCACCGTGAGCGCCACGTGCGAGCTGGCCGCGGCGGTGGGCATCCGCGTCTTCTCCACCGGCGGCATCGGTGGCGTGCACCGAGGCGCCGCCGAGCACTGGGACATCTCCCAGGACATCGCCGCGCTGTCGCGCTACCCCGTCGCCGTGGTGTGCGCGGGCGCCAAGTCCGTGTTGGACCTGCCCAAGACGATGGAGCTGCTGGAGACGGCCGGGGTGCCCGTCATCGGCGTGGGCACGCACGAGCTGCCGTCCTTCTACAGCCGCGAGTCCGGCCTCTCGCTGGAGCACCGCGCGGATGATCCGGAGGCCGCCGCTCGCATCGCCCACGCCCGCTTCGAACTGCTGGGCCAGGGCGGCGTGCTCTACACGGTGCCCCCTCCGGAAGAGGCCGCGCTGCCCCGCAACGACGTGGAGCTGCACATCGCGTCGGCGCTGGCGGACGCGGAGCGGCAGGGCGTGCGGGGCAAGGCCGTGACGCCGTTCCTGCTGGGCGAGATGGCGAAGCGCACCGGCGGCAAGAGCCTCAAGACGAACCTGGCGCTGTTGGTGAACAACGCGCGCTTCGCGGGGGCGCTGGCCGTGGCCTACGCGCGCATCGCGAAGCGCTGAGTCCCGTCAGGGCGCGCGGTGCTGGAACCAGGACACCAGGTCCTCCAGCGCCGCGCGGTCCACGTCGTCGAAGGTGTTCTTGTGCTCGGAGTCGATGTCGAGCACCGCGAGCAGTTCGCGGTCGCGGCCGAACACCGGCACGACGATCTCCGACGCGGACCTGCCGTCGCAGGTGATGTGGCCCGGGAAGGCGTGCACGTCCGCCACCACCACCGTCTCGCCCTTCGCGGCGGAGGTGCCGCACACGCCCTTGCCGAAGGTGATCTCCAGGCACCCGAGCGTCCCCTGGTAGGGGCCCACGCGCAGCAGCTTTCCCGGCGTCACCACCCGGTAGAAGCCCGTCCACAGGTGGCCGAAGGCGTGCTGCAGCAGGCAGCTCATCGTCGCCATCGCGCAGATGTCGTCGTCGATTCCTTCCAGGATGGCGAGGGCGTGGGACTTCAGCTCGGCATACGCTTCGGCCTTCGGCTGACCGCGCAGATCCAGGGTGACTTCCGCCATGATGGGCCTCGAAGAGGGGGTTGCCGCCCCTTCTAACAACCCGGGTGCCCGCTGGCACAGGAGGTCGTGTGGAACAGCTCGTCCTGGATTCACGAACCCGTCTGCTCGTGCTCACCGGCGCCGGAGTCTCCGCCGAGAGCGGCGTGCCCACCTTCCGGGGCATGAACGGCCTGTGGGAGAACCACCCCGTGGAGGCCGTGGCCTCCCCCGAGGGCTTCCAGGCGGACCCCGCGCTCGTGTGGCGCTTCTATTCGCAGCGCCGGGCGGGCGCGTCCGACGTGAAGCCCAATCCGGGCCATGACGCGCTGGTGCGCTGGGAAGCCCACCTGGGCGACCGCTTCCTCCTGACGACCCAGAACGTGGACGGGCTGCACGCCCGTGCGGGCAGCCAGCGCGTGGTGGACATGCACGGCAACCTCTTCCGCACGAAGTGCGCGGACTGCCGGCGGGAGCCCTTCGACGACACCTCCGTGCACCCCTCCGGCACGGTGCCGAAGTGCGACAGTTGCGGCGGACGGCTCCGGCCCGACATCGTCTGGTTCGGAGAGATGCTGGCCGCTTCGGACCTGGCGCGCATCGGCGAGTTCATCTCGCGCAAGGACGGCACCCGGCTGGTGTTCCTGGCCGCGGGCACGTCCGGCGCGGTGTGGCCGGCGGCGGGCCTGGTGGACGAGGTTCGCGCCGTGCGCGGAGAGACGTGGCTGGTCAACTTCGAGTCCGCCGCCAACACGGAGCGCTTCCACCACTTTGTCCAGGGGCAGAGCGGTCAGGTGCTGCCCACGTTGGCGAAGCTCGTCTGACGAGGGTGGGTAGGGTGCCGGTGTCCGCTGGGGCTGTCAGTCGGGTCCCGGCCTTCGCGTCAGGGGGCGGGCGTGTGCGCGGCCCCTCGTGGCGTGCGCGGCATCGCTTCTTCCGGGGACACCGGCGTTGCAGCCAGGTCCCCTCCGCCCACGGAGCCTCGCCATGTCCCAGGAACGTTTCACGACCAGCCGCGAGGTGTATCACCGCATCCGGTGGGATCCCCGGCTCGACGCCCGCGAGTTCGTCGTCGGTTACGACGCGCACCGGGGCCCAGGCGCCTTGGAGGAGATGCCCTTCGAGGCGTTCGTCCCCGACGGGGAGATTCCGTGGCACCGCGTCTGGTACTTCAAACGCGGCCATCAGGTGGTGTGGGACCGCAAGGAGCGCCTCGACCTGCTGAGCAACACCGGGACCGCCGAGGCGCCCGCGCCACCCCGGACCCTCGCGGTTCCCGGCTTCACCCCGCTGCCCGCGTACCGGTTCGACGCGCGCTCGGGCTCCTGGTCCGAGGCGCCCCGCGACGTGGGTCACGCGCTCCCCACGCCGGCATCGCTGACCGTCGCCACCTTCAACGTCCTCTTCGACCTGTACGACGCGGAGCTGCTGGCGACCGAGCGCAGGACTCCGGCGACGCTCGCCCTGCTGCGCGAGACGGACGCGGACCTCATCGCCCTCCAGGAGGTCACCGCGCCCTTCCTCCGGGCCCTGCTCGCCGAGCCCTGGGTGCGCGAGCGTTATTGGCTGTCGGACGGTCCCGGCGCGAACACCGTGGAGACCTACGGACAGGTGCTCCTGTCTCGCGTGCCCCTCGCCTCCGTGTGGCAGCGCGTCTTCTCCCGGGACAAGCGGATTATCGCCGCCGAGCTTCGGCTCTCCGGTGGCGCGCTGTGGGTGGCGACGCCGCATCTGACCAGCAACCGCGACGCCGCCGGTGCCTCCGCGCGCGCCGTGCAGGTCCAAGCCCTCCTCGACTGGGCCCGCGTGCTCGGTGCGACGGGTGACACCGAGGCTCCGGATCTGCTGCTGGCCGGTGACTTCAACTTCGGCGATGGGGAGCCCGAAGTGGACGCCTTCGCCCGCGCGGGCTTCGTGGACGCGTGGAGCGCATTGCGACCCTCCGAAGCGGGGGAGACGTTCAACCCCCGGCTGAACACGTTGGCGGCGCTCACCACCGTCTCGGGACTGCTCCGGCGGTTGGATCGGGTGCTGGTGGCGTCTCCCTCGGGACGGCTTGCACCCCGGACCATCGGCCTCTTCGCGGAAGCCCCCCTGGACGGGCCGCCCGCGCCCTCGGGGAAGGCCCTCTTCGCATCGGATCACTTCGGGCTCTGCTGCGTCCTTCGTCGCGAGGCGGAGGTCTCACCGATGGCCCTTGCCTCCGCGTCCTCGACGGCGTTGGTCCACCATACGGCCCTGGTGCTCATCCCTCCCGAGAACGTCTGGGCCCCCATCCAGGCGCTGCGCAAGAAGCACGACTCGAAGTTCCAGCGGTGGATGCCTCACATCACGCTGCTGTACCCCTTCGTCCCGGAGGAGGACTTCGAGACGGTGGAGGCGCTCCTCGTGGATGCCCTCCAGGAGGTCGAACCCTTCGACGTGACGCTCTCCGCGTTCGACCTTTTCGAGCACCGCGCCAACGCGACGGCCTGGCTGCGTCCCGAGGACCAACCTTCGGGAGCGCTGGCGGCCCTGCACGCGAAGCTCGTGGCGGCCCTGCCTGAGTGCTCTACCTCCGCGCACGGTGGCTTCACGCCCCACCTCTCCGTGGGACAGCTCGCGCTGTCGGAAGACGCTGACAACGCCCGCACGCTCGCGGCGTGGCAGCGAAGCTGGCGACCGCTGAAGTTCGCGGTGGGCGAGCTCTGTCTCATCCGGAGGAAGGGCGACACCCCCTTCGAGGTCGTCCGGCGCATCCCCCTGACGGGCGCCACGCCCCGCGCACGGCAAGTCGACCCGGAGCACGAGGATGCTCCGCTCCGGGCGGCGCTGGCCTCCCTGGGCGCAGGTGCATCACGGGAAGGGCACGCCACCAGGACCACCACGGTGGAGCAGTCGCGCAAGCACTGCGCGCGGGTGGGAGCCTCGCTGCATCCCTATGGCTCGTACCTGCTGGGCACGGATGGCGTGGGCAGTGACGTGGACGCGGTCGCCATCGGCCCGGCGAGCCTGTCCCGCGAGGACTTCGCCCGAGCACTCCTCCAGGAACTGGCCGCGTCTTCCTCCTGCACGGCCCGCTACGTGGCGGACGCCGCCATCCCGCTGGTGAAGCTGTCCCTGGAGGGCGTGAGCTTCGATCTGGCGTATGCGAGCCGTCCGGAGGGCGTGCCACCTGACGAAGATCCCCTGACGCTGCTCGAACGGCATGGCGACCGGCTCGACCCCGCAGGCCTGCGCTCCATCCTCGGACTGGCGGACACGTTGGGGGTGTTGGATGCCATTGAGCGGGAAGAAGGACGGACCGAGCGGTTCCACGCGCTGATGCGCGCGGTCAAGGCCTGGGCCCGGGCCCGGGGCGTCTACTCACACGCCCTGGGCTATCTCGGGGGGCTGTCGTGGACGCTGCTCGCGGCCTGGGCCTGCATCCGCGCGGCCCGCGACGTCGTGACGTCCGACGCATCACTGCTCGCGCACTTCTTCGGGACCTTCGCCTCCTGGCCCTGGCCCCAGCCGGTGACGCTCACGCCCGAGACGGCTCGCTACCGTCCTGAAGGCAAGCGCGACCTCGTGCCTGTCATTGCCCCCGCGCTCCCGGCGCGAAACACCGCGCGCAATGTGTCGCGCTCCACGCTCCGCGTCCTGCAAGAGGAGCTGCTCCGTGCCCGCGAGCTCGTGGCCTCGGCCCGCGCATCGCGGACGCCCGAAGCCTGGGCCGCGCTCTTTCAGCCCCTGGAGGTGAATCAGGACCTGCCGACCCGTCTGCGATTGTCGGTCGATGGTCCCACCCTCGAATCCCGGGAGGTCGTCGCGGGTTGGCTCCTCGGACACCTCACGGCCCTGGTGTATCGGCTGGAAGGGGACCGGCGCCTCTCCGTGCGTCCACTCCAGGCACCGGGGGCCGGAGGAACCCTGCTCATCGGGTTGGAGGTGCGCGAGACCCGGGACACGGCGGCCTTGTCCTGGCAACCCCACGGCCCGCTGTTCGAGGCCGTGGAGGCCTTTCGTCTGTCTTTTCACGAATGGGCGCACCGTCCCGAAGGAACAGCGCTGCGCATCGAGCTGGTGCGTGGGAATGACAAGGGCCAGTCCCACGAACCTGCTTCGTGATGCATGTCATTGAGCCTGCGTAAGCGTCAGCCGTTACTTCGCGCCCGCGAGCCATGAACCCCAGTGCACGATTTTAGTGCCGCCCTCGGATTCGCGCTTGCCTCCAGCCACCACGCGCTCGGTGCTGTTGGAGAGCGGTTGGAAGCGCGCCTCATACGGCAGGCCCGCGAGCCCCGGGGCCCACGGCTCGGCCGCGGAGGTCTGGAAGAAGACGCGCTCGGTGCCTTCGAAGTTCTCGGTGCTCTGCTCGGTGAGGGCGGGCACGGAGCGGCCGTCCGCGCTGAAGGTGCCCCGCGTGATGGACGCGTTGGCGGGCGGCGCATCCGCCGGGTTCAGCGCTTCCCACGGCAGGCTCATCAGCACCTCCTCGAGGGGCTCCGGTTCGGCCTGGGAGAAGTCGGCGCAGGGGGCCGCCTTGGCTGCATCGTCGAGGGGGCCCTCGGTGCGCAGCAGGTAGCCGCGCTCGGCGGAGAAGCACACGCGCTGCACGCCGGGGGCAGGGCCCACGTCCACGTGCCGGTCGTAGTACGCGCCCGGGCCCAGGGGCCGCTCCAGCGCGGGCGCGGGGGCGTTGGCCTCCGCCGAGCCTTCACGGAACTCGCGCAGCGTCAGCTTGAACCCGCCCGGGGTGTGGAAGCCGGCCGACTCCGTGCTCGCGTCCAGCAGGCCGTGGGTGAGGTAGAGCGGGCCCGGCGCGTTGGCGTACACCCGCGCGCGCAGGGGGCCGTCCACGGGGCGCTGGTCGCTGACGTAGCGAAGGGCCTCCCAGTCGCGGCCCGCGCTGGAGGTGCGCTCGGCGGTGGCCTCACCGCCATGGGGCACGTCGAGCGGGCGCGTCGCGTCCGCGCGCACGGGAAGGAGCAGGTCCTGAGCCAGCCTGGGCGAGGCCAGGGGCTTGCCGGCCGCGTCGGTGAAGGCCACGCGCACCCAGACCCAGGGCTGCTGCACGGACACCACCTCCAGCGTCAGTTGCCCATCGAGGGTGCGCGCCGCGCCGCCGCCCCCGCCACGCCCGGGACCCTGGGTCGCGGAGAACGTGTAGACGACCCGGTCGCCCACCCGGGCGCGCTTCCAGGCGTCCGCGTCCTGCGCGGGCGAGGACTTCTGGACCTGGGCGTCGGAAGGAGAAGGGCCGCTCGACTTCGTGCTCTCGCAGCCCGGCAGGAAGGACAGGGCCGCGCCCAACAGCGCGGCGAAGGGAAGGGTGGCTTGGCGCATAGGCATGTGCGACGGGATACACCAGGAGTGCATTCACGCCCATCCTTCACCCACCCCATGTGTGCACCCCGGGTGTTGACGGGTGATTGCGACCCCAGGGCGGGTGACTGATTCAAAGACACCACTGTCCTGAAATAGGGAGGTCCGACCGTTGGGGTGAAAACCGTTGTCGGGGCGGTTGCTTAGCAATCCCAGCGTCACATTCCTTTACGCTTAGGTTCTAAGAACCTGGAGTGTCGGCGCTCCAGGCAATTCTCCAAATACGCGACATCCCCCTCTGAGGCACCGGATGGCCCGGCAGTTGCTCAGTGGCTGGGCACGCCGGTCCGCGGCTGACGGGAAGGTCAGGCGGCGGCGGGCGTGTACCCCCCGAATCAAAGGAAGACAAATGCTCAAGAAAGCGGCAGTCCTCGTGGCGACCTGTGGCGCGTTCCTGTCCGGCTGCGGTAACGACGTGCAGCTTGAGAACCAGGAGATCATCTCCAACCTGGTCGAGGCTGGCTTCCCGGAGAACGACATCATGGTCGTCGACGACGCCGTCTACGTCGGCCGCGACGCCCACGTGACGCTCGAGGCGTCCCGCGAGATGCTGCAGCCCGGCAAGGAGAGCCTGGAGCAGTACCGCACCACGAACCTCGTCGCCTCCACCGTGACGAAGATCTGCATCAACCCCACGTCCGGCTTCAACAGCTACAGCCGCCTGAGCGCGGGCCTCGACGCGGCCATCCAGAACTACAACCAGCGCGGCCTGAGCTTCACGATGGCGCGTGGCCCCACCACGGGCTGCAGCGCGAACATCACGGCGACCACCATGTCCGGCGCCGGCGGCTCGGCGGGCTTCCCCACGGGCGGCCGTCCCTACGGGACCATCAACATCGGCACCGGTCTGCAGAGCTACAGCGCGGACGTGAACGAGCACGTCATCACGCACGAGCTCGGCCACTCGATCGGCTTCCGTCACTCTGACTACTACAACCGCGCCATCAGCTGCGGCGGCGCGGCCAGCAACGAGGGCACCGCGGGCGTGGGCGCCATCCTGATCCCCGGCACGTCGGGCACGGCCACGGTCGGCGGTTCGATCATGAACTCCTGCTTCCGTTCGACCGAGACCGGCGAGTGGACCAGCTCTGACATCACGGCGCTGAACTACCTGTACTAAGCCCCATGGCATCAAGGCCCCACGGTCCATTCCTGAAGCTGTGGGGCCCCATCCTCGCGGGCACCTTCTTCCTGGGCGCTGTTGCCTGTGGAAAGTCGGTGCCCGACGAGGAGATCACGGAGGATCCTGCTCCGGTCTGTGTGAAGACGAAGCCGCCGGAAGTGCGCCGCCTCACGCAGTGCGGCCCCTCGGCGGACTTCACCCCCATCAACAGCTATCAGGGGGAGTTCGCGGACGTCGCCCAGACGGCCGAGGACGCGGTCGTGCTCATCGACGGGCGCTGCACCGGAACGCTGATTGAAGCGAGCGCGGGACCGGTGGTGGTGACTGCGGGGCACTGTGTCGGGCTTGGGGACCGGTCGCTGCTGGTCTTCAACTTCGAGGACGCATCCGACGGAGACCCCCTGGTCACCGAGGGCACCGTCATCGAGCAATCGTTCGCGCCCGACTACGCGCTCATCCAGCTCGACGTGCTGCCCGCGGTGACGCCGGTACTGCTGTCGACCGTGGCGACGGAGCGCCTGGCCATCATCCAGCATCCCCGGGGGCGGCCCAAGGTCATCGCCGAGGGCAGGTACCTGGATGCGTGTGATCAGCTCGTCTATTACTCGGACCTGGACACCCTGGTCGGCAGCTCCGGCGCGGGTGTGCTCAACCGCCAGGGCCACCTGCTGGGCATCCACACCGACGGCGATTGCGACGAGCGGGGCCGGGGCTCCAACCGGGGCTGGACCATCGAAACGATTGTCGAAGCATCCGAGTACCTGCAGAGCGCCGACATCGTCGAGCGTTGAGGGTTTGGGGGACCCGGAGTCCGCCTCCGCTCTTCGGGCATGCGTCCGGAGCGTGGTGGCTCGACGTCTCCCGTGCCGCCTGAGAACATGCCCGACCCGGCGCCTCTCCGGAACGGAGCGTGGATGATGGACCTAGCGACCTCGCCGTTGTTCGAACGACTCCAGCGGGCCGAGCACGTGCTCATCGCGGGCGCGGGCGGCGGCTTCGATGTCTACAGCGGGCTGCCGCTCTACTTCCGCCTTCGCGCGATGGGCAAGCAGGTGTCGCTGGCGAACCTGAGCTTCACGGTGCTGGACCGTGTGAACGGGCGTGTCCTGGCGCCCGGGCTCGTGGAAGTCCGCGCGGAGACGCAGGGGCCGGAGCACTACTTCCCGGAAGGGGTGCTTGCCCGGTGGTTCCAGGCCCGGGGTGAGTCGGTTCCCGTCTATTGCTTCGACAAGACCGGGGTCGTGCCTTTGCACGCGGCCTATGCGGCGTTGCAGGCGGCGCTGGGCTTCGACACGGTGGTGCTGGTGGATGGGGGCACCGACATCCTCATGCGGGGGGATGAAGCGGGGCTGGGCACACCAGAGGAGGACATCGCGAGCTTGGCGGCGGTGGATGCGCTGTCGCTGCGCGACAAGCTGATTGTCTGTCTGGGATTCGGGGTGGATGCGTTTCACGGCGTCTGTCACGCGCACTTCCTGGAGGCGGTGGCGGACCTGAGCCAGCGCGGTGCGTACCTGGGCGTCACCGCGCTGCTCCAGGGGATGCCCGAGGTGGATCGCTACCGGGAGGCGGTGCTGTTCTCGTCGGAGGAGATGGCCCGGCGCCCCAGCATCGTGTCGCTGTCGGTGGTGGGCGCCATCGACGGTGACTATGGCGACAAGCACCGCACATCACGCACCCAGGGCAGCCGGCTGTGGATCAACCCGCTGATGAGCCTGTACTGGGCCTTCGACCTGGAGGCCGTGGCACGGCGGTGTCTGTACCTGGACCTGCTGCGAGACACGAACACGAGCTGGGAGATGGGGTCCCGCATCGAGGCCTTCCGCAAACAGCATCCCTCCAGGCCGTGGGAGGCCATTCCCGTCTAGGGCTTCGGCGGAAGAGTTCCGCATGTGCGCGGCCGTCGGTGCCACACTGTGAGCTGGAAGTCCGACGGAGGTGGACGAACGGTGGCTGCATCCAGGTCGATGGCGGGATTGACCGCGGGGCTGCTCGTGGGGGGGCACAAGGCCGCGAGGTTGTTGGACGCCGAGCTCGAAGCCACGGGCCTCGGTGCCGGAGAAGCCGTCCTGTTGACCACGCTCGCGGCAGGCTCCCTGACGATGACCGGAGTCATGTCGGCGCTGCACATCGGGGCGTCCACGTCGACCAGCCTGGTGTCGCGGTTGGAACAGCAGGGCTACGTGCAACGCGCCCGCAATCCCGCCGACGGGCGCTCCTGGCTCGTTTCGATCACCGACAGTGGCGCCGCCCTGTGCAAGGCCGCCGAGGCCGCTTTCGCGCGAGTCGACAGGAAGCTCGCGGAGGCAGGACCCGAGGCTGTCCGTGGCCACACCGCGTTCATGAAGCGGCTCTCCGGAATCTCCTGAGCCTCCCGTGACGGCATCCGCCGTGGCTTGACTTCCAATTTCTACGCTTTCGTACTACGTTTTCGTAGTATATCGTGGAGGGATGACCATGGATGACAAGACCTTTCTCGAACGATTCTCACGGGGCGAGCTGCGCGAACTCCCGCATCTGGACCATGTACGGGTGGTCTACCTTCACACCCGCGAAGCCGGCAGGGACACCGCCATCGAACGCACGCGTGCGGGACTGAAGCTCCTCACCTCCCAGCTCGGAGTGCCGGAGAAGTTCCACGAGACCGTGACGGTCGCGTGGGCCCGGCTCGTGGGGGAGCGGACGGAGGTGGAGCCATGCCGCGACTTCACCTCGTTCCTCGACCACCACCCACGATTCCGTCGCAAGGACCTCCTCGACGACCATTACTCTCGCGAGGTCCTCTTCAGCGCCGAAGCGCGGGTCCGGTTCGTCGAACCCGACCTGCGGCCGCTGCCGTGAACCGGAGCAGTGGCACCGCCGCCAGGGTTCATCCTCCCTGGACGCCCGCTCCGTTGCGCAGCAGCAGCGCGGCGCGTTGGATGGCGGCACGGATGCGGACATACGTGCCGCAACGGCAGACGTTGTCACTCATGGCGGCGTCGATGTCCGCGTTGGACGGATGGGGGTTCTTCCGCAGCAGCGCGACCGCGGCCATGATCTGCCCGGGTTGGCAGAAGCCGCACTGGGCCACGTCCTCGGTGATCCACGCCTGCTGCACGGGATGCAGCCCTTCGCCTCCCAGCCCTTCGATGGTCAACACCTCACGGCCCGCGACGCCTCCCACGGGTTGGATGCAGGGGCGGAAGGCCTCTCCGTCCAGGTGGCTGGTGCACGCGCCGCAGACGCCCACCCCGCAGCCATACTTGGGGCCCGTGACGCCCAGCTCGTCGCGCAGCACCCACAGCAGGGGCAGGTCCTCGGGCGCTTCCACGGAGACCGTCTGTCCATTGAGGAGGAACTGATGGGCCGGCATGGTCAGACTCCCTCGTCGAGGATGGGGAAGCGCGTGGGCATCGTTCCGCTCGCGCGCGCAATCGCGTTGGCCAGGGCCGCCGCAGCGCTGGGATAGCCAAGCTCTCCCACCCCGCCCACGCGGTCATCCGACCGGACCAGGTGCACCTGGATCTCCGAAGGGACGTGCTTCATCCGCAGCCAGCGGTAGTCCGCGAAGCTGCCCTCGCGCACCGCGCCCGCGTCGATGTGGAGGCCCGCGCTCAGGGTGGTGGACATCGCGTCCACCGCGGCGCCCTGGAGCTGCGCCTCGATGCCCTTCGGGTTGATGGGAAGGCCGACATCCGCCGCGATGACCACGCGCAGCACCCGTGGCGCCGTGCCCGTGACGTCCACCTCCACGAGGTGCGCGATGGCGCTGTCCCACTCCTCCAGGACGGCGACCCCCTGCGCGACCCCGGGCGGCAGCGACCGTCCCCAACGTCCCTCGGACACCACCTTCTCCAGGACCGCCTTGAGCCGACTCGACGTGAGCCGGGAGCGCCTGAACGCGACCGGATCCACCTGGAGCTCCCGCGCCAACTGGTCGACGAAGACCTCGTTGGCCACGCCCACCTGGCTCGTGAACACCGAACGGAAGGAGGCGGTGGGAATGGGGATCGGCACCTCGCTCAGTTGCTGGGTCACGAAGCCGAACCGGTAGGGCACGTGCTGGGTCAGCGTGAAGAACACCGCGCTGGTGACGTCGGGCAGGACTTCTCCGACCATCGCCGTGACGACATCTCCGAAGCCGTGGGGAAACTCCACGGTGGGGATGGCGGCGCGGTGATTCCAGCCCATGATGCTTCCGCCCAGCCCCAGGTGCGCGAGGATCCGGTGGTGGCTGGCGGGCCGGTAGTGCGCATGTCGCATGTCGTCGTTGCGGCTCCACATCAGCTTCACCGGCCGCCCCACGGCCCGTGAGACGAGCGCGGCCTCCAGCGCGGCCTCGGGGAAGAACCTGCGGCCGAACCCGCCACCGGCCCGCACGGGGTGCACGGTGACGTTCTGGGGCGTGAGTGCCCAGCCGAGCGCCCGGGCCACCTCGCGCTGCGCGAACTTCGGATCCTGCGCCCCCGACCAGATCTCCGCGTGCGAGCCCTGCACGCGGGCCACGCAGCTCTGCGTCTCCATGGGCGCGTGCGCGAGGTAGGGGAAGTCGAAGCGCGCTTCCAACGTCCGGGTCGTGAGCAGGGGGGGCAGGGGCCTGGGCCCGATGGCCGCGACCAACCGGGCACGGATGTCCGCATCAGACAGCGCGCTGGCCGGTCCCGGCGTCCAGACAATGCGCAGGGCGTCACGTGCCGCGAAGGCCTGCCCGAAGGTCTCCGCCACCACCGCCACGCCCGAGGGCAGGGGCACCACGCCCAGCACGCCGGGCATCGACCGCGCGGTGGAGGCGTCGAAGGACCGCACCTCGCCGCGCAGCGTGGGCGGCCGGGCGACCACCGCCGGCATCGCCCCGGGAACGTCGAGGTCCAGGGCGTAGCGCGCCTTGCCGGTGACGATGTCCCGCGCGTCGATGCGGCCCGTGGGCTGACCGACGACGGTGTACCGGCTCGCGGGCTTCGGCAGCGGGAGGACTTCAGGCAGCAGCACGCGGGCGGCTTCCTCCGACAGCTCGCCGTAGCCGACCCGGCGGCCGTCGGGAGCACGCACCTCGCCATTCGCGGTGGTGAGGGTGGGGGCCAGCACCCGCCAGCGGTGCGCGGCGGCGGTGATCAGCCGCGCCCGGGCATCGGCCGCGGCGGCGCGAAGCGGGCCTGCCAGATAGCGCATCGTCGTGGACAGGCCGGTGAGCTGGATGAGCCAGCGCGGATCCGCGTCGGCGCTGCGCACGTCGACGGAGCCGAGCGCCAGGTCGAGCTCCTCGGCGACGAGCATGGCGACGGCGGTGGTGATGCCCTGGCCCATCTCGGTGCGGGGCAGGGTGGCGACAACGCGCCCATCGGTCTGGAGGGCCAGGTAGAGGCTGAGCGGCATCTCCGCATCCGTCACGGGGGCCTCCGCCGCCGCTGGAGGCAGGTCGAACCCCAGCCGCGCCGCGATCATCAACGTGGGGGAAGCCATGACCCACGTCAGGAACCGACGGCGGTCCATCCCACTGGGAGCGGCCGTGTCTGATTTGAGCGTCTCCGCCATGGGCAAAAGCATCGCATGGGCCCACGGTGTATCGGACGCGGTTCGGGGGCATTGCGTTCAATGGACCGACAGGACGTGCGTCCGGGTAGAGACATCCGCGTCGGTGCGTCGGATCGCGGACAACGGGCTGGAGGACGACGTCATCACCGGCCCCTGCAGTCCTGGAAGCGTCCCCTGCGGCGCTGGGAGTCCTGCTGCGCGGGCGGGCTCGCGACTTTCATTGAGCGGCGGCTAATCCAGTTTTTCTAGAATATGAGAATGGGCGTGTCCTAGAGTGGTCTTCGAACTTCAGGGAGACGACCATGTTCAAGACAGTGACAGTCCTCGCGGTGAGCTGCGGTGCGTTGCTGGCGGGTTGCGGTGGCGACCCTCGGAGCGAGAACGAGGAGATCCGCTCCAACCTGATCGAGGCCGGGTTCCGGGCCGAGGACATCCGGGTCGTCGGGGAGGACACGTATGTGGGCGGCGATGCCCAGGTGAGCTTGCGGGCCTCACGCGAGATGCTCCAGACCGGCGAGGGGAGCGCGGAGCAGTACCGCACCACGAACCTCGTCAGCATCCCCACCGTGACGAAGATCTGCATCAACCCCTCGTCCATGTTCAACACCTACAACCGGCTCAGCCAGGGCTTGGACCAGGCGATCGCCAACTACAACGCGCTGGGGCTCTGCTTTTCCATGGCGCGGGGACCGACCACCGGCTGTAGCGCGGTCATCACCGCGGTGCCCATTCCCGGCACCGGTGCCTCTTCGGGCTTCCCCGCGGGGGGCCGCCCCTACAACCAGATCAGCATCGGCTATGGGCTGAACACCTCAAGCCTGGACGTGGTCGAGCACATCATCACGCACGAGCTGGGCCACGCGCTCGGACTGCGCCACTCGGACTACTACTCCCACGCCATCAGCTGTGGCACGGGCGGCAACGAAGGCACCGCGGGCGTGGGGGCCATCCTCATCCCCGGGACGCCGGCGACGTCGTATGCGGGCGCGTCGCTCATGAACGCCTGCATGCTGGCGAACACCACGGGCGAGTTCACCAGCTCGGACATCACCGCGTTGACCTGGCTCTACCGCTGCTGAGTCTCCCACCCGACGCGGTGCCGAACCCGCGATAAACCTGCGGTCGACGCGGAGTCCAAGAAGCATGAGGCCGTGCTTCGAGGCGACCGGATCAGCGGGCGGGAGAGGCCCCCGGGGTGAGCTTCCACAGGCGGCCGTTCGAGTCGTCCGTGAGCAGGTAGAGCGCGCCGTCCGGGCCCTGGACCACCTCGCGGATCCGCGCGCGGCGCTCCGTGAGCAGGCGCTCCTCGCCCACCACGCGGTCGTCCTTCAGCACGAGCCGCACCAGCGCCTGGCTGGACAGGCCGCCGATGAAGAAGTCGCCCTTCCACTCTGGAAAGAGCGCCCCCGAGTAGATGGTGAGCCCCGACGGAGAGATGACCGGATCCCAATAATAGACAGGCTGCTCCATGCCGGCGGCCTGCGTCGTCTTGTGGATGGGCTCGCCCGAGTATTCCTCGCCATAGCCGATGGTGGGCCAGCCATGGTCCTTGCCGGGTTCGGGGCGGTTGAGCTCATCCCCTCCGCGCGGCCCCATCTCCACGGTCCAGAGCCGCTGCTGGGCATCCAAGGCGGCGGAGAGGATGTTGCGGTGACCGGAGGACCAGATCTCCGGCCGGGCGTCCTTCCTGCCCACGAAGGGATTGTCCTGGGGGATGGAGCCATCCGGGAAGATGCGGACGATCTTCCCGAAGTCGCTCTTGAGGTCCTGGGCCTGGACGCGACCCTGGAGGATGGAGCGCTCGCCGAGCGTGACGAAGAGCTTGCCGTCCGGGGTGAAGACGAGCCGTCCGCCCGCATGCAACGTCGACTCGAGCGTGGGCTGCATGCGGAAGATGATCTGGAGGCCCTCGATGCGCGGCTTCGGGCCGTCCACCAGCCGCGCGCGCGCCACCGCGAGCCCGTTGCCGCCCTCGCGCGGCTCGTAATACGTCCAGTAGATGAGCCCGCTCTTCGCGTAGTCGGGGCCCACCTCCACGTCGAGCAGACCGCCCTGTCCCCGGCCATCGACCTTCGGCAGGCCCGTCACCGGGGGCGACTTCTTGCCGTCGGCGGTGACGATGCGGAGCGAGCCCGTGGGCTTCTCCGTGATGAGGAAGCGGCCCTCCGGCAGGAAGGCGATGGCCCAGGGCTTGTTGAAGCCCGAGGCGATTTCCGTCACCACGAGGGGCGTGCGCGTCTTCACCGCGGGAGCGCGCGTCTGCTGCGGAAACGCAGGCTTGAACTCCGGGACGTTGGGCGGCGCGGTCTCCACGGGGGCGCCCTTGGGGATGTCGCCCTGTCGAGGCACGGACTGCTGGCTGTCACCCGCGCGGCCCGGGGCCAGGTTGCCTTCCTGGTTCGTCCGCGGTCTTTGGGGCTGGGCCTCCGCCGGGGAGATGGCGCCCAGCAGGAGGGAGGCGAGAAGCGGGGTCATGGATCCATGGCGCATGGGGGCGATTGTCCGTGGAGAAGGGAGGGGCGTCACGCAGGTTGCGCAGGCGGTCCGTGAACTCAGGCTCAAGGGCCTGCTCAGGGGGAGGGGCCGCCCACCGTGAAGTCGATCACCCGTTCCCACACCGCCTGGAATTGCTCCTCCTGGAAGTGGGAGCCTGACTTCAGCCAGCTGATGTACTCAGGAGGCTGGTCGAAGTGGCCCATGAGGTCCATGTGGTCCGCGCTCGCGACGTGGAGGACCTGTCCCCAGACCTGGGCACGGCTGGGGACGATGCCGTCGCTCCGGGACTCGAACCGCCTGCCAAGGACGTCCTGGAGGGCCTGGGTCTGGGCCGCCGTGCGCTCGGGAATCTGGAGCTCCCGGGAGAGGGGCGCGCTCTTCCCATACAGGAAGGAGAAGATTCCGTAGAGGAGCGCGTCCGAGGAGAGCAGCAGGCGCAGGGCCAGCGTGGGCGGCGGCGCGCCCGTGACGACGCAGCCGTAGCGCACGCCCTCCCGGTCCGCCGTGTTCGCGTTGAAGGCCTGCACGCTGGCCGGCGTGAGGTCCTGGATCAGCGCCTGGTTCTCTCCCACCTGGTTGAAGAACCGGATGAGCTCTTCGCGCTCGCTGTCGGAGAGGTCCGCCGTCAGCCGGACGATCTGATTGAAGAGGTTGGGCGGGAGCTTCGCCTGTTCGCTCTTCAGGACCAGCCAGTAGCACGCCTGGAGCAAGGCGGTCCGCAAGGGCATGGCCTTGCGGTGCAGGGTGAGGAAGGTGAAGAGCCACAGGTAGCGCAGCAGCGTCTTCCCCATGTCGCCCTGGTGGAAGAAGGTGGCCAGCGGCGTGCCGTGATTCGGCGTGGCCAGGGTCACGACCGAGCGCACGCGCTTCACGAAGGCCGGAGCCTCCCGGGCCATGCGGAGGGAGACGACGCTCCGCGCATCCAGCCCGCCCGTGGAGTGCCCGACGAGGTGGAGCTGCGCGTCGTCCTCGTTCGCGGTCCGCGCCATCTCCCGGAACACGTCGCGCGCACGCGCCTCCAGTCCGGAGGTGGGGGAGGAGGCCACGGTGTGGACCTGGGCATCGATGCCGCGCGCCTGGAAGCGCTGCTCGAGCAACCGGGGGACGTTCTGGAAATAGGCGATGCGCTCCGCTTCCTTGTCCCCCATCTGCGTGAAGCCGAAGAAGCCAGGGACAAGATAGACGCGGTGCCGGGTGGCCATGAGGGCAAGTCTAGCTTTGAGGGAAGGCTCGACTCCGGCGGGGCGGACGCAACGTGAAGTCCCGAACCCTTGGCCGGAGGCGTCCGGGCCGGGTGACAGTCTGGAAGGGGGGCGGTGTTCCATCCGTCCGCCGGCACCTTCCGGCCTTTCTCAACGAGGATGGAACATGGCTGTCCTGCACCGGGGTCTGCGGCTGGGCATGACGTTGCTCGCGAGTGTGATGGCTCCCGCCTGTGGTCCGGAGCTTCCCGCCGGAAGTGCCCTGGAGGTGGGCGAGCACGAGTCGACCGCGATGGGCCTGGAGGCTGGCCCTCGCCTGCCCCCGCTCGATCGCGAGGCCCTGCGACAGGCCATCGCGGGCCTGCCGGATGCGGAGGTGACGGGCGCCCTGGTCCGGGTGGAGGGCGTGGAGGGGCGGTGGCAGGGGACGTCGGGCGTGGCGGATGTCCGCACCGGGGCGCCCGTGCGGGCGGATGCACGCTTCCGCATCGGCAGCATGACCAAGACGTTCACCGCCACGGTGGTGTTGCAGCTCGCCGCCGAGCGCCGGTTGGACCTGGACCGGCCCGTCCAGGAGTACCTGCCACGCCTGCTGCCCTCGGGCGTCTACGCGCCCATCACGGTGCGGCAGTTGCTCAATCACACGCATGGCCTGCCCGGGGTGCCGGTGCCGCAGAAGGACCCGGACTGGTTCTTCGAGAACCGGTTCCGGCGCTACAGCCCCCGGGAGCTCGTCGCGCTGGCGCTGCCCGAAGGGCCCCGGTTCGCACCGGGCACGCAGCAGGAGTACGGCAACATCGGCTACATCGTCGCCGGGCTGCTCATCGAACAGGTGACGGGCCGCCCCTACGGTGACGCGGTGCGGGATCGCATCCTGCGCCCGCTGCGGCTGGGGGACACCTTCGTGCCCGGCAACCTGGTGACGATTCCGGGGCCGCATGCGCATGGCTACGAGGAGGTCGCGGCGGAAGCGGGGAGGTGCCCGGCGGGGGCCATCGTCTACGGAACGCGCTGCCTGGTGGACGTCACGGAGGCCAGCCAGTCCGTCCCCTGGGCCGCGGGCGAGATGGTCTCCAGCGCGGCGGACCTGGACCGCTTCCTCGTCGCGCTCTTCCAGGGCCGGCTGCTGCCGCACGCGCAGCGCGAGGAGCTGTTCACCGTGCCGGACGTGCCGGACGTGAGGGGCGGCCGCGCCAGCTACAGCGCGGGGTTGTCCCGCATCGAGGTCGGCGGGCTCACGCTGTGGGGCAAGACGGGCGACCGGCACGGCTACAACAACGGGATGGGGGCCACGCGCGACCTGCGTCGGCGGCTCATCTATTCGGTCAACACGCTCCGCATGGGGCAGGACCGGCCGGACATCGCCGCACGCATCGTCGCGGCGGCCATGAGCGGACTGCAAGCCGCGCCCTGACGCAGCGCAGTGCAACGCGAGCGCGCATGGGGTCCTTCGATGCGGGGCTTTCTGGCAGAGTGGATGCTCATCCGCCGGGGGCCCCGCCATGCAGACCAGTGCCATCACCGAGGTGTTCCTGCCGCTCGCGCTGGGGGTGATCATGCTCGGCCTCGGCCTGAGCCTCACCCTCGCGGACTTCCGCCGCGTGGCCCAGTATCCGCGCGCGGCGCTGGTGGGGCTGGGCTGTCAGACGCTGCTCATGCCGCTGGTCTGTTACGCCATCGCGAGCAGCTTCGGGCTTCCGCCGCAGCTCGCCGTGGGCCTCATGTTGCTCGCGGCCTCTCCGGGCGGTGCCACGGCGAACCTCTTCAGCCACCTGGCCAAGGGCGATGTCGCGCTCAACGTCAGCCTGACGGCGGTCAACAGCGTGCTGTCGCTGTTCACGCTGCCGCTCATCGTGAACCTCTCCCTGTCGCACTTCATGGGGGAGGAGCGCGCCATCCCGTTGCAGTTCGCGAAGATCGCGCAGGTGTTCGCCATCGTCCTGGTGCCCATCTCCCTGGGCATGGTGGTTCGCGCGAAGCGGCCGGCGCTCGCGGATGGGCTGGACCGGCCCGTGCGCATCACCTCCGCGCTGTTCCTGGTGCTGGTGGTGCTCGCGGCGACGTTCAAGGAGCGGGACCAGCTGGTCACGTACTTCCAGAGCGTGGGGCTCGCGGCGCTGGCCTTCAACCTGGCCAGCATGGCGGTCGGCTTCGTGGTGCCCATGCTGCTGCGGGTGGAGCGCAAGCAGGCGGTGGCGATCGCGATGGAGGTGGGCATCCACAACGGCACGCTCGCCATCGCCATCGCGTCCAGCCCCCGGCTGCTCAACGACAGTGTGATGGCCATTCCCGCGGCCATCTACAGCGTCATCATGTTCTTCACCGCGGGCGTCTTCGGCGCCCTGGTCGCCCGGAGGCACGCCGCGGGCGCAGCGTCGGAGCTCACTGCGCGGCGCGCTCCTTGATGGACTTCGTCGGCCCGCCTTGCTTCGGCGGGTTCCTGAGCAGTTCGAGCAGGCGGAGCACCTCCTTGAACTTGCGGATCTTCTCCTCGTCCTCGGTCTTGTCGGGATGGTGGGTGAGGGCGAACCTGCGGTAGAGCCGCTGGAAGGTGTCCACCTCCGCGAACGGTGAGGCCTGGAGGTACTGCGCCAGCATCACCCGCACCTGCATCGGGTCCGGGCCTGTGGGCACCGCCTGCAACTGCCCCGGGTCCACGGGCACCAGCGGCAGCGCGTTCCTCCCGAGCCCTCGTCCGGGCCGTGCGTGGCGCTGCTCCAGCCAGGCATCGAAGTCGACGGCGGACTCCTCGCCCCGGTCGTCGGGGATGGGGATGATGGGGAGGTTGTTCCTCAGGGCGCACTGGAAGATCATCGCGCTCAGGTTCCATTGCGCGTCGTCCCGCACGAACGACAGCCACAGCCTGTTGTTGCGGTTGACCTTGATGAAGATCGCCCTGGCGCGCACCTGGCCCATGAACGAGCCCACGATGATGATCTCATTGTGCCCGTCGACGCTGGCGGTCTGGAGAATCTGCGCGGGCGTGGGCAGGTTGCGCCGGGCCTTGCCCGCCATCTGCGACAGGAAGTCGTTGACCCGCAGCTTTCGCTGATTGCGGCTCAGCGACACGAGGTGCTGCCCGCGCGCCGTGTGCTGCACCGACGCGGCGACGAGGTCCCGGTTGGCGGCGGCGCAGACGTTGTTCTTCGGCACGTGGAGGACGAAGCCGAAGCACATGTCCTGGTACGTCTTGTGTTTGAGGTGGGAGATGACCGAACAGCTCAGCACCTCGCTCGCGAGGCACGTGGGATCCCCGAAGTAGTACTGGGTGATGTTGAAGCGCAGGCGCGTGGGGTGGAGGGGATCCCTGCTCACGTACGCCGCGCGGTGCTGCTCCAGGTAGGCGATCTCGGTGGGGTCCTGGATGGTGGGCATCACCGGGCGGAGCGCGGTGATGAGGTAGCGGTAGTTGCCGCGCCGGTGCTGGCGGGGATCCGTGAAGTGGCTGGGATCCCAGGCGCCCCGGCTGGGGTCCGTGAGGATCGCCGCGAGCTCCGAGATGGACTGCTGCGCCAGGTCGGACTGCGTGAGGAGGGAGAGGATGAGCACCCGCACCTGGGGCTCGGACGCGGTCCGCAGCGGGTTCAGCAGGAGGGTCAGCTCCTGGGGCGTCGGCTCATACGTCATCTTCGCGGGCCCGCTGGCCAGCGAGAGCAGGAGCGCGGCCCGTGCCAGCAGCTTCCAGGAGCCCTGCCAGAAGTAGGCGAGCGCGTCCACGCTGGGCAGGCACGCGATGACGTCGTCGAGGTCCGCCTCCGAGAGGCTGGCGAGCTGCTGGCTGAACTCCGTTCCCGCGTCGTGGTCAATCTGGATGATCAGGTCGAGCAGAGGCTGGAGGATTGCGAGTTGCTCTTCGGTCATAGGCCCTCGGTGCCCCATCGTAGCCGGGGACCCTCGCGCGACCAACGCGGTCCCCCGCGACCGCGGGTCCAGGCGTGACACCGCCTGCCAGGTCTCAGCCCGCGTCCTCCTTCGCCCGGGAGCGCACCTCCGCCGCGAACAGCTCCGCCGCGGGCGTGCGGGGCGCGCCCTTGCGCCAGAGGAGCGCGGCCAGCTCGGAGCGGGGGGCCGGGGACAGCCGCTTCACCACCAGCCGCTCCGCGTCCGCGAGGCGCGGCTCGGGGAGCACCGTGACGGCGAGCCCCGCGCGAACGATGGCCAGCACGGTGGCCACCGCATTGGATTCGAGCGCGATGCGGGGGGCGAAGCGCATCGCCGCGAAGTGCGCGTCCACCCGTGCGCGCACCCGCAGCCCGCGTGACAGCAGCGCGAACGGCTCCTCCGCGAGCAGCTTCATCCCCACGGACTCCGCGCCCGCCAGCGCGTGCCCCCGCGCGACGACGAGCGCGAGCCGGCTGTCGAAGACGGGCTCGGCATCCAGGTCCGTCAGGCGCGCGGGCGCATAGCCCAGCCCCACGTCCAGCCTGCCGTCCGCCAGCCGCCGCTCCAGCCTCCTGACGACCGCCTCCTCCGCGCTCAGCGCCAGCCCGGGGTGCCTGCGCAGCACCGCCGCCAGCGCCGGCACCACGAGGCCGCGCATGCTCGGCGGGTAGCCCACGCGCAGGGCCCCCATGGCGAGTCCGCGCAGCGCGCCCACCGCCGACAGGCCCGCGTTCACGTCCTCCAGCGCGCGGGAGGCATAGGTGCGGAACAGCTCCCCCGCCTGTGTCAGCCGCACTCCGGTGCGGGCCCGCTCGAAGAGCGGGGTGCCCACCTCATCCTCCAACTGGCGGATCTGCTGCGACAGCGTGGGCTGGGAGATGTGCACCCGCCGCGCGGCGCGCCCGAAGTGCAGCGTGTCCGCGACGGCGGAGAAGTAGCGCAGGTGTCTGAGCTCCATGCCCCCATCATAGACGGTGTCTATCGGGTCGATGGGAACAGACGCATGTACGAATCGAGGCCCCCGGGTACATCTTCCTCGTCGCGAAGGAGAGACACCCCATGAAGGCATCGGATCTGTTCGTCAAAGCGCTCGAAGCCGAGGGCGTGCGCTGTGTCTACGGACTTCCCGGCGAGGAGAACCTGGACCTGCTCGAGTCCATGCGCGCCGCGGGCATGCGCCTCGTCGTCACGCGCCATGAGCAGGCGGCCGGGTTCATGGCCGCCACGCAGGGCCGGCTCACCGGGCGCGCGGGCGTGTGTCTGGCGACGTTGGGGCCGGGGGCGACCAACCTCGTCACCGCCGCGGCGTACGCCCAGCTGGGCGCGATGCCCATGGTGATGCTCACCGGCCAGAAGCCCCTCCGGGCCGGCAAGCAGGGTCACTTCCAGATCGTCGACGTCGTCGGGATGATGCGTCCGCTCACCAAGTCCACCCGCACGCTCGTGTCCGCGGAGCATGTGCCCTCGGCGGTGCGCGAGGCCTTCCGCCGCGCGGAGGAGGAGCGCCCCGGCGCGACCCACCTGGAGCTGCCCGAGGACGTGGCGCGCGAGTCCACCGACGCGCCTGCCCTGTCGCCCGGTGTCCTGCGCAGGCCCGTGGCGGACGAGGCGTCCATCGCCCAGGCGGTGGAGACGCTCGCGTCGGCCCGCCGTCCCCTGTTGATGATTGGCGCGGGGGCCAACCGCAAGCTCACCTCGGAGATGCTCCGCGCCTTCGTGGACCGTGTGGGCCTGCCCTTCTTCAGCACGCAGATGGGCAAGGGCGTGGTGGATGAAACGCACCCGCTGTGGATGGGCACGGCGGCGCTGTCCGACGGCGACTTCGTCCACCGCGCCATCGAGTCCTCGGACTGCATCCTCAACGTGGGCCATGACGTCATCGAGAAGCCCCCGTTCGTCATGCGGGACGGCCGCCGCACGGTGATCCACCTGAACTTCTCCTCCGCGGAGGTGGACCCCGTGTACTTCCCTCAGGTGCAGGTGACGGGAGACCTGGCCAATGCCGTGTGGCGCATCGCGGAGGGCGTGGGGGCGCGCTCGCACTGGGACTTCACGCCCTTCGAGCGGGCCCGCGCGGGGCTCGACGCGCAGTTCGTGAGCGGCGCCGCCGATGACCGCTTCCCCATCTACCCCGCGCGGCTCGTGGCGGAGGTGCGCCGCGCCATGCCGGATGACGGCGTCGTGTGCCTGGACAACGGCATGTACAAGCTCTGGTTCGCCCGCTACTACCGCTGCCGTCGGCCCAACACGCTGCTGCTCGACAACGCGCTCGCGACGATGGGCGCGGGCCTGCCGTCCGCCATCGCCGCGAAGCTCGTGCACCCCCGGCGCAAGGTGGTGGCCGTCTGCGGTGACGGTGGGTTCATGATGAACTCGCAGGAGCTGGAGACGGCGGTGCGCCTGAAGCTCGACCTGACGGTGGTCGTGGTGCGCGACGACGGCTACGGGATGATCCGCTGGAAGCAGGGGGAGATGGGCCTGCCCGACTTCGGCATGACGCTGGGCAACCCGGACTTCGTCCGGTACGCGGAAGCGTATGGCGCGCACGGCCACCGCCCTTCGAGCGCCACCGAGTTCGGCGCCACGCTCTCGCGGTGCCTGGAGTCGGGTGGGGTGCATGTCATCGACCTGCCCATCGACTACACGGACACCGCGCGGGCGCTCGGTGCCGGCGCGCTGGTGGAGACGTGAGCCATGGACACGCAAGGGAAGGTGGGGAACACCATGCTGGCTGAACGCTATCCGTACTACCTGGCCAACCGACCGAGGCAGCCCAACGCGGAGCTGGTCGTCACCGACAAGTACTCAGGCGAGGTCGTCACGCGCGTGGCCGTCGCCGATGCCTCGGCCGTGGAGGAGGCGATCGCCGCGGCGGTGCGCGCGACGGGGCCCATGAGGAAGATGGCGCCCTACGCCCGGCAGGAGGTGCTGGAGCACTGCGTGAGACGCTTCCAGGAGCGGGCCGGGGAGTTCGCGCTCGCCCTCTGCATCGAGGCGGGCAAACCGCTGCGCGACGCGCGGGCGGAGGTGACCCGCCTCATCGAGACCTTCAAGGCGGCGGCGGAGGAGGCCGTACGCGGCGAAGGCGAAGTCCTCAACCTGGAGGTGTCGCGGCGCACCGCGGGCTACCGGGGCTTCACGCAGCGCGTGCCCGTGGGGCCGTGCTCGTTCATCACGCCGTTCAACTTCCCGCTCAACCTGGTGGCGCACAAGGTGGCCCCCGCCATCGCCGCGGGGTGCCCCTTCGTCCTCAAGCCGTCGGACCGCACGCCGGTGAGCGCGCTGCTCATGGCGGAGGTGCTCGCGGAGACGGGCCTGCCCGAGGGCGCCTTCTCGGTGCTCCCCACGCGCCTGGAGGACGTGGGTCCCTTCATCGAGGACGACCGGTTGAAGCTGCTGTCGTTCACCGGTTCGGAGAAGGTGGGGTGGGATTTGAAGGCTCGCGCCGGCCGCAAGAAGGTGGTGCTGGAGCTGGGGGGCAACGCGGCCTGCGTGGTGGACGCGGATCAGGCCGGGCGCCTGGACTTCGTCGCGGACCGCATCGCCCAGGGGGCCTTCTTCCAGGCGGGGCAGAGCTGCATCTCCGTGCAGCGCGTGCTCGCGCACGAGTCGGTGTACGACGCCCTGCGCGAGCGAATCGTCGCGCGGGCCCGGGCCTTGCGCACGGGCAATCCCCGGGACGAGTCCACCACGCTCGGGCCGTTGATCGACGAGCCCGCGGCGCGACGGCTGGAGGGGTGGATCCAGCAGGCCGTGGAGCGCGGTGCCCGGGTGCTGACCGGGGGAGGGCGGCGCGGCGCGCTGCTGGAGGCCACCGTGATGGAGGACGTCCCCGAGGATGCGCCGCTGTGCGCGGAGGAGGCCTTCGGTCCGGTCCTGCTGCTCCAGCCGTTCCGCGACTTCGATGAGGCTTTGCGCCGGGTGAATGACAGTCGCTATGGCCTGCAGGCGGGGCTCTTCACGCAGGACCTGTCGCGGGCGATGCGGGCCTGGGACGAACTGGAGGTGGGCGGGGTCGTCGTCGGTGACGTGCCGAGCTTCCGCGTCGACACCATGCCCTACGGCGGCGTGAAGGGCTCCGGACTGGGGCGCGAAGGCGTGAAGTACGCCATCGAGGACATGACGGAGTTGCGGCTGCTCGTGCTCCGTCAGGGGTGATGCGTCCACACGGGCGTCAGGTCGTGGTGCGAAGGGCGTCCCCTGGGCGTGCCGGGCTTTCTCCCCGGTCCGCCTATAAAGGGTTCCATGCCTCAGCCCCTCCCGGTCGCGCTCACCCCGTCGCGCCGCCGCGCCCTCCTTGCCCAGCGGCTCCGCACCGAACGGCTGGCCCCCGTGGAGCTTCGCGGCCTGCTCGCCGCGTCCGATCCGGAAGAGGTCCACGCGGCGCTGCTGCACCTGAAGCGGCGCCTGGAGCGGCTGGAGGGCGGTGACACGCCGTCGTCCCTGTTGGAGGCGCTTCCGGAGGCCCTCGGCGCATGCGCTCCCGAGTCTCACGTCGTCCTCGCGGAGCTGGCCCGCCTGTTTCCTCCAGAGGTTCCCTTGGAGCGGCTGAAGTCCCTGGTGGAGGGCAGGGGGCCTCTTCCTGTCGACGCCGAGGTGGCGTGGCTCGTCACGGAGATCCTGCGTGAGCCCTCGAAGGTGTCCGCCCTTCCGGTGGGGGCGCTGTTGCTGCGTGCCGTCCAGCGACTTTCCCCAGCCGATGCGCTCGACGCGGAGGCGTTGGTCGACGCGCTGTGCGCCCATCCGGATCCGGAGGTCCAGCTCGTGGGTCTTCGCTCTCTGGGCGTGGCGCTCGAACTGGGGAGCGTCACGGTGAGGCACGCGCTGGCCCTGGTGGATCGCTCGGTTGATGCAGCGGACTCGCGGGTGGCGCTCCAGGCCCTGGAGTTGCTCGCGGAACCCTGGGCGACGAGGCCCGAGTTCGCTGCCCTTCTCCGCCCGCTCCAGCCGCTGCTGGGCCGCTCGGAACCGCTCTCTCTCGCGGCGTCGTGGGTGCTCGCCCGTCGAGGAGACTCCGCCGCGCTGCGGCTGGTGCTGGAGGACGAGCGGCAATCGCGTCCGGTGCGGCGCGAGGCCATGGCGTTCCTGGCACCCTTCGCGAGCCACGCCGAGCTGCGTCTGTCGCTCCTGCTCTCACGGGAGGATCCGCTGTTCTTCGGGCCCACGTGCGCGGACCTGCTCCAGACGCTTTACCGGCGGGGCGTGCGGTGCGAGCCAGACGATGTTTCCTGGGTCGTTGAGCTGTTCCTCTCCAGCCCGGCCGTCGCGCCCTCCGTCATCGCGGAGGTGCTGAGCCACCGGCAGCGGGAGTACGTCGAATCGCTGGGGACGCTGTCCGCCACGGACGCGGACTTCCCCCGGCACCTCGCGCTCCTGCGGGAGCTGGACGGCCCCGAGGCGCTCGGCCTGCTCCGCGCGCTGCTCGTCCGACCCGACGCGAGTGCACTCCGGCCCGAGGTCATCGAGGCGCTCGGCTACCAGGGACACGAGGCCGCCGAGGAGGACCTCCTCGCCTGTTTCGACGCAGAGCCCTGGGCCTGCCTCGATGCGCTCCGTCACCTGGGCGGCGCGCGCACCGTGGCGTTCCTTCGCGATCACCCGGAACTGGATGCGGCCCCCTGGCGAGCGGAGGCGCTTGCCCTGTTGGCGGCGCTCGATGACGCACCGGCATCCCTATCCGGATCCACTGGAGGCGAGCCGAGCCGCGAGGTGCTCGCGAGCCTTCAGCCCGTCCATGACGACGCGGCCTTCGCGGAGGTTTCCCGCATCGCCCTCCAGACGCAGCACCCGCTGCGGCTCCAGGCCATCGGTCAGCTTGGCGGCGAGGCCCGGCGGCGCGCACTCGTTCCGCTGGGGGAGCTGTTGCTCGATGCGGACGAACAGGTCCGGTCCGCGGCGCAGCAGGCCGTGGAGCGGGTGGGGCGTGGACTCCATTCCAGGGGTCGCTTGCGTCCGACCCGGTCGCCCGTTCGTGTTTCGGAAGACGAAGCCGGTGCCCGGGTGCTCACGGAGTGTCTGCTCGATCAGCTCCAGTCGCAGGAGCTGAGTGATGCGCAGCTCGAACGGGTGCTGGGGCAGCTCGTCGGACGAAAGCATCCGATGCTCGCACGGCGACTGCGTCGCTTCCTCCGCCATGGGCGCGTGCCGGTGCAGAAGCTCGCGCTGGAGTGCCTTGCGCACTCCGGAGATTCGCGGGCCGTGGCCTGGCTGGTGCCCTTCGCGCGTTCGGAGGACATCTACCGCCTGCGACAGGCGCTCAGCGGGCTCGGGGTGTTCAAGGTGGAGTGGGCGGTGCCGCTCATCGCGGCGGGGCTTGCCCATCCCAACATGAACATCAAGAAGACCGCCGCCGAGGCGCTCGCGAACGTGGGCTCGGGTTGGCCGGCACCCATCGGGGTGCTGCTGGGCTGGCTCCGACGCCACGACAACCCGGGCCTGCGCGCGCTGCTCGTCCGCGCGCTCCGTGCCGCCTGCGGGCGGGGCTTCGTGGCGACCGTGCTCGATGCACTCGATTCGGCGGGTTCGCCTCGGGAGCAGGAACTGCTTTGCGAGGTGCTCTCCGGCGTGTTGTCGCCCCAGGCGCTCGTGGCAACCCTGCGGCGTGGAACGGGCCTCGCGAAGGTGCTGAATGATGCGGTCCACGGCGGCGTCATCGCGCTGTCAGCTGACGCGCGCGAGTCACTGGAGGTGCTGCTGCGCCGCCAGGGCCTGTCCCATTGGATTCCCGCCACGTCCGAGGATCCTGAAACGGCGAGACTGCTTCGCGAGCGGCGGTTGGATGCGGACCTGGCGTGGATGGATGACGTGCTGTCATCCGGGGACGCGGCCGTGCTCGAAGCCGCGCAGGAAGACTTCACGAAGCGGCTCTCGGCGGTGTCCGACGCGGGCCTCACGGACGCGCGCGCGGTGGTCCTCAAGCGGCACCTGGATGGGATTCGCGACCTGCTGGACAGCCCGAGCTCCGCCCTGCGGCGACTGGCCCTCGGCCTGTTGAATGCGCTCGCCGGACGGCTGTCAGAGCCCGAGCGGGTGGGGACGCTCGTGGAGGTGCGCCGCGCCTGGGCGGAGAAGCGCATCGAGCCTCACGAGGCCCTGGGGTGTCTGTACCGGTTGGAGGCCGTGCCGTCGCTGGAGGAGGCGCGCATGGCTTCCGCGCACCCGGATGAGGGCGTGGCGCTCTGGGGGACGGAGCGACGCATCCTCACGGGAGAGCTGTCTGGCCCTCGATTGATGGAGGCGCTGACGCAGGCACGCTCGTCTTCGGTGCGGCGGTTCCTGGCGCCGTCCGTGTTGCGCGAGGTCCCGCCGCTCCAGGTGCTGGCCGCCGCGACGCGTGCGCCGGATGGAGACTTGTTGGAGACCGTCTACGAGGCGTGGGACGCGCGCGTGCCGGACGACGCGCTGATCGCGGCGCTCGCTCAGGCCGCCGAGGCCTCGATGTCCTCGCGGGTGGAAACGCTCGTGCGGTGGTTGGCGGACATCGAAACGGAAGCGGCCCGCGCGGCGCTGCGGCGACTCGCGCGCCATCATGAGCGGGGGCTGTCCCTCGCCGCGCTCTCGGCGCTGGATGCTCCCACGTCGACGGAGGACGAGGTGCTGTTCGTCGACCTGCTGTCCCATGCCCACGTCGAGGTCCGCCGACAGGCCGCGCGGCAGCTCTGGCGGGTGAGGGGACTGCCCCGCCTCCAATCGCTGCTCGACACGCTCGGAGAGGCGCAACCGCTCCGGTGGGTGCCTGCGGGGGCCGTGGACCGGCGGGAACTGGAGACGCTGCGCGCGCGGGTCGGCTCCACCGACGAGGGTGTGGAAGGGGAGGCCTGGCTGGAGTCGCTGTTGGCGTTGCTCGACGGACTCCCTCCTGAGCCGCGCCTGCTGCCCGCGCAGGTGCTGCTCCTGCTGGACGTGTGGCGCCTGGGTCGGGGGCGTTCGGGGACGATGGCGGCGGGCCTGCTTCGCGCGCTCCCGGCCGCCCGGGTGCTGCCCTTCGTCCTCCCGATGCTGCGCGAGGGTCACACCGCGGTGCTCGAAATCCTCCCGAGCGACACGGTGTGGGGGCCCGAGTTGATGGCGTTGTTCCTCCAGGCGCGAGGCCTGGCGCGAACGCACTTCCTGGAGCTGCTCCAGCGGGGTGTCCGCGCGCATGGCCGCGACGGACGCGGGCTGGAGGACGCGCTCGTGCGCATCGTCCACGAGGACGACGGTCATCGCGAGGCAGCGTTGCAGGTGCTTGGGGGACTGGCGTCCTGGGGGCAGCGCGAAGAGGCCGTCCGTCTGGGAACTGGACTCATCGAGCTCGCGAACCAGAAGGAGGATGCCCGGATCCTCGCGGCGGTATCGCAAGGGCTGGAACGGCAGGGCCCGGAGGTGAGGCTCGCCCTGCTCGCGCGAGTCTCCACGCCAGCGCTGCGGACGGACGTCGTCACCCTGCTCGCACCGCTGCTCCTGGACGACCCGTCGCTCGAAAGGAACCTCCCCGCCGAGCTGATGCGTGACGTGGAGCGGAAACTGGAGACGCTGGCCTGGGATGTCCCAGAGCCCGAGCCGAAGGCGATGCAGCGGATGGCGCTCCGCAAGGCGCCTCACGCCGTCGAGCGGCTGACGCGGCTGCTGGCCCACCGCAAGTCCTCGGTGCGCCTGCACGCGCATCGGCTGCTGAAGGAGCTGGTGCCCCGGGAGCAGTACCTGACGCTGACCCGCGAGCTGCTCCAGGACACGGAAGCCGGGCACGTCGTCCGGGCCATCCGGACGCTCGCGTTCGGAGGACACCTTGCCTCGGTGGCGGAGCTGGCGGGGCTGCTGCAGGACCGTCGCAATCCGGTGGCGCGCGCGGCCCAGGACGGATTGCTCGTCATGGGAGAGGCGGCGCTGCCCCTGCTCCGGGGTGAGCTCGCCCATGCCCGTCCGGACCGCCGCGCCCTGCTGGCCCAGGTCATTTCGAGCCTGGAGCCAGTGCCCCCCACGTGAGCGGCGGGTCAGTACACCCAGACGCTCTTGGGCTGGAATGGCAGATCACTCTGCCCCGAGTGGGGATCGACGGGGTGGGGTCCTCCGACGCAGTCCGCGTTGAGGAACAGCGACGCGTAAGAGTTGCCCGTGTTGATGGCGGAGTACGCCCGATCCTCCCAGCCGTGCTCCCCCAGGTTGACGCAAACCCCCACGCCGGGAGTGAGGGCACGGACGTTCCACACCGCGCCGGTGTAGTCCGAGCCCTCGAACAGACACAGGACCCCCGTGAAAGGGCAGGGCGAGTCTGTCTCCGCCGCCGCCTGACCAGGCGTCAACAGCAACGCTCCTGCGGCCATCCCTGACACCAGCAGGGCCTTCCATCCGAGGGAAACCGAGACACGCTTGAACCAGTGCACCATGGGGTCCTCCTCTGCCCGTCACGGGCAGTTTCGTTAGCGATTGCCGCAACGAAGGATGGCTGGGATTGCTGTCAAATCATGTCTTTTCGGGATGGCGGAGCCCGACAAAGTAAAGCGCCCGACACTGGCGGGCCGGGGCCCACCCGGGCACCGGGCACGCCCTAGATGAGCTCCACCGTTCCCTCCGTGCCCACCCGCAGCGTCACCTGCGCGGGCGGGGTGCCCGGGTGTCCCGCGAGCCACTGGGCCAGGCGCGTGACGACGTGCTGCTCCACCGCGCGCTTCAGGGGCCGGGCGCCGTAGCGCGCGTCGAAGCCGGTGCGCGCCAGGTACTCCACCACGTCCTCGCCGAAGGACACCTTCACGCCCCGGCGGGTGAGCCCCTCGCGCGTGAGGGCCGCCACCAGCGTGCGCCGCGCCAGGGCCCGGATGACCTCCGTCGTGAGGGGCCGGTAGGGCACCACCTGATCCAACCGGTTCAGCAGCTCGGGGCGGAAGAAGGCGGTGGCGGCGCCCAGGTAGTGCTGCTCCATGTCGCGCACGCTGCCCCCGCCGAAGCCGAGCGAGCGCCCCGCGCTGTCCGCGCCCAGGTTGCTGGTGAGCAGCACCACGGTGTTGCGGAAGCTGACGGTGCGGCCGGTGCCGTCCGTGAGACGCCCCTCGCCCAGGACCTGGAGCAGCAGGTCATGGACGCCCGCGTCCGCCTTCTCCACCTCGTCCAGCAGCACCACGCCGAAGGGCTGCTCGCGCACGCGGCGCGCGAGGCCGCCCTGCTGGCCGCCCCCTTCGCCCACCAGACGTCCCGCGCTGCCCGGCGCCGCGTACTCCGCCATGTCGAAGCGGGCCAGCCGGGACGTGTCGCCGAAGAGGTACTCCGCCAGCGCCAGCGCGGACTCCGTCTTGCCCACGCCGGTGGGGCCCAGCAGCAGGAACACGCCCAGCGGGCGGGACGGATCCGCCAGCCCCGTCTTCAGCGTGACGATGAGGTTGCGCAAGAGCAGCGTGGCCTCGTCCTGGCCGACGATGCGCTCGCGGAATCTGCGCAGCAGGGCGTCCGGATCCAGGCGCATGGACGTGTCCACCAGCTCGCGCGGATAGCCGGTGCGCGTGCAGAAGGCCTGCGTCACCCCGGTCGCGTCCACGTCGCCGGTGGAGGAGGGCTGGGCGCTGGCCGAGCGCAGCAGGGACACCGCGCCCCCGGGCGGCGGACCGTCCCCGAAGCGCTCCGTCAGCTCGGCGGCGCGCTCCAGCGCCTCCGCCGTGAAGCGCACCTTGCGCGCCCGGGCCACCCGCTGCGAAGCCTGATGGAGCGCGGTGTGCGCGGCCCCGGTGTCCAGGGGCGCCACCGGGAAGTGCCGCAGCGCCTGCAGGAAGGCGCCGTGTGTCCGCTCCGCGCGGGCCACGTCCTCCGGGGTCGCCTCCAGCACCAGCGCCACCTCGCCGCCCTCCAGGGCCGGCAGCAGGTGGCGCGCCACGTCCAGGCCGGTGTCCCCTCCGCCCAGCGACAGCAGCTCCGACAGGCTGTCCACGTGCAGCACCGCGCGGCGCACGCGCAGCGCCTCCACCATGCGCTGCACGCGCTCCTGCCACTGCCCCAGGTAGCGCATGCCGGCCATGATGCGGGCGCCCGACGTGCTGTAGACCTCCAGGCCGCGCAGCGGATGGCCCTCCGCGGCGGACTCCGCGCGCTGCACCAGCTCGTGCACCAGCGCTGTCTTGCCCACCGACGCCGGGCCCACCAGCAGCACGCTGGCGCGGGAGCTCGCGGTGACGGCCTGGGCGAGCCGGGCCAGCTCCGCGTCGCGCTCCCACGCGCGCTCCAGCAGGCCCGCGCGCGCTTCGTCGTTGAGGCAGCGGCTGGCCTCCGCGAGCCCGGGGGGCGGCGGCAGGCGCCGGGGCTGCTTCGCGTCGTCCTCCGCGCGGGCCTTCGCCGTGGGCTTCACGCGCGCCGGCACGGACAGCGTCTCCACCGACTCCTCACCCAGGTAGGCCAGCCCGTGCAACCGCTCCAGCGGCGCGAGGTACAGCTCGTGGCGGACCAGCTCCTCCACGTAGGACTCCAGGTCCGCCGCGTCGTTCAGCGTGCCCTCCACGCCCACGCGCGGCACCCACACCCGCAGAGGCCCCTTGGCCGCGTCGCCCTTGCGCGCGGCCCGGGCCTTGCCCCGTCCGCCATGGGTCACGACCGTCAGGCGCAGAGGCACGGACAGCAGTCGCCCGTGCTGCATGGCGCGCACGGTGAAGGCCATGCGGCGCTGGCGCAGGTCTTCCCAGTGCGTCACCTCGTCCCACAGCGCGCCACGGCGCAGCAGGCGGCCCACCACCTCCGCCAGATCCAGCCGCGCGGTGTTCAGGTCGCTGGCGAACGACGCCAGATGCGGGTGCGTCAGCACGTGGGCCGCCACGCCCAGTCCCGGGTAGCGGCGCACGAAGAGGTGCAGGTTCTTGTCCATGGCTCAGCCCTCCTTCCGGGCCGCGTGCCGCAGCACGCACCCGGCCCATGCGAGCGCTTCGGACGGCGTGTGCCGGCTCGCCAGGTGCACCAGCGCGCCGACTTTTCCCTCCAGCACCACGCGGCCCCGGTCCTGCTCCCGCTCCGTCCCCGTCCGCCGCGCCTCGCGTTGCGCCGCGCGCACCGCATCCCGCGTGGCCACCGCCCCGGAGACGTCGTCCAGCAGGCCCGCGTCGCCGTCCAGCAGCTCCAGGCGCACGTGCATCCGGCGTCCCCCGTCGCCGCGGGACTCCACCAGCGCGTAGCCCTCCAGCAGCGCCAGCACCTCCGCGAGGCCGAAGGCCGTGACGCTCACGGCCATGCGCCGCACCCGCACCCCGGACGGACGCTGCGCGCCGGACACCGTCCAGGTGATGCGACCGTCTGGCTCCACGCGCTCGTCGTGCACCACCCCACGTCCCAGGGACTGCGGCAGTGCGCGCACCACCGTCTCCAACGCGGAGAGGGTCGCATCGCCCAGTCCTTCGATGAGCAGGGCCCGCGTGTCCGGACCGCGCTCCCGGCAGGCGAGCTGATGCGAAAGCCACTCCACCTCGTCCCGCAGGGCCACCACCAGGGGGCGGCAGCGACGCAGCCGCTCCTCTCGGGATACCGGCAGGGGCACGGCGGCATAGGTCGGCCGGGCCCGGAGGCCGCCTCGCCCGGCGTTGTGGTTCCAGTTCGGGTACCTGTGCTCCACCTCCTTGGGCACCGCCTCTTCCGTCTCCAGGAAGTCCAGCTCCGCCAGCTCGGTCTCCCGGATGTCCACGGCCTCCGCGCGCAGGCGCTCCAGCCGATCCACCAGCTCCAACGCCTCCGGGCCCACTTCCGGTGCGCCGAGCGCGTCCAGCCGCGCCGCCGCCTCCTCCAGCACGCGCGACACGTCCGAAAGCGTCCAGGCCGCCGGATCCGGCTCCGGCGCCCAGGCCTAGGCCTGCTCCACGAGCAGATCCAACAGCGCGGGCTCCACCTCCACCAGCACGTTGCCCCGGCGGATGCCCCGGCGCGAAAGCAGCGACTCCAGCGCGTGCTCCACCACCACGCGCAGCGCGGCGGGCGTCAGCGGGCGGAAGGGCACCACCCGGTCCAACCGGTTGAAGAACTCCGGGCGGAAGAAGGCGCGCACGCAGGACAGGTAGTGCGCCTCCGCGCCCTCCGCCGTGCGGTGGAAGCCGGTGCGGGCCGCGGCCTCGCGCACGCCCAGGTTGGACGTCAGCACCACCACCGCCTGGCGCGCGTCCACCGTGCGGCCCGCGCCGTCCGTCAGCCGCCCCTCGCCCAGGAACTGGAGCAGCGCATCGAAGACGCGCGGGTGCGCCTTCTCCACCTCGTCGAAGAGCACCACGCAGAAGGGCTGGGTGCGCAGCGCGGTGGTCAGCTCTCCGTCCGGCGCGCCCGGCATCCCCAAGAGCCGGGTGATGCTGGAGGAGGACACGAACTCCGACATGTCGAAGCGCACCAGCCGCCCCTCGCCGCCGAAGAGCGTGCGCGCCAGGGCCTTGGCCGTCTCCGTCTTGCCCACGCCGGTGGGGCCCACGAAGAGGTAGGTGGCCAACGGCTTGTCCGGCGGTTGCAGCGAGCGCTGGAGCGTGAGGATGGCATCCACCACCGCGGCCACCGCCTCCGGCTGGCCCGCCACCTGCGCGGCCAGCTCGCGCTCCAGCGTGTCGCGCGTCTTCGGCGGCGCGCTGCCCAGCACGAAGTCCGGCAGGCCCGTCTGCTCGTGCATGGCGGTGGTGACGTCCTCCTGCGTGAAGCGGCGCACGCCGTTCTCCTCGGTGCCGGGCCGAGACACCACCCGGCGCAGCAGCCGGACGGCCTTGCCCGGGAAGGCCTCGTGCGCGACGAAGCGCTGTTGCAAGTCCATCAGCGTCTCCAGCGCCAGCGGGGACAGCCGCACCGCGCCCGCCTGGCTCGAGGCCTCCAATTCGCGCAGCGTGCCCAGGAGCGCGGGCAGCGTGGCGCGCGCGTCCAGCGCGGGCACGTGCACCACGCGGAAGAGGGAGGCGAAGGTGGGGGCCTCCTCGCGCACGCGCTCGAAGCGCTCCGGCGTGGACTCGGCCAGCACCGTCAGCTCGCCGCGCGCCAAATGGGGCTCCAGGTACTGCGCCACGTTGGTGCGCTCGCTGTGGGTGCGCCCCGCGTAGACGAGCGAGGCCAGGTCGTCCACGTAGAGCAGGTCGCCCACCTCCACCAGCTCCCGCACCACGCCGCGCGCGCGGGCCTCCCACTGGCCCACGTACATCATGCCGGCGATGAACTGGTTGCCGTCCACGCGCCACACGTCGCGACGCACACCCGCGGCGTCCTGCCGCGCGGTGAGGCGGCTGACGGCCTCATGCACCAGCGCCGTCTTCCCCGCGCCGGACGGGCCCACGAGCACCACCGCGGCGCCCTCGCGGCCCTCCAGCGCGTCCACCACCTCGCGCACCAGCGCCTCGCGGCCGAAGCAGCGCTCCAGCCCGCCGTCTCGCGCGCCATGGCTCAGGTTGCGCGCCACCGCGCGCAGCTCCTCGAGCGACAGGCGGCGGCGGTTGCGGCGGGCTTCGCGCTGCTCGGGCGTCTCCGCGGCCGGCTCCGCCTTCTTCTCGGAAGAGGCCTTGCGGCGGCGCGTCGCTTTGACGGGCTTGGGAGGCGAACGGGGGAGGATGGTGGGCGCGTACGCGTCCACCTCCAGCAGCTCCAGGCGTTCGTGCCCGGTGCCCCAGGCCTCGTTCAGGTCCTCCAGCTCGTGCTCCAGGCACCACGCGGACAGCCGGCGTGCGAGCGCCTGGGGCAGCGCATCCGGGTTCGGGATCGCGAAGCGGGCTTCAGGCAGCCGGGTGGGCGTCACCACCCAGAAATCGTCGCGCGGCCACTTCTCCAGCAGCACGGCCATGTGGCCCTGGAGGACGACGCGCTGGTTCTTCTCCCGGTCCCGGGCCTCCGTGTCCACCTTGACGTGCCGCAGGGCCAGGTGCGGCGGGAGCTGGTACTCCGCCACGTGGGCCGCGGGCTCCTTCTCGAAGCGCGTCATGACGGCGAGCGCCAGCTCGTCGCGCAGCGCGGAGAGGCTGGGGCCCACGCCGCTCAGCCGGGGCCAGAAGGCGGGCACCCAGGCCTGCACCAGCCGTCCGCCCAACGGGGACACCACCAGGGGCAATTTGAGGTCCATGGCGTCAGTCCTCCTTCCGCGCGCCGAAGACGCGCCACTGCAACCACGCTTCCAACAGCGGTTCCAGATCCACGCCCGAAGGTCCGTAGCGCTGCTTCGCGCCGGTACGCAGGTCTTCCAGCGTGCCTCCCGCCACGATGCCGGCGACGGGCCGCACCCGGCGCACCTCCAACTGCGTCAGCGACTTCTCCAGATCCTCCAGGGCCGGCAGCGCGTGCAGCGCCAGGGGCTGCGGCTCGAAGCGCACGCGCACCAACGCGGCCTGGCTGCCGTCGACGAAGCGGTGCACGCCGTGCTCGCCCGCGAGCAGCAGTGGCAGCACGCCGCTGTTGAGCTGCAGCGCGTACGCGGCGGGAGGTCGCTTCAGGTCGTTCAGCTCCGCCTTCTGCTCCCAGCTCCACGTGTGATTGACGTCCTTGCGCGACGCCTTCTTCTTTTCGCCCTCCTTGGGCTCGTCGGACAGCAACAGGGCCCGGTGGAAGGCGATGGACTGCGTCTGGGCCCAGGCCTCGTACGCCCTCGCCAGGATGCACAGCTGTGGCCAGGCGCCGCGTCCGGGGACCAGCAGCAGGGTGACGCCGCGCGAGACGGGGAAGAGGCTGGCGTGGATGCGCTCGCGCAGGGGCTGGAAGGAGCGCCGGAGGCCGGCCACGTCGCGGGCCAGGGACTCCGCCTGTCCCACGGCGCGCGTGAGGTGCGCCTCGAAGAGCAGGTCCTCCACCGCCTCGGCCTGCTGCGCGCAGTCGCGGAAGGCCTTGTCCAGCTCGCGCGCCTCGGAGGCCTTGCGTGAGGCCACTTCAGCCAGGGACCGCTCCTCCCAGTACGCCGGCTGGCGTGAGGCTTTATCGAAGACGGCCAGCTCGCGCCGCAGGGCCAGCATGGGCTCGGAGCGGCTCCAGCGCTGCACCTCCGCGCGCAGGCTGGCCGCGTCCTCCAACACCTTCTCGATGGCCTGCCGCCCCACGCCCTCGGCGTCGCCGCCCACCGCCTCCGCGCGCAGCGAAAGCCCCGCGTCGCCGGCCTCCACGTACAGCTTCACCGCGCCGCCCTGGGGGTGCGCTGCGAGCCACGCCGCCACCGGCACGACCAGCTCGCGCTCCAGGGCGCGCTTGAGGGGGCGGGCCCCATAGCGCGGGTCGAAGCCGCGCTCGGCCAGCCATTCCAGCGCGGAAGGGGCGACCTCCAGCGCCGCGTCGTGGAGCGACAGGCCCGGGCGGCGGCACACGGCCTCCACCTCGCGCACCACCAGCCGGCGCAGCAGGTCCGCGGAGAGGGGAGAGAAGACGACGACGTCATCCAACCGGTTGAACAGCTCCGGGCGGAAGAAGCGCTGCACCTCCCCGAGGTAGTGCGCGCGCAGGGCGGCGGTGTCGGGCACGCCGCCGGAGGGGTCGAAGCCCACGCGGGCGCGCCACGTGTCCGCGCCCAGGTTGCTGGTGAGCACGAGCACCGCGTTGCGGAAGTCGGTGAAGCGGCCGGACGTGTCGGTGAGGCGGCCTTCGCCCAGCACGCCGAGCAGCGCGTCGTGCACGGCGGGGTGGGCCTTCTCCACCTCGTCCAGCAGCACCACGCAGAAGGGCTGGCGGCGCACCGCGGCCGACAGGTGCCCGGGCGTCTGGCCATCCCCCAGCAGGCGCACGAGCGCGTCCGGGCCGGCGTACTCGCCCATGTCCAGGCGGACCATGCGCTCCTTCGCGCCAAAGAGCAGCTCCGCCAGGGCCTTGGACAGCTCCGTCTTGCCCACGCCGGTGGGACCCACGAAGAGCAGCACGCCCAGCGGGCGGCGCGTGTCGGAGAGGCCCGCCTTGAGCACGGACACCACCGCCGCCGCTCTCTCCACCGCCGTCCGCTGCCCCAGCACCCGCGCGGAGAGGAAGGCGCGCACCTGCTCCGGCTCCAGCGGGACGTCGTCGCGCAGCAGTCCTTCGGGGATGCCGGACTCGGAGGCGAACTGGTGGATGGCGTCCAGGCGGGTGACGCGCGGCTTCTCGGCGTGCGCGCACGTGGCCAGCAGGCGGCGCAGGAAGGCCACCGCGTTGCCCACCTGCGCGCCGTAGGGCAGGAAGCGGCGGCAGAGGAAGCGCGACTCGTCGAGCGCCTCGGGCAGCACCTCCAGCGGCTTTGGCCCCGCGTCGTCCTCGGCCACGCGCGCGAGGATGCGGGCCAGCGCGTCCGATGACGGCTCCTCCACGCGCACCACGGAGAAGAGGCGCGCGAAGCTGGTGTTGCGGCGCTCCACCTGCGCCCACGCCTCCGGAGTGGCCTCGGCCAGCACGGACACCTCGCGGGTGGCGAGCAGCGGCAGGAGGATCTGCGCCACGTTCTGGTCGCTGTGCGCCGTCTTCCCCGCGTCCAGCAGGTCCACCGCGTGGCCCAGGCAGAGCAGGGAATTGGATTCGGCGGCCTCGCGCAGGCAGCGGATCACCTGCTGCTGCCAGTCGCCCGACATGCCCTCGCCCGCGATGAGGCGGCTGCCGTCCAGGAAGAAGAAGGGACGGGCGCGCTTGGGCGCGGTGGCGGTGGGGGCGCGCAGGGCCTGGGCGAGCGCGTGGAGCACCGCCGTCTTGCCCACGCCGGAGGGGCCCACCAGCACCACGGCCTCCGCGTCCTTCGCGGCGAGGCGCGCGCGCAGCAGCGTCACCAGGGCGTCCTGCTCGTAGGCGGGATCGAGCTGTCCGTCCTGGGCGAGCGTGTGCCAGGGCACGGCGATGCGCTCCAGCGTGGGCGTGGGCGGCGGCTTCTCCGGCTTCGCGCCCCCGTCGCGGGGATGGGCGCGGCGTCGCGGCTCCCACGTGTCCAGGTCCAGCGTGTCCGCGTCCTCGTCGTCCAGGTCATCGTCCGCTCTTTCCGCGGGCGCCTCCGCGGGACGCGGGGGCGGGCGGATGTCCAGGCGGAGCTGGCGCGGGGTGAGGGCGGCGAGCGGGGTGGGCGAGACCTGGACCTCCAACTCCACCAGCGACTCCTGACCCTCCTGGCGCAGCGCGAGCCGGCGCGCGTCGGAGAGGCCCTCCAGTCGTTCGCCCAACCGGTCCGGTGCCTCCGCGGGCAGCGTCTTGCCCTGGAACCACAGGTGCGTGCCGAGGCGCGGGGCATGCAGTCCGACGAAGGACTGGTGCGCGGGGGCGACGATGGCGGTGAACTGCAGCGGGGCGACGGTGTTCGTCTCCGTGCCCCAGATGGGGATGCCCTCCTGCACTTCGAGCGTGTGGAGCACGCCGTCGGACGCGGCGATGAACTCCGGCACCCGGCGGGGGTGCACGCGGGTGAGCTGATCATCGAGCGCCAATGTCAGCTCCTCGGTGGCCTTCTCCAGGGAGTCCCCGTGCACCGCGAGGTAGGGCAGCGCCAACGGCGTGAGCGTGACCCGACGGCTGGCGTGCCGTTGCACCCAGCATTGGAAACGGAAGTTCATGGAAGGGGGCTCACGCTAGCACGGCGCCACGCAGCGACGGCCCGGGGCCCCGGGAGCTGACAGGCGGACGGCGGCCTCCCTTCCAGGGGCGTGGCTCACTTCGGTTTGGACGGCCTCCAGAGCTGTTCGGAGGGCAGTCCCAGCACGCGGGCCGCGGCGGCGTGGAGCGACGCGGGCGCCAGCCGTCCTTCGTGCGCGGCCTGGCCCAGCCATTCCTGGATGACGCCGCCGGAGCGCGCGAAGTCGTCGTCCCGCAGGAGCCCGTACAGCCCGGCGGCGAGCACGTGCATGCCGTCGTCGGCGCCGAGCCAGCGCTCGCGTGCCGGGACGGCGACACCGAGCCGCTCGGTGATGAGCTGCTCCAGCGCCTCGGCGGTGTCCTCGTCGAGGAGTCCTTCGAGCATGGTGTAGCCGAAGGCCGGGTCATGGTCCGCGACGATGCGGGTGAGCAGCACGTCGCGTCGCAGCACCTCCAGCACCGCGACGACGGAGGGGTGCCCGGCGTCGAAGGGAGGGTGCAGGATTTCGTGGGCCGCGTTCCGGATGATCAATTCATCGGAGTAGGTCCGGTGCGTCAGGAACCGCTGCCCGATGACCTTGATGCCATGCGGCTTGGAGAAGTGCAGCAGGTCGATGGTGATGTCCTCCTCCAGGCGGTGACCCAGCAGCCGCTCCTGCTCGGCGATGACGTCGACTCCGGCCAGCCGCTGTCGCAGCGCCGCCGCGCGCTGCTCGATGAGGTCTCCAAGCACGTCCCGGCGGAACGTGGGGAAGTCGGCTTCGGCCAGCGCTTCGAGCACGCGGGCCAGTTCCGGACGGACCGCAAGAAACCAGCCCCAGGCCAGGGGGTCCCAGTAGGGGCTGGCGCGGAAGCCCGGAAGCAGTCGCGCTTCGGCGTCCGTGAGCGCGCCGCGCAGCTCCTCCAGCGACTGCGTGGGCCCAGCGGAGAACACCAGGCAGAGGAAGGGGCCCATCAGCCGGTCTTGCGCCTTCGACGAAGCCTTGAGTTGCTGGAGCGCGGTGACCGCGCTTGCGGCGAAGCGCGGCGTGAACCGCGCCAGCTCCTCGGTGTAGTAGCGGGCGTAGAAGGCATCGCCAGACAGGGCATTGAGGAAGCAGAGCGCATCCATGCCTTCGGATCCGGCGACCTTCCAGCGGGTGCGGGAAGCGGAGGTGGAAGGTCGTGGGCCCGGGGTGGCGCAGCCCACCGTCGCGGCGAAGGGCAGGGCGAGCAGGGCGCGGAGACAGTCGCGTCGGTTCATGCCCTCGGCGTGTAGTCGCTAGCGCCGGGCCGTTCTTGGATCCACTTGACCCTCGGACCGAAGGGCCGAGGGCGTCCGTCCCGTCAGCGCGACGACGTCGCGGGTCATGTGCGCCTGGTCGGAGAATCCCAGCGCGAGCGCGAGCTGCGCGAGCGGCAGCGTCGAGCGGGGAAGCCGACGCCAGGCCTGGAGCGCGCGCACGTCGGCCCGGTAGCGCTTGGGAGAGACGCCGTAGGCCCGCTTGAAGCCGCGAGCCACCGTCTCCACCGCGAGGCCCGTGGCCTCCGCCCACTGTCCGAGCCGCAGTGCGGGATTGTCGCGCAGTGCCTGGGCGAGCAGGTCCGGCCAATCACCAGGACCCGTGACGGGAGCCAGGGACGAAGAAGCCACGAGGTCCGCGGCCGCGAGCGGGTCCTTCCCGGCCAGCCGCACCACGGCATCCAGGTCCCGCAGCAGTCCCGCCGCCACGTTCGGAGCCGAAGCGGAGAGCGGCAGGTTGAGGACGACGGCCCCGGTGGTGTCGAAGTGGTTCGCGTGCGCCTCGAAGGCGCGGTGGAACACCACGGAGCCCGCGTGCAGTCGGAAGCGGCCGGAATCTCCCGCCTCCACGTAGCCCCCCGACACGATGACGGCGGTGTAGCCCGTCACGTGTCGGTGTCGCTCCAGCCGGGTCGCCGCCGTGAAGCGCTGTCGCGTCGCGGGTTCCCTGGCGGTCATCGGCTGGGACATCGTGGCTCCTGGGACGGCGAGACCTGTCGTCCGGGATGAGGATTGAACCACGGGTCGCCGGCCTGCCGCTCAAGGCGCGGAAGGCCTTACCGCCGTGACCGTCGGGGCCTCCACACCAGACCCGCCAGGAGCCACCAGCCCAGGACGCCTGGGAGGGCGGTGGCGCCACAGCCACACCCGCCGGACTCGCCCTCCATCCCGTCCGGCCCCGTGCCGGCGTCGTGCGCGGTGCCCGCATCCAGTCCAGGGCCCGCATCCGCGGCAGTGCCCGCATCCGCCTCGTACCCGGCATCCACCAGGGTGCCCGCATCGGCCTCGGGACCCGCGTCCGTTTCGGGGCCGGCATCCAGCACGTCGCCGCCATCCGGGGCCGTTCCCGCATCGGCCGTGCCCGGCAACTGCACCCGGAGCTGGAAGGTCTGCACGGCATCTGGTGTCTGCCCATTGCTCGCGCGGACGGACACGCTCACGGTCGTTTCGGCCAGGGGGCTCCATGACAGGACTCCGGACTCAGCGTCGAGCGTCATGCCCTCCGGGCCCTGCTCCAGCGTGAGGACGGGCGCGGGGCGTCCGGTCACGGTGACGGCATAAGCGTAAGGCTCACCGACAATGGCATCCGTCACGGGCAGGGAGGTGATGACAGGCACTCCGGCGACATCCCGGGCGGTGACGGTGAGGGTCCGGGCTTCCATCCCGGGTGCGGACACCGTCAACACCGCGAGGTCGTCATCGCTGTCGGTGTCTCGGGTCGTCGCCACCGTGACCGTCTTCGGCGTCGTACCGTCTTCGGGCGTGAACGTCAGGGTGGCGCCCTCCGTGACGGTCACGTCCTCGCTTCCCGACGTGCGCGCCACGGTGATCGTCACAGGGACTGTCGGCGCGTAGGCCAGGGCCACGGTGAAGTCGCCGCCCGTTCCCTCCTCGAAGTCCAGGGCGGAAGCCGAGAGCTGGAGCGCCTGGATTTCATCTTCCGAGGTGCGCACCCGGATGTCCGCTCCGGGAAGGCCCTCCGGGAAGCCCTCGTAGGTGGCGAAGTAGAACGTCCCGTGGTCGACGTCGGCGTCCGCGTCCTGGCCAGCGGAGATCGTCACGAACTGCGGGACGCTCCAGTTGGTCGCGTCAAAGCTGAGCACGCGGCCTTCAGTCACCTGGAAATCCCCCTCCTCACGCCGCTCCGCGGTGAGCGTCATCGGTTTGTTGGGGGGCGCTGACAGGGACACCATGACCGTCTTCGTCCCTCCCTCCGGGATGACCACGTCCTGCGACGACACGACCAGGCCCAGTCCCTGCGGGAGGGGGGTGACCCGGAGGATCAGACCGGAGTAGGGCAAGACATACATGGCCCCGTCCGGGCCCGCCGCCAGGTCGATGATTTCCCCCTGCCCGAAGTTGAGCATGACAGGGTCCACCCGATTCACGGACCCGTCCGGCCGGAGGGCGATGCGATAGACGCTTCCACTGAGGTCCGCGAAGAAATAGTTGCCCTGGAAATCCGGAGGAAAGAGCGTGCCTTCGCAGAAGGCGCCGCCCACGAGCGCATATCCCAGTTGATCCGCCCTCAAGCTGCCGCCTCCACTCACCGCATCGGGACCGGGCTGCGCCACCGTGAAGGTGTGAGGGGAGGGGAATCCGGAGATGTACGCGACCCCGTTGAAGCTCGGGTCCTGCACATCGAACACGCGGATCCGCCTTCCCTGGCGCAGGGTGGAGACCGGGCGGTTGGCATCATCCACCGTGAAGGTCACGATGCCATCCTTGCGCACCGCGCCTGTCTGCGTGAACTCGTACTCATCATACGTCATCGGGTTGTAGGTGACCTGCGGCTTCAGGTAGCCCTCGGGTTGGTTGTTCTCATACAGCGACCAGCCCGCGTGGTCGCCCCGCCCCACCCGGAAGATCTGCTCAGCTCTGTCTCCGGCGACGTTGACCCAGAGATGAGACGTGCCCGGCTGGAAGCGCATCCGGAAGGGATTGCGGAAACCCCGGGCCCAGATCGTGTCGCTGTTGGGACCGGGGCCGTCGTAGAAGGGGTTGTCCGTGGGGACGGTCCCGTCCTTGTGGATGCGGTGGATCTTCGACGACATCAAGGTCAGGTCCTCGTCGGTTCCTGTTCCTCCCCGGTCTCCCAACGCGAAATACAGCAGACCGTCCGGGCCGAAGGCCAGGCCACCGCCGTTATGGGCGTAGTTGTTGGGGATGTTGTCCACGATGACGGTGCGGTCCATCCCCACGCTTTCGACGTCGGTGAATCGCAGGATCCGCGTGATGAAATCCGCCTTGCTGGCGACGACGAAGTAGACGTAGTGGTTGGTCGCGTACTCCGGGTCGAAGACGAGGTTCAACAATCCCTGCTCGGTATCGCTCTCAACGGTTTCGGTGATGAAGGGAATGGGCTGCAACACGCCGTTCTGGAAGATCAGGACCTGACCACCCTGGAGCGTCACGAAGAGACGATGGGAACCGTCCGGAGCCCAGGCGAGCCCTGTCGCCCTGCTCAGTGCATCCGATGAAATGGAGTACTCCACCTCGACGCCATAGGAGCCGTCAGCGGGAGGAGGAATGTGGGTCTGTGCTTGTGTGGGAAAGGCTGTCAGCAATACCAGGGAAAGGCAGGCAAGGAATGGGCGCATGGGCAGGACTCCAACCTCCTTGAAGGTAGGTCTTCAAGGCCTTCCTTCGCGGACGGGAAGGATCCCAGTCGTCCTGACATCTTCGAAGGGCCCGCCCGGCAAAGAGCGCTTCTCTTCCCACGGCGGCCGGATCAGGATGGCGCAGGATGCCTCTTCGCGCCGACCGCCCACCTCGCTGCCCCCGTTGCAACCTCGCGATCCACCTGTGCCTGTGCGCGGAGATCCCCCGGGTGGAGACCCGGACCCGGATCCTCCTCCTCCAGCACATGTTGGAGACCGCGAAGCGAAGCAACACCGGGCGTGTGGCCGCGCTGGCCCTGGTGAACGCGAAACTGCTCATCGTCGGAGGACAAGCCGAGGCGCTCGACGCCGCCGTGCTCTCCGAGCCGGGAACCTGGCTGCTCTTCCCCGACGGTCCCGTCGCACCGCCGGACGCCCCCGCGCCGAGGCAACTGGTGGTGCTGGACGGAAACTGGTCGCAGGCCCGGCGGATGACCCAGCGGCTCCCCGCGCTGCGGGCGCTTCCCCGGCTGGTGCTGCCACCGCCCGAGCCCGGTCTGCTCCGGCTTCGCGAGCCCTCGCATCCCGCCGGGATGTCCACCCTGGACGCCATCGCCCGCGCGGTGGCCCTGCTCGAAGGACCGGAGGTGGCGGCACCGCTGGAGCGGCTGGCGGCGCTCCGGGTGCGGCGCATCGCTGACTGCGGCACGCTGAACTGAATCCCGGAACACCGCCGTGCCACTCACGGTGGGCGAATCACAAAGCCAGACACGGCCCCCTGATTCATGTCAGAGGGGCCGGCGCCCTCCCCACGGGGTACCCACAGCGCCGGCGTGTGGCTCAGCGGCCGACGCGGGCCTGGAGGTGCGCGGGGTAGCGGTCCCCCTGCACCGTGATGGCGGAGAGGGCGCCTTGGATGTCACGCAGCTCCTCGGGCGTCAGCTTGACGTCCGCGGCCCCGGCGTTCTCCTCCAGGCGATGCCGCTTGGTGGTGCCGGGGATGGGGACGATCCACGGCTTCTGGGCCAGGAGCCAGGCAAGCGCGAGCTGGCCCCGGGTCACCTTCTTGCGCTCCGCGATGTCACCAAGCCGGTCCACCAGATCCTGGTTCGCCTTCCGGGCCTCCGGCGTGAAGCGCGGGACGACGTTGCGGAAGTCGGAGCTGTCGAACGTCGTGTTCTCGCTGATGGCGCCCGTGAGGAAGCCCTTGCCGAGCGGGGAGAAGGGCACGAAGCCGATCCCGAGCTCCTCCAGCGTCGGAAGGATCTCCTTCTCGGGTTCACGCCACCACAGCGAGTACTCGCTCTGGAGGGCGGTGACGGGCTGGACCGCATGCGCGCGCCGGATCGTCTGCGCGCCGGCTTCGGACAGGCCGAAGTGCTTGACCTTGCCCTGACGGATCAGCTCCTTCACCGTGCCCGCGACCTCCTCGATGGGCACGTTCGGGTCGACGCGGTGTTGATAGAACAAATCGATCCGGTCGGTCTTGAGCCGCTTGAGCGCGGCCTCCGCGACCTCCTTGATGTGCTCCGGCCGGCTGTTCATGCCGCTCTGTCCGCCCGAGGCGTCGAACTCGAAGCCGAACTTGGTGGCGATCACCACCTGGTCCCGGATGGGGGCGAGCGCTTCGCCCAGCAGCTCTTCGTTCCGGAACGGGCCGTAGGCCTCGGCGGTGTCGAAGAAGGTGATGCCGCGCTCGAAGGCCAGGCGGATCAACTGGAGGGCCTCCTGCTTCTCCGTCGCCGGGCCATAGCCATAACTCAGACCCATGCAGCCCAGGCCCATGGCCGAAACTTCCAGTCCGCTGTTTCCCAGCTTGCGCTTCTGCATGGTTCTTTTCCTCTCGGGGGGAGGGGGACATCCCCGCTCGAAAGGAAAACTAAGGACCCCGGCGGTGGATGACTACGCGCCCCGGGGCCAACAGGCTCTTAAGCCCTGGTTGACAATGATCCCGGAGGCAACGAGCGATGCGAGCTGGGAGGCGAGCCCTTTGCCGAGGGGACGCTGCGGGCCGTTCACGCGAAGGCGGTGCTGCGCAGGACCATCACGTCGGCGAAGGCCAGGCGCTGCGGCGCGAGAGAGAGCGCCCCCTGCGTCACCTGTTCAAGGAAGTGCTCGCCATAGTCGAGCCGGGGGCCCGAGGCGTAGACGGTGATGTCCCGGGCCCGGGCGACAGCCCCGAGCGTGCGGGCCACCGTGTGCGCCACCTCTCCCCAGAAGGGGAAGTACAGATAGAAGGCGGTGCCGTCCGACAGGTCCACGTCGCGGACATCCGCGTGGATGAACTCCAGGTTCGGCAGCGCGAAACGCTCGCCGTTGCGGCGCGCGGACTCGACGTACGTCTGGCCGTACTCCACGCCCTTGACCCGGGCGGCGGAGCTCGCGGCCACGGTGATGGCGAACTTCCCGTTGCCACAGCCGAGGTCGTAGACGGTGTCGCGCAGTCCGGGACGCGTGGTGGTGAGGAAGTCGGAGATGCGCTGGGCCCGCGAGGCCATGTTCACCTGACCGAACGGGGGACGGCTCTGGCCGGTGGTGATGCGGGAGATGCGCAGCAGGCCCTCGAGCCAGTCATCCGCCGCCGTGCTCGCGCGGCCCGTGGCCTCGGTGAAGCCAAGCCCCTCCCACTGTTCGCGGAAGCCCGCCGCAGAGAGGTCACCCGAACGCAGCTGCCGGGCGACGTCCGCCCCGGCCGCATCCAGCGCGTCGGTCACCAGCAGGGCCCGCGCTTCCAGCGCCGCCCAGAGGGCCTGGAGCTCCGGACGCGCCCGCACATCGAGCAGCAGCAGCTCCGGCTCCACGTTCTCCTGCACGAAGGCGAACCGCTCGAAGAGCTCCCACTGCGCGCCCAGGCTCAGCGTTCGTGGATCCCCGGGCGCCAGGAGGATTTCGGCGCGCTCGACCCACCAGGGGGAGGCGGGTGGCGTCGGGGG
>SECN01000731.1 GCA_004173515.1 Myxococcaceae bacterium | reverse complement strand
TTCCAAGGGTGCGCATGCGCCTCACGAGTCCTTCCGGCCCCTAACGTTACGGGAATCGAGCGTAGGAGCGGGGGGGTGGGGTGTCAACGCAATGCCCCATCGTCCTGCCGTGCCAGCCTCAGTCCTGCGGGACCAGCCGCGCGTTGGCGTCCCGGAGCCGCGAGGAGAGGCTGCGCGCGATGTTCACGACGATGAAGGTGAAGCCTTCCGCATGAGCAAGTCGGAAGGTGCGTAAATCCTGGGCGGTGAGCTGGAGCAGCTCCACCTCGCCCAGGGCGCGCACGGTGGCGGAGCGGTGGTCCTTGTCGATGAGGCCCATCTCCCCGAAGAACTCCGGGGGGCCCAGCACGGTGAGCGGCTTCGTGCCGTTGCCGGGGCCTCGGCGCACCACCTCCACCTGGCCGCGCACGATGACGAAGAGGCTGTCGCCCAGATCGCCTTCCTCGAACACCACCTCGCCGTGCGCGTACCGGTAAACCCGCGCCAGCTCCGCCAGCCGCGCCAGCTCCGGGGGCGCGAGCATCTCGAAGAGGGGGGATGTGGCGATGACGGCCAGCTTCTCCATGTGCTCCCCGCGGGTCCGGCGCATCCGGAGGTTCCGGACGGTCGAGCCTAATCTCCTGACGAGAAGATGAACGGGTAGGAGATGGAGACGTTGTCACTGGGTTTGAAAGGAAACTTCCAGATCTTCATGGTGGTGATGATGCAACGGCTGAAGCTCTCGGAGCCCAGGGTGTCTTCCTCCAAATCGATGTTGGCTGCCTCACCGCGCGGGGTAAGGTCGAAACGGACCCTGATCTTGCCCTTGAGAGAGGGGTCTCGTTTGAGGGCGTTCTCGTAGCAGGTCTGGATGGACTTCTTTCTGTCCTGGATGAATTTCTGCAAGAGCGCTTGGTTGACCTCGCCGCTTTCCACCTCGGGTTTCCCGGTCTCCACCTCAGGGGGCTTCACGGTCTTGATAGGGCCGGTGTCCACCTTCTTGGTACCCTTGGTCCCCTGATTGCCGATGCCCGCGAAGCTGCCGCCGTTGTCGCCCTTGGGCTTTGTGTCGCCGCCTACCTGTGTGTTGCCGTTTCCGACGGTTGATCCCTTCGTTGCCTCCTCCACGGAGATGCCAGGCTCGGTGGGGTCGAGCACGTGGTCTAGACCAGCGCCATTTTCGCCATTAGGTCCCACAACCGCTAGGATGCCCACTTTGGACACCCTCTTTGTAATGTCCTCCGGCGTGTTGGCTGCGGGCCTCGGTGTCTTTTCCATGGTGGGGCTTTTCTTCGGCGGGGCCTTGGTGTCGTCTGACTTCTTCTCCGGGGCGGTGCTGGTGTCCTTGGGCTCTTCCTTCACGGGCGTCTGCGGCGGGATGAAGGCGCGCACGAAGCGGTCTTCCAACTGCTCCAGTTCGACCTCCGCCTCCACCGGCACGGGCCGGGTAACTATGACCGCGACGCTGAGCACGTAGAGCACCAGCATCGCCGCGAGGATGAGGAAGAAGAGCCGATCCAGCGTGCGCCATGAGGCAGACTTCAGCTCCGGCGGGAGTGTAGGCCTGGAGCCTTCCGGGGGCGCGGGGACGAAGTGGAAGAAGAGCGTGGCGTCAGTGAGTTCCACCTTGCCGCGAGCGCTCTCCTGCAGGGGCAGGTCGAAGGTATCGTCCTCCCGGCGGGTGGCGAGTCCCTGGGTGCGCAGCGCGTCGAAGTCCACATCGGACGAGCCCAGGTTGACGCGGCCCTGCATGTGCTCGTCGATGATGAGGTGGAACTGGTTGGCGCGGTTCTCCAGCACCTTGAAGCGTCCGGGACGCTCCTGCGTAGCGGGCAGGACAATGGTGTTGCGGGAGTCATCACCGATGGTGACGGAGTCGTGGAGGACGTGATGCTCCTCGACAATGCGGCCGTCCTGGATGACGCCGACGCGCAGCAGTTTGTGGGCGGTTTGAAGGGCCATGGAGCTAGAAGGGGTCCTGATCCACGCTCTGGACCACCTTGGGCACGAAGCTCTCGGTGCGGTTCAGGTCGTCGAAGCTCGGCTTGGAGCGATCGAGAAAGTAGAAAGCTTCCGGTTTTGGGATGCGGCCCTTGACGATTATTTCGTCCAAGCGAATGGACTTGGGCGCCTTCTTGGTCCCAGCGGAAGACGCGCTGTCTGCGGACTTTGGGGGGGACGCGGGCGCAGGATCTTCTGCCCAGGACGGACTGGCGGCGACGAGTAGCAGGAGAAGGAGGGCGGGGCGCATGGGGAGGCTACCGGACTTGTGGTG
>SECN01000247.1 GCA_004173515.1 Myxococcaceae bacterium | reverse complement strand
AAAGGACGGCTGAGGTGGCGGCTCGCCTCCCGCCTCCGACAGGGCGGCCTGCCGGTGGGCCACACCAACCTGGGACAGAGTGGCGCGCGCGTGCGCGACGTCGTCACGGGGGCCCTCAAGCGCGTCGTCGCGTTGCAGCCCACGCTCATCACGCTGGGCGTGGGCACCAACGACCTCTGGCGCGGCACCGAGGTGGCGGAGTACCAGGACGACCTGGACCGCATCGCCCGGCGCCTGAAGCAGACCGGCGCGTCCATGGTGGTGGTGAACCTGGCCGACATGGCGCTCGCGCCCGTCGCCAGGCTGGTGCCGAGCGCGCTGTACGAAGGGCGCATCGAGCCCTTCAACGAAGCCATCGCCACGGTGGCGCGCGCGCACGGGCTCCACCTGGTGGACCTGTTCACGGCCAGCCGCGAGATGATCCCCCGACGCCCGGACTTCTTCTCCCCGGACGGCTTCCACCCGTCCGCGGTGGGCTACGAGGAGTGGGCGGACCTGATGCTGCCCGTGGTCCGCACGCTCGTGCAGCGCTGAGCCTGCTTTCGCACCGGCTTCGGGCCTATGCCTTGGCGATGCCCGACGGGGCAGGGGGCGTGGTGGGCGCGTCCGAGGGCGGCGCGTTGATGCTGCGCTCGCGGCCGGGGTGCATCTCCATGCCGGGCTCGAACGTCGTCACGCGGTTGCGGCCCGTGCGCTTGCTGCAATAGAGCGCCGAGTCCGCGCAATCCACCAGCGTCTCCTGCGAGTTCGCGTCCGTGGGGAAGTGCGCGACGCCGATGGACACCGTCACGTGGTTGCCCGGCAGGCCCGGCCGCCCCAGCGCGCCGGACTCGGCCACCGCGCGGCGCAGCGTCTCCGCGACCTCGAACGCCGTCGCCTTGGAGACCTGCGGAAGCAGCAGCACGAACTCCTCGCCGCCATAGCGCCCCAGCGTGTCCACCTTGCGCGCGCGGGTGCGCAGCACGTCGGAGACCCGGCGCAGCGTCTCGTCGCCGGCCCGGTGTCCGGCCAGGTCGTTGAGCCGCTTGAAGTGGTCCACGTCCACCATCAGGAGCGCCAGCGGCACGCCGAAGCGCTGGGCGCGCGCCAGCTCCAGGTCCAACCGCTGGAAGAGGTGGCGCCGGTTGGGCACGCCCGTGAGCGCGTCCGTCAGCGTCAGCTTCACCGTCTCCGCGTGCAGGCGCGCGTTCGTCACCGCCGTGGCCGCCTGATCCGCCACCGCCGTGAAGAGTTCAATTTCCTCCGCGGAGAAGCACGCCGTCTCCGGCCGCTGGAAGTTGATGACGCCCAGGAGCGTCTCCGCGTGCACCATGGGCACCGCGAGCAGCGAGCCCACCTCCGAGCCGCCGCGCAGCCCGCGCCGGGCGAAGATGCTGGTGCTGTCGGTGAGGTCCGGCAGGTACACCGCCTTGCGCGTCTGGGCGGCCCGGCCACACGCGCCCTCGCCCAGGGCGAAGGTGTGCTCCTCCAGGCCCCGGCCCTGCGGCCACGCGTGCTTCACCTCCAGCATGCCGTCCTCGTTGAGGAGCATGATGGAGAAGTCGGGGATGTGCAGGCGCTCCACCACCATGCGGGTGATGCGCGACAACAGCTCGTCCAACTCCAGCGTGGCGTTGAGCGAGCGCGCCACGTCGAACAGCAGCGACAGCTCCCGCAGGCGCTCCTCCAACTCGTCCTTGAGCGCCAGCTTCTCCTTCACCAGCTCCAGGTCGCGGTGCGTGTCGATCTCCTCCACCTTCATGGAGGTCAGCCGCGCGAGCATCTGGTTGAAGGCCGCGCCCAGGCGCGAAATCTCATCCGTGCCCCGGGCGTCCGCGCGCACCAGCAGGTCCCCGGACTCCGCGCGCCCCATGACCTCGCTCAGCCGCTTGAGCGGACGCGTGAGCACGAAGCGCAGGCTCAGCCACGTGACGAGCGCCAGGATGACGACGAAGAGCACCATCGCCCCCAGCGCGTCCCGGAACATCGTCTGCAACTGGCGGTGCAGCGCGGGCTCGCCCAGGCGCACCTGCAACACGCCCATGCGCTGCGCGGCCTCGCCGGTGTGACAGCCGGAGCACTCGGGGCCGCCCAGGGGGCGCACCACCTCCGTGCCGCGCTCGATGGTGCGCGCCGCCTCCTGCCCCGTCGCCAACAGCCGCGCGGCCTCCGGATGCGGGTGGCCCTGTTCGGCCGGGCGCCGGCTCCACCGGATGCGGCCCTCCGGCGTCAGCACCCGCAGGTCCTCCACGGAGCGGAACAGCCGCGTGTCCGAGGACAGCACCTCCGCCACCGCGCCGTGCGGCGCCGCGCCCGGAGCCTGGGGAAGGGTGAACGTGGACGACACGAACTCCGCCAGCGCCAGCGCTTCCAGGTGCGTGCCGTCGCGCACCGCCTGCTGCGTCTCGCCGGAGAAGTGCCACACGCCCAGCAACGCCACCACCAACCCTGGCAGGCCAATGCTCCAGAGGAGCTTCCTGCCAATCGTCTCGGAACCCAGGGCCATGTGCGGAACGCAGTGTCTCCGAAGCCCGCGCATTGTGTGTCGCGGGTGGGAGTGTCCAGAAATTGTCAGGGCGGTGACACGCTCTGTCAAACGTACTCACGTGGAAATATTGAACCTGGACTGCTGTTATCCCCGAGTTCTTGTTTTGACGGGGTGCGTCCCCAAGGGGGCGGAAATCCCCGAGGAAAGTCCCATGTCCACGCCTGCATTCCTCACGTCCGCGTTGCTGCCGGTGCCCCACGGCTTCGCCACGCGCGCGGGTGGGGTGTCGCAAGGGCCCTACGCGTCACTGAACCTGGGCTTCTCCGTGGGCGATGAGCGCGCCCACGTGGAGGAGAACCACCGGCGGCTGGCCGGGGCGGTGGGCGCGAAGCTGGGCGCGCTGGGCCGGGTGTCGCAGGTGCACGGCGACCGGGTGCTCCAGGTGCGGGGCGAACAGGATGACGTGCTGCGCCCGACGCTGGGCGAGGCGGACGCGCTGTGGACGGACGGGGAGGGAAGCTGGGTGGCGGTGGGCACCGCGGACTGCGTTCCGGTGCTGCTGGTGGATCCGCGCGGGCGCCGGGTGGCGGCGGTGCACTCGGGGTGGAAGGGCACGGACCTGGAGATCAGCGCGCGCACGGTGGAGGCGCTGGTGGCCCAGGGCTCGCGGCCGGAGGACCTGCTGGCGGCGGTGGGGCCCTGCATCCAGGCGTGCTGCTACGAGGTGTCGGCGGAGCTGGGCGACCGCTTCCGCGCGCGCTTCGGCCCGGACGTGGTGCGCGAAGGCGTGAAGCCCCACCTGGATCTCCCCCGCGCGGTGCGGACGTCGCTGATCCACGCGGGCCTGAAGCCCGGGCACGTGGACGTGCTACAGGCCTGTACGGCATGTGAGCCCGAGCGGTTCTTCTCCCACCGGCGGGACGCGGGGCTCACGGGCCGGCACCTCAATTTCGTGCTACACCGCTTCGAGCGTCCCGTTCCAGACCGGCCGTTTTCTTGACGGTCTTCGACCGGCCTTCCTATCCTCGACGCGGAATCCCCTCCGTCCAGGCTCGTGCCGGTGCGCCCCTTCTTCTTCCGCCTGTCTGCTGTCGTGGCGCTGAGCGCGCTGCCCGGTTGCGCCACCACCGCCGCCTCCCAGGCGGAAGTGGGGCGGCTGGAGGCGGAGCTGCGCACGCTGCGTGTCACCCAGGCGAAGCTGGTGGAGCGCCTGGAGCGGCTGGAGAACCGCGACGCCGTCGCCAGCGCCCGTGCCCGCACCGCGGTCCCCGCCGCGTCCCCGCCGGCCGCGGTGGGCCCGAAGAAGCCCGACGCGCCCTCCGGCGATGAAGGGCTGGGCCTGCCCCCGACGGAGCTGGCGGTGGTGCGGCTCAAGCCGAAGAAGGAACCCGCCCCGCGCATCGCCACGGCGGTCGCGGTGTCGGAGCCGGATCCGGATCAGATGGAGATGTTCATCAGCCCGGCGGAGGGCGCCTCGGGGACGGCGTCCAGCTCCCCGGGCCGCGTGGAGGTACCGGACAAGGATCCGGCCATCCTCGAATCCGAGTACGAGCACGCCGTGTCGCTGCTGCGCACCGGCAACGTGGAGGGGGGCGTGGAGCAGCTCACGCGCTTCGCGGAGGAGAACCCCCGCCACCCCCGCGCGGACAACGCGCTGTACTTCACCGGACTGGGGCAGATGGGCCTCCAGGACACGGCCAGCGCCGCGAAGACCTTCGAACGGCTCATCAAGACCTACCCCGCCGGGGATGCCATCCTGGACGGCATGCTCCGGCTCGCGGAGTGCCGGGTGCGGCTGAATCAGGCCGTGGATGCCCGGGCCCTCTATACACGCGTCGTCACCCAGTTCCCGGGGACGGCCGCCGCCACGCAGGCGGAGCAGCGGCTCGCCGCGCTCTCGCCGTAAGACCTTTTCGTGAAAGGACGTCGTCCGATGCGCTCCCGGATCCTCGCCTCCCTGCTCGTGCCCCTCGCCCTCTCGCCGGCGTGGACGGCCCATGCCCAGCAGCAGGACGCGCAAGAGGAGGAACCGCAGCCGGCCAGCACCGAGACGGAAGGCCAGGACATCTCCGACGAAGCCCCGGAGCGGCCCACCTCCGTCACGCTGCCCCCCGGCGCTCCGCAGGGCCGCGAGAGCGCCCCCGGCCAGGTGCACACGGTGGAGGGCGGCGACACGCTGTGGGACTTGTCCCAGCGCTACCTGGGCAGCCCCTGGTACTGGCCCAAGGTCTGGTCCTACAACCCGCAGATCGCCAACCCGCACTGGATCTACCCGGGCAACAACGTGAAGTTCTTCCCCGGCGGTGAGGAGGTGCCCTCGCGCGTGGAGGCGGGTGACCTGCCTTCCGACGACGTGCAGGCGCCCCGGGACGTGAGCGGCGGCAGCCTGGTGTCCGTGGTGGGGAAGATCGGCTACGACCCGTCCGCGTCCCGGCCGGTGACGACCAAGGGCTTCGTGACGGCGCGCGAGCTGGACGAGGCGGGCCGCATCGAGGGCGCCCCCTCCGAGGCGCTGATGCTGTCCGCCCCCGAGCGCGTCTACCTGCGCTTCAAGAAGCGGGGCGCCGCCAAGGTGGGCGACCGCTACGTCATCTTCCACACCGTGGAGCCGGTGAAGCACCCGGTGACGGGCGCCAAGGCGGGCTTCCTCACGGAGCTGCTGGGCACGGTGCAGGTCATCGCCATCAACGACGACGTGGTGACCGCCCGCATCACGGAGACCTGGGACCCCATCGAGCGCGGCAACTTCGTGGGCCCCTCCAGCGAGCGGCTGTCGGAGCGCGTCTCCCCCAAGCCGAACGCCAAGGAGATCCCCGGCTACGTGCTGACGCCGATGACGCCGGGCCAGACGCTGATGGGCGAGCACCACTTCATCGTCGTGGACCGCGGCACCGCGGACGGCGTGCAGGTGGGCAACGTCTTCACCATCGAGCGCAAGGGCGACCCGAGCCTCGACGTGCTGGGCCGCAGCGACACGAAGCCGGGCGAAATCAAGAAGGGCCAGCGCGTCTACCCCTGGGAGGGCGTGGCCCAGTGCATGGTCACCGAGGTGCGTGAGCGCACCTCCAACTGCATCCTCACGCGTTCGCTGAAGGAGATCTCCCCGGGCGACCGCGCCACCATGCGCAAGGATGGGGCTCCGACCGCCAGCCGCTAATCCGGGGCTTCGGAACGGCAGGAAAGCTGCATTCCGGCTCGCCCTGGAGGGGCGGGCCGCTTGACCCCCGATGTTCCGGTGTTATGTGTCACGCCCCTCCGGTCCACCTCTATATAGGTGGGAAACAAGCGGGGGACGGGCATGACAGAGACCGACACGGGCACACCCACCGGAGAAAACCGCGCCTCCCTGGCGCTCTGGGCCGTCCCTGGCCTGGGGCCCCGGACGTTGGCGTCGGTGCGCGCGTTCGCCGGAGGCCACTTGTCCCGGCTCGCGTCCGCTCCGGTCCGGGACTGGGTGTCCGACGTGCCGGTGCCCGCACCCGTCCGCCAGCGCCTGGCCACCGTCGCATCCCTGGACGAGGTGGCCTCGCGGGTGGAGGCCGCCTGCGCCACGGCGGGCGTCCGGGTGGCCTTCGCGGACTCGCCGGCCTACCCGGGCCGGCTGGTGGGGCTGGAGGACGCGCCGCCGCTGCTGTTCCACCGGGGCGAGCCTGGACCGCCCCGGCGGAGGCTGGCCATGGTGGGCAGCCGCCATCCGGACCAGGGCTTCCTGCCGTTCGCACGCACCTTCGCCCGGAAGGTGGCGGAGGCGGGCGTGGGGGTGGTGTCGGGCGCGGCGGAGGGCGTGGACCGGGCGTGCCACTGGGGCGCCCTGGACGTGGACGGAGAGACGTGGGCCTTCCTGGGCTCGGCGCTGGACGCGTTGGACCCCGCCCAGGCCCGCCTGCTGCCCCATTTCCTGGAGCGGGGCGGGGTGTTCTTCAGCGAGCTGCCGCCCGGTGTCCGGGCAAGCACGACGACCTTCCCCCGGCGCAACCGACTCATCGCTGGGGCGTCGGATGCGGTGCTGGTGATGCGGGCCGGGCTGGAGTCCGGCAGCCTGTACACGGCGGACGCGGCCCGGACGCAGGGCCGTCCGGTGTTCGCCCTGCCCGGGGAGGTCTGGCAGCCGGCGGCGGCGGGTTGCAACGCCCTGCTGGCGGACGGGCGGGCCCGGGCATGCACGTCGGCGGAAGCGATCTGCGCGGTGGTGGGCGTTCACCCCGGCCGGGCGGTGCCCGTGGGGCGTGAAGGAGGTTGGTGGGAGGCGCTGTCCGTGGAAGCGCGTGGGGCTTACGGGCTGTTGGACAGGGTTCCCCGGTCTTTCGACGAGGTGCTCGACCAGAGCCCGCTGTCCCCCGCGGCGCTCACGAGCGCCCTGGTGGAGTTGGAATTGTCGGGGCTGGTGGTCCAGCACCCGGGTAAACGGTACGAGAAGGTTTGAAGGCAGTCCGAGGTAGGAGAGCCATGGCCACGCGGAAGAAGACACAGGCGGCGCAGACGGAAGCGGCGGCGGAGGAGACGCCCAAGAAGGCGGCCTCCAAGAAGCCGGCGGCCAAGAAGGCGCCCGCCAAGAAGACGCCCGCCAAGAAGAAGACGGCGGCGAAGAAGGTCTCGGCCAAGAAGGCGGCGGCCCGTCGCCGTGGCGCGGACGGCGAAGAATTGCCCACCGTGGACGCGGATGCCGACGCGGAGGAGGAAGTCCCCGAGCGCCGTGGCAAGGGCCCGCACTACCTGGTGGTGGTGGAGTCGCCCGCCAAGGCGAAGACCATCAAGAAGTACCTGGGCAGCGGCTACACGGTGAAGGCCTCCGTGGGGCACGTGAAGGACCTGCCCAAGAGCAAGATCGGCGTCGACGTGGAGCACGACTTCAAGCCCGAGTACACGGTCATCAAGGGCAAGGAGAAGGTGCTCAACGAGCTGAAGAAGACGGCCAGGACGGTGGACCGCGTGTTCCTCGCGACGGACCCCGACCGCGAGGGCGAGGCCATCGCCTGGCACATCAAGGAGGAGCTGGCCCACCCCGACTCCCTCCGGGTGACCTTCAACGAGATCACCAAGAAGGCGGTGCAGGAAGCCATCGCCAATCCGCGCGAACTCAACCAGGACAACTACGACTCGCAGCAGACCCGGCGCATCCTGGACCGGCTCGTCGGCTATCAAATCTCGCCGCTGCTCTGGAAGAAGATCCGCCGGGGCCTGTCCGCCGGCCGCGTGCAGTCCGTCGCCGTGCGCCTCATCGTGGAGCGCGAGGCGGAGATCAAGGCCTTCACGCCCGAGGAGTACTGGACGCTGGACGCGCTGGTGCAGGGCCCGCAGGGGCCTCCGCCCTTCAAGGCGAAGCTGTCCCGCGTGGACGGCAAGAAGGTGGAGCTCAAGGACCGCGCCACCACGGACGGCCTGGTCGCGGAGCTGAAGGACGCGCCCTTCACCGTCACCAAGGTGGACCGCAAGGAGCGCCGCCGCAACGCGCCCGCTCCGTTCATCACCTCCAAGCTCCAGCAGGAGGCCGCCAACCGTCTGCACTTCACCGCCAAGAAGACGATGACGCTGGCGCAGAAGCTGTACGAAGGCGTGCCGCTGGGTGAGGAGGGCCAGACGGCGCTCATCACGTACATGCGTACGGACTCCACGCGTCTGTCGGACGACGCCGTCACGCAGGTGCGGGAGTTCATCGGCCAGAAGTACGGCGCGGACTACCTGCCGCCGGAGCCCATGGTCTACAAGAGCCGCAAGAGCGCCCAGGACGCGCACGAGGCCATCCGGCCCACGTCCCTGGAGTACCCGCCCGAGCGCGTGCGTCCCTTCTTCGACGCCATGGACGAGTCGGACATGTTCCGCCTCTACGAGCTCATCTGGAACCGCTTCGTCGCGTGCCAGATGAAGCCCGCCGTGTATGACCAGACCGCCGCGGACATCACCGCGGGCCGCGCCACCTTCCGCGCGTCCGGCAGCACGCTGAAGTTCCCGGGCTACCTGGGCGTGTACGGCGCCGGCCTCACGCCGGAAGAGGAGTCCGAGCGCGACAAGGCCAAGGCCGCCGGTGAAGACGGCGCCGAGGACGTGGTGGGCGAGCTGCCGCCCCTCAACGAAGGGGAAATCCTCGCCCTGCACAAGCTGCTCAACGAGCAGCACTTCACCCAGCCGCCCCCGCGCTTCAGCGAGGCCACGCTGGTGAAGGAGCTGGAAGAGCGCGGCATCGGGCGTCCGTCCACGTACGCGGCCATCCTCTCCAACATCCAGGACAAGAAGTACGTGGAGAAGCTGGAGAGCCGCTTCCGTCCCACGGACCTGGGGCAGATGACCAACGAGCTGTTGGTGAAGCACTTCCCCCATGAGCTGGACGTGTCGTTCACGGCCAGCATGGAGGAGAAGCTCGATCAGATCTCCGACGGCGGAGCGAGCTGGAAGACCGTCCTCCACGACTTCTACGGGCCCTTCAAGGAGACCCTGGAGAAGGCCGAAGCGGAGATGCGCGACGTCAAGCGCGAGGAGATCAAGACCGACATCGCCTGCGAGAAGTGCGGCAACCCGTTCGTCATCAAGTTCGGGAAGATGGGCCACTTCCTCGCCTGCTCGAACTACCCCGACTGCAAGAACACCAAGGACTTCAAGCGGGACGCGGAGGGCAAGATCGTCATCGTGGAGGAGGAGACCACGGACGAGAAGTGTGAGAAGTGCGCCAAGCCCATGGTCATCAAGCGCGGCCGGTTCGGACGCTTCATGGCGTGCTCGGGGTACCCGGACTGCAAGACGTCCAAGCCCATCTCCATCGGGGTGAACTGCCCGGAGTGCAAGGTGGGCTACCTCACCGAGCGCCGCAGCGGCCGCGGGAAGATCTTCTTCGGCTGCAACCGGTATCCGGAGTGCAAGTTCGCCGCGTGGGACCGTCCACTCGCGGAGGCGTGCCCGCAGTGCGCGTCGCCGTACCTGCTGCAGAAGTACTCCAAGCGGGACGGCGCCTACATCTCCTGCCCGAACAAGGAATGCGACTACCGCCGCGAGGTGGTGGAGCAGGGCGGCGTCGGGGCCGCCACGGAAGCGGGCGTCGGAGCGGCGGGCGAGGCAGCGGTCGCTCCTCCGCCCTCTTCGGCGGCCTGAGGGGAAAGCTGAGTCATTCCAGGGGGCTGGCTGGACCCCCCTGGCTTGACACCCTCGCGGGCGAAGTCCTACAAGTCCGGATTGCTCCCGGCCCGTGATCGCAAGCCTCCTGCCCGTTCGCGGCAGGGGTGCGCGCGGGGGGCAGCGAAAGGACGCACTCCGCGATGAATCCCCCCGTGAACGCGTTGTTGAGCATGGTCCTGGCCGAGGCGGCTCCCGCGGCTGGCCATGCTTCCTCCGGAGGCCTGGGGGATTTCATCGTCGGCGCCTTCAAGGCCGGCGGTCCGTTCATGTTCGTGAACCTGTTCTGGCTGGCCGCCTCCATGGCCGTCATCGGGGAGCGCGCGGTGACGCTGCTGTACCGCTACCGGCTCAACGCGAGCGCGTTCATCGAGCAGGTCCACAAGATGGTGCGCAGCGGCAACCTGGACCGCGCGGTGAAGTTCTGTGGCATGGCGCCGCGCTCGCCGCTGGCCCGCGTCATCCGCGCGGGGCTCATCAACGCGAACCGCGGTGAGCTGGAAGTGGCCAAGGCCGTGGAGGAGGCGCTGGCGGAGGTGGGCCTCATCGGCACCTTCCGCGCGCTGGGCAACGTGCCGGCGGAGCAGAAGCAGGCGCTGCTCTCCAACGGCATCTCGGAGGCCATGTACAACACGGGCTTCGGGCTCTCCATCGCGGTGCTCTGCATCGTGTCGCACCTGTTCTTCCACACGTACTCGAAGAACATGGTGGAGTCGGTGGAGTTGAACGCGCTGAAGCTGGAGAACCTGCTGTCGCGGCGCGGCTCGCTGGAAGTGGTCCCGGCGGATTCCGACGTCCGGGCGGCCTCGTAGTCCCGCTGGCTTCCGGAGCCACGCATGGCGTTCTACTACTCCCGCCGCAAGCTGAAGCCGAGGGAAGAGGAAGAGGGGGGCGAGCTCAACATCGTCCCGTACCTCGACATCCTCATGAACCTCATCATCTTCATGCTGCTGTCGATCACGGGTCTCACGGCCTTCGGCGCGCTCAACGTGAACGCGCCCACGTATGGCAGCGCGTCCCTCGGCACGAGCCCGGGGGAAACGGACGTGCCCAAGCTGGACCTCCAGGTGCTCATCTCCAAGGACGGCCTCTACGTCCGGGGCAATGGCAAGGAGGCCGCGGCCCCGGAGGGCAACGCGCCCACGCTGCCGCTGCGCGCGGACGGCACCTATGACTACGCGGCGCTCAACGAGCGGCTGGTGAAGATCAAGGCGGAGTACCCCCTGGAGACGAAGGTCGTCCTGGTGGCGGATCCGGCCATCCCCTACGACGCGCTCATCCAGACGATGGATGCCCTGCGCGAGACGGCGGTCCCCACCCACCGCAAGCTGCTGTTCCCCGACGTCACCCTGGGCACCCTGTAGCCATGTCCGACACCGCGCCCCCGACCGCCGCCGAAGCCGATCAGCTCGCGCGCATGCGCTACCGCCGGGCCCTCGCGCGCAAGAAGCGCAAGGAGCGCGAGGCCGCGTCGGAAGTGAAGGAACTCAACATCACCGCGATGATGGACATGATGACCATCATCCTGGTCTTCCTGCTGAAGTCCTTCGCGTCGTCCTCCGCGGCCATCACCGCGTCCGAGGACGTGCGTCCGCCGGTGTCCTCCACGCGCGCGACGCCCAAGGACACCGTGGCCATCACCATCACCCCCAAGAACATCCTGGTGGGGGACCGCGAGGTGGTGCGGCTGAAGGACGGACGCATCCCGGAGACGCAGTTCCTCACCGACAAGCGGCTGGTGCTGGGGCTGGACGAGCAGCTGAAGAAGGAAGTGAAGAAGCTCAAGTTCATCGCCGAGCGCAACCCGGCGGCGCCGTTCAGCCATGAGCTTTCCGTCATCGCGGACAAGATGGTGCCGTACGACCTGCTCGTCTCCGTGCTCTACACGGCGGGCCAGAACGAGCTGGAGAACTACCGCTTCATCGTGCTCCAGCGCGACTCCGAATAGGAGCCCGGGCGCCGGACACACGACTCCCCCGCGCGGGATGGACGCACGGGGGAGCGCCTGACGGCTTCGCTAGAGGGACAGGCTGCCCGTGTGGCGCGCGGCGTCGCGCGTCTCCTGCTCGTGCAGGGCGGCGTCCTCTTCACAGCGGATGGCGAAGGGCATGGCCTCCAGCCGATCCAGCGAGATCTCATTCCCACAGTCCACGCACTCGCCGAACACGTCCGTGTCCATGCGGCGCAGCGCGGCGTCGATGAGCATGATCTCGCGGCGCTGGGCCTCGATGAGCGTGGACAGGGTGTAGTCCGCCAGGTCCGTCTGCGCCTGCTCCTCGTACTCGGGATCGCGCTCCTGATCCTTCAGCGCCATCAGCTCCCGGCGAGCGCCCGCCTGGGCATCCTCGGTCGTCTTGCGGCGCTTCTGCAGAAGCTCCCGAATCCCCAACAAGTCCTTGGCTCGGCTCATGGCTGCGTCACTCCCATCCCGTTCGCGGTTGAAGGGTGCTCGCGGCCGGCGGTGTCGTCCCGGCGCGAAGACCGCGAGAAACCTAGGGTTGGATCCCAGGTGGGGAAACCTCGCCTCCCATCGTGCATGCATGGCGGCACGTAGGGCAGGCGGGCGGGCGTGGGCCGGGTGGGAAGTGGAAAGAGAACGCGGGGTTGCCGCGCTGCTTTCACGGCTGGGAAAGGGCGCGACCTTCCTGCTAACAGGGACGCCCCGGGCGCCCTGGAGGCCGAGGCGTGCCCGGTGGGCGGAGGTTGCATGTCGGACGTGAAGCAGCGGGTGACGGTGATTGGCGGGGGCCTGGCGGGCACCGAGTGCGCGTACCAGCTCGCGCGGCGCGGCGTGCCGGTGGTGCTGCGCGAGATGAAGCCGCACAAGCGTTCTCCCGCCCACAAGTCGGACACGCTCGCGGAGCTGGTGTGCAGCAACTCCCTGCGCTCGGACAACCCGGAGAGCGCCATTGGCCTGCTGCACGCGGAGCTGCGCGCGCTGGGCTCGCTGGTGCTGGGCAGCGCGGACCTGCACCGCGTGCCCGCCGGGGACGCGCTGGCGGTGGAGCGCGAGGGCTTCTCGCGTGAAATCACCACCCGGCTCCAGTCCGGCGTGGGCGTGGAGATCGTCGGCGGCGAGGTGGAGCGCATCCCGGAGGAGGGCGTGGTGGTGGTGGCCACGGGGCCGCTGACGTCGGAGGCGCTCACCGCGGAGCTGGAGCGCCACGTGGGCACGAAGCTCTACTTCTACGACTCCATCGCGCCCATCCTGTCCGGGGACTCCATCGACATGGAGGTGGCGTTCCGCCAGAGCCGCTACGGCAAGGGCGGTGGGGACGACTACCTCAACCTGCCGATGAACCGCGAGGAGTACTACCGCTTCGTCAACGAGGTGAAGGCCGGCCAGAAGCTGGTGCCGCACAGCTTCGAGGAACCGAAATACTTCGAAGGGTGTCTGCCCATCGAGGTGATGGCCGAGCGCGGAGACGACACGCTGTCCTTCGGGCCGCTCAAGCCGGTGGGCCTGAAGGACCCGCGCACGGGGAAGGACCCGTACGCGGTGGTGCAGCTGCGGATGGAGGACAAGGCCGGCACGGCGTGGAACATGGTGGGCTTCCAGACGCGCCTGACGTGGGGCGAGCAGAAGCGCATCTTCATGTCCTGCATCCCGGGCCTGCAGAACGCGGAGTTCCTGCGGATGGGGCAGATCCACCGCAACACGTTCATCGACTCGCCGCGCCTCCTGGCGGAGGACCTGTCGCTGAAGACGGAGCGCCGGGTGTTCTTCGCGGGGCAGGTGACGGGGGTGGAGGGCTACGTGGAGAGCGCGGCGTGCGGCTACCTGGTGGCGCTGGCGGTGCATGCGCGCCTCACCGGCACGGCGTTCGTGCCGCCGCCGGCGACGACGGCGCTGGGCTCGCTGTACCGGCACGTCACGGGAGAGGCGCACCCGCCGGACCATCCGCACCAGCCCACCAACGTCATCTACGGCCTGTTCCCGCCGCTGTCCGGGCGGATGAAGAAGGCGGACAAGCGCGCGGCCTACTCGGCGCGGGCGAAGCAGGACCTGGCGGCCTGGCTGCCCCACGCGGGCGTCGTGGATGCAGGCGCGCCCCAAGCAGCGGACCCGACGGAAGAACAGAGGAGCGCATGAAGCGACCTGGGATGTGGGGCCTCGTGGCCCTGCTGACGGTGGTGGGGTGCAGCAAGAAGAGCGACGAGGGCGCCGCGCCGTCGCAGCGCAGCGCCGCCAAGGACGACACGGTCCGCAGCGCGGCGAAGGGCGCGGCGTTGGTGGGCGGCCAGGGACAGCAACTGGCGGCGGGCCGCGCCGCGGACCTGCGCCTGTCGCCGGACGGTCAGTTCGCCACGTACCTGCTCAACGGACAGAAGCCCCGGCTGGACGGTATCCCGCCGCAGATGCTGGTGGGCACGCTGTACGTGGTGCCGGTGGCGGGCGGCAAGCCGCGCGCGCTGGGCGACGGCGTGACGAACGTGCCGGGCAGCCTGCTGTTCTCCGCGGACTCGCGGCACCTGCTGTACGTGACGGGCTACAACCCGGCCTCGCAGTCCGGTGAGCTGCACGCGCTCTCCGTGACGGACGCGGCCGCGGAGCCGGCGACGCTGGGCTCGGCGGTGAGCTACCTGCTGCCCTCGCCCGACGGCGTCAGCGTGGCCTTCGTGGACGGCGGCGTGCTGAAGCTGGGCCCGCTGCCCGCGGGGCCGTTCCAGGACGTGGCGGCGGAGGTGAGCACCGCGCAGTTCACGCCGGACGGCAAGACGCTGCTCTTCAAGCGCCGGCTGGCGGCCGCGAGCGGGCTGGCGGCGGTGACGGTGGGCTCCAAGGAACCGCCGCGCAAGCTGGCGGATCAGGTGGGCGACTACCAGGTGTCGTCGGACGGCAAGCGCGTGGCGTACCAGGTGCGCAGCGAGGCCGTGCGCAGCATGTATGACCTGTACCTCGCGGACGTGTCGACGCTGAAGGGCCAGCGGCTCGCGGTGGGCTCGAAGGTGTTCGGCTTCTCTCCGGACGGCCAGTGGCTGGCGCGCACGGAGAACGGCAGGCCGGAGCAGCTGGGCGACCTGTACGTGGGGCCGGCGTCCGGTGGGCCGGGGCGCAAGGTGGGCGAGGCGGTGGAGGAGATGGCGTTCGCGCCGGACTCCAAGGCGGTGGGCTTCCTGGAGAAGTACGACCAGCCGTCGCGCGCGGGCGCGATGAGCGTGGCGTCGCTGCCGGATGGCGCGCCCAAGCG
>SECN01000246.1 GCA_004173515.1 Myxococcaceae bacterium | reverse complement strand
GGGAGGGCTGGAAGGTGGACTCCTCGCGTCAATGAGGAAGTGCGATACAGTCCGCGCCGCCCCGCCCGTGTACTCCCCCTGCGGGCCGCCCCAGGTGTGCCTTTGTCCCGTACGAACACGCGCCCCGATTTCGCGCCTGAAGCCCCTGATGCGTCTCAGGACGCGCAGCCGGGGGAGACCCCGCCCCCACCTCCTGAGTACACCGGCACGCATTCCCGGGAACTCACCGCCCTGCGTGGGGAGCACACGGCCACCCGGATGACCGGGTCGGTCGGGCTGCCGGCGGCGGACGGCACCCACACCCTCATCGCGCCCCTGGAAGCGGGCGAGCTGCCCAACGTGGCGGCCATCCGGGGGCTGCGGCTGGATCAGCTGCTGCTGCTGACCACCGGGGCGATGGTGATCATCATCGTGGGCCTGCTGGCGGCGCTGTCGGCGAAGACGACGGAGGCGCAGCTCACGGAGGCCTCGGACCGCTTCACCCAGCGGCTCCAGTCCCAGGCGCGCGAACTCGGGCAGACGGTGAGCCACACCCTGGCGCTCACCTCCGCCACCAGCCTGCGCGACAACAACTACGCGTTCCTCACGGAGGTGGCGCGCTCCATCATCGCGGACAACCGCAACATCCTGCGCGTGCAGATGTTCGACGCGGACTCGCAGCTGGTCGCGGACAGCGACCCGGCCGCGAAGCTGGGCTCCTCCGGAGGCCGCACCGCCGAGCGCCGCTGGGCCAGCGCCTTCTTCAACGGGCAGCCCGTCTTCGAGTTCCAGGAGCCGCTCGACTACGGCGCGCAGGCCGGCAAGGGCGTCGTCGTCATCAGCTACTCGCTGGAGGAGCTGCAGAAGCAGCTGCACGAGCTGGAAGAGGCCAACCACGCCGCGGTGCGCGCCAACACCCTGCGCATCGTGGGCCTGGGCCTGGGCTTCGTGGTGCTCGCGGGCGTGCTGGCCGCGTACCAGAGCCGCCGCATCACCAAGCCGCTGGGCGTGCTCACCCACCGCGTGATGCAGCTGGCCGCCGGTGACCTGGGCGCCCGCGCGGGCACGGCGCCGGGCGCGGGCCGCGAGGTGACGACGCTGGGCGTGGTGTTCAACCACATGGCCGAGCGCATCAAGGTCCTGCTGGAGGACGTGCGCGCCAAGGCGCAGCTGGAGCGCGAGGTGTCGCTCGCGCGCACGGTGCAGGAGACGCTCCTGCCCGGCCGCGAGGCGGTGACGGTGGGGCCCCTGCGGCTCGCGGGGCTGGTGGTGCCGGCGGACGCGTGCGGCGGCGACTGGTGGTTCCGCGCCGCGCTGGATGACCGGCGCGTCGTCATCGGCATCGGGGACGTGACGGGCCACGGCCTGTCCACGTCGCTGGTGGCCACCAGCGCGACCAGCGGCTTCGCCTCCGCCATGACGCTGCGCGAGCCGTCGCAGGTGCACGCGCAGATGCTGATCACCGCGCTCAACGTGACGCTGGCCAACGTGGGCCGGGGCGAGCACCAGATGTCCAGCGCGCTCGCGGTCATCGACGTCTACAACGGGCAGATCGACTACGCGGCCGGTGGCCACCCCGCGGCGGCCGTGTTCAACCGCACCACGGGCCAGATGGCGTCGCTGCCGGCGCGCGGACCGCTGCTGGGCGCCAACGTCGCGTCGGAGTTCACCTCGCGTCAGGCGCAGCTGCGGCCCGGCGACATCGTCGTCTGGTACACGGACGGCCTCACCGAGGCGCGCGACGGCACCAACCGCCTTTACGGCACGCAGCGCCTGGCCGCCGCGCTCCAGGCCAACGCCCACCTTCCCGCCGACGCCCTGCGCGACGCGCTCCTCGCGGACGTGCGCGCCTACAGCGCCGGCCAGCCGCAGCGCGATGACATCACCGTCATCGTCGCCGAATTCAGCCCCGCCCCCTCGCCTTGATGAACCGCATGCGCCCATCCTCCCGTCCCCCGCGCCGCGTCTCCACCGCGCTCGTCCTGCTGGCCTCGCTGGCCGGCCCTCCGACAGCGCTCGCGCAGTTCCGTCCGCCCCCCGCCACGGAGGCCCAGCGCCAATCCGAGCAGGGTGAGCAGGCGCTCGTGTCCGCCAACGCCGCCGCCGCCAAGGGCGACAAGAAGGAGGCGGAGGAGAAGTTCCGCCGGGCGCTCCAGCTCTTCGAGCAGGCCCTGGCCCAGGAGCCCCAGTCCGTCGCGACCGCCGCGGGCCTGGGCAGCGCGGCCAACGCGCTCCAGGACTTCCAGCGCACGGCGGCGCGCCTCCAGCCCCTCTACACCCAGAATCCCGGGGAGCTGTCGCTCGCGTATCCGCTGGGCACGGCGTACTTCAAGCTGCGCCGCTTCAACGAAGCGGTGCCGCTGCTGGAGCAGGTGGCCGCCGCGGATCAGCCCGACCACCTCATCGTCCACTACTACCTGGCCAGCTACTACCTGTACGCGCAGGACGGGAACAAGGCGGTGACGCGGCTGCAGCGCTACCTGGTCCTGCGCCCGGAGAAGCTCGCCGGCAACGACTTCCAGATCCACGAGCTGCTGGGCAAGGCGCACCTCTTGCGCCGGGACGCGCCCGCCGCGCGCGCCGCGTTCGAGAAGTCGCAGGCGGGCCGGGCGGAGTCCGCGCCCGCGCAGATCGGCCTCGCCGCCGTGCTGGAGATGGAAGGCCGCGTGCCGGAGTCCCGCGCGCTGCTGGAGCGGCTGGTGACGAAGTTCCCCCAGGTCGCGGAGCCGAAGGAGCGCCTGGCGCGCCTGTACCTGTCCGCGGGCGACGTGCCCCGCGCGGAGGCCCAGGCGTTGGCGTTGGTGAAGCTGGGCGGCACGCCCGCCTCGCACCTGCTTCTGGGTGACGTGCGGCTCGCGCAGAAGCAGCCCGCGCAGGCGGAGGCCGAGTTCCGCAAGGTGCTGGAGCTCCAGCCGGGCCTGCTGATGGGGCAGATCGCCGTGGGCAAGGCGCTCCAGGCGCAGGCGCGTCACGAGGAGGCCATCCAGTTCCTGGAGACCGCGGTGAAGTCGGGCGGCGGCAGCCTGGAGCTGTGGGCGACGCTGGGCTCCGTCAACCGCCGCGCCGGCCGCTTCCAGCGCGCGGTGGAGGTGCACCGCCGCGTGGTGGAGATGGCGCCGCGCCAGGCCCTGGGCTGGATGCTGCTGGGGGCGGATCACTTCGCCACCGGCCAGTGGGATCAGGCCATTGAAGACTACGGCAGCGCGCTCCAGGTGGAGCCCAACCACCCGGGCGCCAAGCAGTGGCTGGCCCGGGCCCTGGCCCACCGCGCGCGCGACCGCGCCGGCACGCAGCGCCTGGACGATGCCGCGCGAGACCTGCGCCGCGCGTACGACCTGGACCGCTCCGTGCCCATGGCCCGCCGCCTGGGCGCGGTGCTGCTGGACAGCCGTCAGTACGCGGAGGCCCGCAAGGTGATGGAGGGCGCCGTGACGCTCCAGGGCGCGACGTGGCGCGAGCACCTGCTCCTGGGCTACGCCCGGCTGGGCAGCGGTGATGCGCAGGCCGCGCTCGCGGCCTTCACCCAGTCCGGTGAGGCCACGCAGGAGCCGGATCAGCGCGCGGAGGCGTCCGCGGGCGCCGCGCTCGCGGAGGTGGAGCTGGGTCAGGTGGACGCCGCCGTGCAGCGGCTGTCGGACGCGGGGCCCTCCAAGTCCGCCTCGAAGGTCGCGGAGGCGAACCTGCCGCGCGTGCTGGTGCGCCGGGCCCTGGCCAAGCTGGAGGCGGGCGACCCCGCCGCGGCGAACCGGGACCTGGACGCGGTGGACCGGCTGGGCACGGGCAAGCGCGCGGACCTCGCGAAGCTGGCCACCTTCGCCCGGGCGCTCACGCGCGCGGAGGAGGGGAAGTTCGCGGAGGCCACGTCGGGACTCAAGCGCGCGCTGACGCCCGTGCCGGACTGGGCCTGGTCCAACACGCGGGCGCTGTCGGACGCGTGGGTGCTGTACCGCCAGGGCAAGGTGGCGCCGTCGCGCAAGCTGCTCACCACCGCCCAGAAGAAGCCCATGCCCGGGCAGCCCCGCTGGATGGGCGCCCTCACCGGCGCGCTGCTGCGGCGTGAGGCGGCGCTCGCGTATGCCTCCGGCAACATGAAGGCGTCGGAGAAGGCGCTGAAGGCCGCGCTCGCCGCGACGCCCGAGGACGCGGTGGTGCAGCACAATCTGGCGTGCGTGGACTGGCGCCAGGGGGACACGTCCGGCGCCGTCGCGACGTGGAAACGCCTGGAGCCGAGCGTGGCCGTCGCCGCGCTCAACCTGGGCATCGACGCGCAGGAGCGCCGCCACGAGCCCGCCGAGGCCGTGGAGGCCTGGCGCCGTTACCTCGCGTCGGGCGCGGGCCTCCGGGCCGCGCAGGTGCGGGAGTGGAAGGATCGCCTGCAGGGACTCTACGGACTGGGAGACGCCTCCGGCGCCAACCCGGCCGGGGTCACCGCGGAGGAGACGCCGTGAAGAAGACGCCAACGTTTGTCGCGCGGTGCGGCCTCGCGCTGTTCGCCGCCGTGCTGTTCCTCGTCGCCTCCCCCGCGTCCGCGGCGCCCAAGAAGGCGACCCTGGGCGTGTTCCTCGCCACCACGCTGTCGGATGGCCAGGAGCGCTTCCAGTACGCCGAAGCGCTCGCCCAGAAGCTGGAGGCCAGCCTGGGCCGCCCCGTGGCCGCCCGAAGCTTCGGCCGCTACGAGGACTTCTCCAAGGCGGTGGGGGAGGGACTCATCGACTTCGCCGTGGTGGATGCCTGGGCCGCGGTCCAACTGGGCGCCAAGGCGGAGCCCGTGGCGTACGCGCCGCGCGCCGGCGAGACGCAGCAGCGCTGGGCCATCATCTCCACCCAGAAGGGCTCCGTGAAGGACCTGGCCGGCAAGCGCCTGGCGGTGGTCAAGGGCGCGGGCCCGGCGGATCCGAAGTTCGTCTCCCACGTCGTGCTGGGCGGCGACCTTGACGCGCAGAAACATTTCAAGCTGGTGCCGGTGCCCAACGTGGAGTCGGCCGTGAAGATGCTGGAGGCCAGGGGCGCGGAGGCCGCGCTCGTGCCGGTGGCGCACGCGCCCAAGGACCTGCGCGTGCTCTTTCGCAGCGGCAAGGTGCCGGGCGCGGTGCTGGTGGAACTCAAGGGCTCGGGCAACTCGCTCTCCCAGTCCCTGTCCGCCGTGGGCGCGGTGGCCCCCTTCGACGCCTTCACCGCCATCCCCGGCCGTGAGTTCGAGGACTTCCGCAAGCTCGTCACCCAGGGCCCGCCGCGCCGCCAGCCCGTCCTCGCGGACGCGCCCGACCTGCGGGTGGAGACCCCCGTGCTCGTGCAGTCCGAGTCCCTGGGGCCCGCGCTGCCGCCCTTCACCGACGACCTGGCCGTCACCAGCGAACAGCCGGATGACTGAGCCCGCCAGGGTGATCCGCGGCCCTACCCACGGTGTCTGGTCACACGTTTTACTGGATCGACAGCCGCGACTTGGCCTGAGGCCAGTTATTGCGGTAGTTTGAGAAGTCGAGCGGAACGCCTCCGTTCAGGGGTGGAAACTCGCCCCTGCGGACGATTGCCAGTCGCAACGGCTCTGGACCCTGGCGAACGGAACCGCGGACATCGCTGCTTCCCCTCGTGGAATTGAGAACGATGGACTCGACTGTGTACGGTGTGCCGCGAAACAATGCGGTGAAGAGGTTTCCGGAGCGTCTGGGCGCGCGAGCGTGCATGACGTTGGTGGTCTGCGTCCTGGCCCTGTTCACGGTGGAGCGTGCAGAGGCCCAGGAAGCGCAGGATCCGGCGCCGAAGACGACGCGCACGAAGCCCGCCCGCAAGCGAGCGACGCCCGCCGCGGGGGCCAAGCCTCCTCGCGCCGCCAAGCCGCGCAAGGGTGCGAAGCCCGCGCCGGTGCCGGAGCCGGAGGTGCTGCCGTCGGGCACCGGCCCTGGCACCGAGGATCCGGTGCTCGCCACCGAACCGCCCGCGGATCCGCCGTTGGGTGGAAACCCGTACGCGGGCCCGTCCGTCGCGGACCCGGCCCCCTACGTGTCCCCGGCGTCGCCTCCGACGTCCGTCCCCACCGGTCCGCTGCCGTCGGACGCCCCGTCCAACCCGACGCCTCCCCCGGCGTACGGGAACGTCCCGCTCCCGGCCCCCCAGCCGGACAACGTGCCGGACCGCGCGCCGTTCACGGAGCCCACCTCGGACCGCGCCCTGCCACCGCCCTCCGGCCTGGCCGGGCTGGATGGCCCGGACTCGCTGACGCCGGACTTCGAGGCGTCCGTCAACCAGGTGCTGAGCGAGGCCGTCGTCACCACGGCCGGCAAGCGCAAGCAGCGCATCTCCGACGTGCCCCTCACCGTGTCGTGGATCCCCGCGGAGGAGCTGGAAGGCACCGGCCAGTTCTCGCTCTGCGAGGCCATCCAGTACTTCCCCGGCATGGAGTGCCGCCGGGGGTCCATGCGCAAGGCGGCGGTGAGCGCGCGCGGCCTGGGCTCCAACTACCTGTCCAACCGCCTCCTGCTGCTCAAGGACGGCCGCCCGCTGACGGATCCGTGGACGGGCCAGTTCTACGCGGATGAGACGACGCCGCTCGTGAACCTCAAGCAGGTGGAGGTGATCCGCGGTCCCGGTTCGTCCCTCTACGGCTCCAACGCCTTCAGCGGCGTCATCAACATCATCGAGCGCCAGCCCGGGGACCTCATCGCCAAGGGCCAGAACGTGGGCGCCGACGCGCGCATCCTCGCCGGCCAGGACAAGACGTGGCGGCTGCAGACCAACGTCGCCGGCCGCGGCGGTCCGGTGGAGGCGCTGCTCGGCTACTACGGCTTCGGCTCGGACGGCCCGCAGCTCTTCAACAACCCGCAGCTGGGCCAGACGGACACCAACGAGGACTCGCTGGTCCACAACGTGAACGGCAAGGTCCGCGTGGGTTCCTTCGCGCTGGACGCGGACTTCACCGACGCCAACATCGGCCGTCCCGGTGGCCAGAACATCTCCACCGTGGGCAACTGCGGCCGCTGCCACTACACCGCGCAGGACAACGAGCACGTCCAGAACCTGAACGCGTCCGTCCAGTTCGATCAGCCGGTGACGGACAACGTCCGTGTGTTCGCGCAGGCCTACACCTTCTTCAAGCGCCGCGACGTCGCGCTGGAGAATGAAATCACCGGCGCGCTTGAGAACACGCTGGGCAAGCGCAGCCGCCTGGGTGGCGAGGCGCGCGCCCTGTTCTCGCTCGACAAGCTGTCGCTCACCGTCGGCGGCGACGTGAAGGCCGACCAGGTCAACAACCAGAACGTGCTGCCCGGCCTGGGCCTGGACGACACGAAGCAGACCATCCTGGGCGGCTTCGTGGACGCGGAGTACCGCCTCACGGACCGGCTGGTGTTCGGCGCGGGCGCCCGCTACGACAACTATCAAATCCCGGAGCGCGTCTGGGAGGCCCGCACGGATCAGATCTCCCCGCGCGCCAGCGTCGTGTTCCACGCCATCCCGGAGCTGCTTACGCTGCGCACCAACTACGGCCGCGCCTTCCGCGCGCCCACGCTGGCAGAGCTGGCCATCAACCAGCAGATGTACGCCGCGACGCTGCTGGGCAACCCCGGCCTGCGCGCGGAGACGCTGGACACGGTGGAGGCCGCGGTGGACTTCTGGCCGCTCGAGCGCCGCGTGCGCCTGACGGGCACGGGCTTCTACAATCAGGCCAACAACTTCATCAACCAGGAGCTCCTGTTCGGCTCCACGTCGCAGTTCAAGAACCTGGGCGACGCGCGCGTCGTGGGCTTCGAACTGGAGGCCGCGGCGCAGGTGCCGCAGCTCAACTCCTCCTTCGACGTCGCCTACCAGTTCCTGAACGCCAAGGCGCTGCCCCTGGACGGTGGGCCCAGCTACCCGCTGGACTACGCGCCCACGCACCGCGTGTACCTGCGTGGCCGGACCAACATCGGCAAGTACGCCTTCGTGGAGCTCTACGGCCTGTTCGTGGGCCCGCGCTTCGACCCCGGCTTCCTCGTGGACGAGAACTCCGGCACCGCCACCCGCGTGTCCCTGCCCAGCTACATCACCGCGACCGCGCGTGTGGGCTTCAACGTCCACGAGCGCGTGGCCGTCTCCTTGCTGGGGACCAACCTTTTCAACGCCAAGTATGAAGAGTCCCACGGCTTCCCCGCACCGCCGCTGGGCGTCTTCAGTGAAGTCCGGCTGCATTACTAGGGCGTTGTTGGATACCGTTGCCCCCGTGAAGGACACCCCCCTGAAGTTGACGCCGGACACGTCGATGACGCCGGAGGCGCTGGACAAGGCCTCCGGGGTGCTTGCGCGGGACGGCTTGTTGCTGGGGCTGGGCGATGTCGCCGCGCCCCAGTTGGTGCTCTTCGACGGGCGCCTCACCCCCGCGCACGCGGCGCTGCTGGAGCGCAAGCCTCCGGCGTTGCTCCTGGCCACGCGGGACGCGGGGGGACAGCCGTCCTCCTGGGAGGTGCGCCTGCTGGGCGCGCTCCTGCGCGGCGGGGCGCTGCTGCCGGCGGACGCCTCCGTGACGCACGAGGAGCTGGGCAGCGTGGCGGACGTGACGGCCGCGGGCGAGCGCGCGGCCGAGGCGGTGATCCAGTCCGGCGGGTCGAAGGTGGCCGCCAGCCGGGTCGCGGATGTCGTGCATGAGATTGGCGTGAACGCGCTGCTCGACGCGCCGGTGGACGACGCGGGGCAGCCGAAGTACGCCCACCGCCGGGGACAGGTGCAGAGCGTGGCGGACGAGGATCGCTGCCGGGTGTCGTGGGCGGTGGTGGACGGCCGCGCGTGGCTGGAGGCGACGGATCGCTTCGGCCGCCTGACGACGTCCCCGCTGGTGCGGGTGGTGAAGGCGTGGGGTGAGAAGGCGCAGGTGGACGCTTCCGGTGGTGGCGCGGGCCTGGGCCTGCGGCGCATCCTGGAGCACAGCGACGCGGTGGCGGTGCGGGTGACCCCGGGCAAGAAGACGCAGTTCGTCTGTGGGGTGGACCTGGGGGATGCGCGCCGCAGGGCCGCGCAGCCCAAGTCGCTGCTGTTCTGTCTGGAACGAGGGTAGGCGGGTGGAGAGCCAAGCTTCCAATGCCAGCATCACCTCCCTGCGCGTGGGCAGCCTGCTGCACGTGCGCGTGGCCGGGGTGATCGACGAAACCTTCCCCCTCACCCCGTCCTCCAAGGGCCTCTCCGGCCTCGTGGTGGTGGACCTGGGTCTGGTGGAGCGCATCAGCTCGTTCGGGGTGCGCCGGTGGATTGAGTTCGTGGGCCACCCGCCGCAGGGCGTGGCCGGGCTGTACGTCATCAACGCGCCGCCCGTGGTGGTGGATCAGCTCAACATGGTGGAGGGCTTCGCGGGCGTCGCGCGCGTGCTCTCCCTGCTGGCGCCCTACACGTGCCGCTTCTGCAAGGAGGACCGGCTGCGGCTGGTCCGCCTGGTGGAGGAGGCCAAGGTCCTGGATCAGGCGGGGGCCCCGGAGCACCACTGCCCGGTGTGTTCGCAGCCGCTGGAGTTCGCGGACGAGCCCACGGAGTTCTTCGACTTCGCGCGCCGCCAGCAGTTCTCCGCGGTGGACCCGGCGGTGCTGCGCTACCTGCGCTCCAGCATCCCGTCGGAGCCGTCCGAGCTTTCCTCGCACCTGAAGATCGTCCAGGACGACATCACCTTCATCACGCTGGCCAGCGTGCTCAAGGGCGACCTCAACGTGCGGAGGCTGGCGTCCGGCCTGGAGGGCCGCGTCGCGTTCGACTGCTGCCACGTGAGCACGGTGGAGCCGGAGGCGCTGCCGCGCATCGAACAGGTGCTGGAGGTCGCCGCGCAGGGCGCGCAGGTGGTGCTCAGCCGCGTGCCCCCGCCGATGCTGGCCGTGCTGTCGAAGTCCACCAAGGCGCTGCCGGTGAAGCTGGCCACGCTGTGGCTGCCGTGCGACTGCCGCAACTGCGGTCAGGTCACCCACCAGCGCATCCAGACCTCTGAATACCTGGAGGTGCTGCGCGCCAAGGGCAGCATGGATCGCGTGTGCCCCATCTGCGGCGGCAACGCGCGGGCCCCGGCGCTGGCGCAGTTCCAGGGCCTGCTGGCGCGCACGCCGCTCACGGAGAAGGCCCAGGACGACATCGAGGCGCTGGAGGAGGTGTTCCTCGCCAAGCAGCAGGGCGTGAAGGGCTTCGAGAAGTTCGTGGTGATGAAGAAGATCCTCGCGCAGTTCGCGGAGAACCCCGAGTTCGTCGACATGCTCTTCGCGGAGGCCCGCGCCAACGCGCGCCTCACGCACCCCAACATCGTCCAGACCTTCGATGTCGGCGTGACGGACGGGGTCGCGTACATCCTGATGGAGTACGTGCGCGGTCCGGACTTGAAGCGCCTGCTCACGGAGCTGCGCCGCAAGGGCATGGCGCTGCCCCTGGAGCACGCGCTGCGCATCGTCGCGGAGGTGGCCGCGGGCCTGCACTACGCGCACAGCTACGTGGATCCCTCCGGCACCGCGCACCCGGTGGTGCACCGCGACGTGTCCCCGCACAACGTGCTGGTGTCGCTGGACGGCGCCATCAAGCTGTCCGACTTCGGCATCGCCAAGGTGCAGGGCGAGGAGCAGACGCAGGCGGGCGTCATCAAGGGGAAGATCTCCTACCTGTCCCCGGAGGCCGCCAGCGGCCGTCCGTTGGACTGGCGCAACGACGTGTTCGCGCTGGGCGTGGTGCTCTTCGAGCTGCTCACCGGGCAGTTGCCGTTCCGCCGCGACCATGACGCCGCGACGCTCGCGGCCATCGTGCGCGAACCCGCGCCGGTGCCCTCGCAACTGCGTCCGCACATCCCGCAGGACGTGTCCGACCTCATCCTGCGCGCGCTGGTGAAGGACCCGGCGCGCCGCACGCCCACCGCGGCGGCGATGCGCGAGGAGATCGAAGCGGTCATCACCCACCACCGCCTCTCCTCGTCGCCCGCGTCGGTGGCGCAGTACTTCAAGGAGACGCTGGGGGACCGGCTGGTGGAGTACGCGCCGTCGTCCGCCAGCGGTTCGGGAACGGGCTCCAACCCCCGGTCGCTGATGCCGGGCACGGGCTCGCACCCGAAGCCGTTGGGCCCGGGCTCCAGCTCCGGCTCCGGTTCGGGCGCCATGCGGGCCCCGTCGGACCTGTCCCGCCCGCCCGTGCGGGGCTCGGGCAGCATGCCGCGCATGGAGGCCGAAGCCCGGCCGCCGCCGCCCGTGGCCGCCCCGCAGCTGGACGCGGAGCGGCCACGGGCGGCGGCGGCCGGGCTTCGGCCTCCATGCGCGGCATGCTGCCCGAGCCCCGCACGGGCGGGCGGGACAGGTCCGACGGGGC
>SECN01000018.1 GCA_004173515.1 Myxococcaceae bacterium | reverse complement strand
CCCAGGGCAACGCGTCCGCCCAGAGCGCGGGCGTGACGGTCACCACCGGACAGGCCTGCACGAACCCCGTCTGCTCCGTCACGCAGGTCGCCACCGACACGGACATCCCGTGGGGCCTGCTGAACCTGCCGGACGGCACGGTGCTCTACGGCCGCCGCGACGCGCAGAACATCGTTCGCCTGGATCCGGCGACGGGCGTGAAGACGTCGGTGGGGACCATCCCCAACGTGCAGAGCACCGACGGTGAGGGCGGGCTGATGGGGCTGGTCCTCTCCCCCACCTTCGCCACCGACTCCTGGCTGTATGTGATGCACACCTCTCCTACCGACAACCGCATCGTGCGGCTGCGGTATGAGAACGGCGCGCTCGACACCGCCTCGCTCCAGGTGCTGCTCCAGGGCATCGGCCGCAACAAGTTCCACAACGGCGGGCGCCTGCGCTTCGGACCGGACGGGAAGCTCTACGCGTCGACCGGGGATGCCCAGAACGGCGCCTACGCGCAGGACATCAACAACCTGGCCGGCAAGGTGTTGCGCCTCAATGCCGACGGCACCATCCCGTCCGACAACCCCTTCGGCAACTACGTGTGGAGCTACGGCCACCGCAACCCGCAGGGGCTGGCCTTCGACTCCCAGGGCCGCCTGTGGGAGCAGGAGTTCGGCAACTCCGTGATGGACGAGACCAACCTCATCCAGAAGGGCGGCAACTACGGCTGGCCGAACTGCGAGGGGACGGTGTCCCAGGGCGGTTCGGGCTGCGCGACGGCCGGGTACATCGCGCCGAAGCAGACCTACTCCACGGCGGATGGCTCCTGCTCCGGCATCGCGGTGGTCCGCGACGTCCTCTACGTGGCCTGCGCCCGGGGCACCCGCCTCTACCGCGAGGTCATCAGCGGCTCCAGCCTGACCAACGTGCAGCAGTTCTTCGTCGGCACCTACGGCCGGCTGCGCACCGTCGAGCCGACCCCTGACGGCAACCTGTGGATGACGACCACCAACCAGGGCGACAAGGACAGCATCCCCGACAACAGCAACGAGAAGATCTTCCGCGTCGTGCTCGGGCAGTAGGCAGCGCCCAAGGGGCCTGGGACCGCAAGCGCGTGCTTGCGGTTCCAGGAGGTGGGTGGTGGATTGGCCCCCTTCCCGATGACCGACCCCCTCCCGCCTCTCCCATCCCCTGACCCCTACCGGACGAGGCTCGATGGGCTGCTCGTCGCCGCGCTGGTCGTCTGGGGGCTCGCGATGCTCGCGCCGCATCTGGCCCATCCCGCCCTCTACAACTGGGACGAGGCGATGCATCAGGCCGCCGCGCGCGGCACGTACGACACCTTCTTCACGCCGCACATCTACAAGGATCCGCTCTACCCGAGCGACATCCGGCACTGGTGGGCCGCGAACATCTGGATGCACAAGCCCACGGGCCCCTTCTGGTTCGGGGCGCTGATGATGCGCGTCGTGGGCATCACGCCGCTCGCGCTGAGGCTGGCGTCGCTCCTGGGGCACCTGGCCGCGGCGGCCTCCCTCTACCTCATCGCCCGGAGGCCGGCGGGGCGGACCTGGGCCACGCTGGGCGCGGCGGCCTTCCTGGCCCTGCCCTTCGGCTGGCAGCTCGTGCAGGGGCGCTTCTTCGGGGACGTGACGGACTGCACCCTGGCGGGCTGCAACGCCGTGGCGGTGGCGCTCCTCTTCCACGCCACCCGGGAGGACTCCTGGAAGTGGGGGCTGGCTGCGGGCGCGGTGGTGGGGCTGGGCTTCCTTTGCAAGACCGGGCTCGCGCTGACGCCGCTGGGCGTGGCCGCGACGCTGTGGGCCTTGAGCCGGCTGCGCTTCTGCCCAGGCCCGAGGCTGGGCACGGTGGTGGCCATGATGGTCGCGGCCGGGGTGGTGGCGGCGCCGTGGAGCCTCTACTCCGCGAAGCGTTGGCCGGAGCTGCACGACCTGGAGGCGCGCATCACGAAGGCGCACCTCTTCAAGGATCCGACCGTGGACGTGGGGCCGTGGCACCGCCCCGTGGACGCGGTCCTCAACGAGGTCAACCGCACGAGCATGCAACCCCTGCCGAACGTGCTGCCCCTGCTGGCCTTCTGCTGGCTCCTGGTGCGCGCCGTGAAGCAGCGGGAGCTGGAGACGGTGGGGCTCGCGCTGTGGGTGGGGGCGACGTGGCTCGTGCTCTCGCTGGGCACGGTGAAGGTGCCGGCCATCGCCTGGGGGGCGGTGCCCGCCGTCCTCGCCGCGCTGGCCATCGCCGGTTCGGACGCGAAGCGGCATCCCACGCTCGCGGCCGTGTTGCTGGCGGGGCTCGTCACGCCCTGGGCCATGGAGAAACTGCCCACGCTGGCCCGGGTGCGCGCGGAGCTTCCAACGGCCCTGGAGCAGACGCGGTCGCTGCCAGGGCTCGCGGAGGGCCTGGTCCTGGCCTTCTTCGCGGCGGCCATCACCGCGACGGTCTGGCGGCTGCTGCGCAAGCCCGAGTGGATGTCATTGGGGCTGGGACTGGTGGCGTCGGCGGTGCTCGCGTGGCATCTGGCCATCACCCTGCCCGTGGAGAAGACGCGCTATCAGGCCGAGCATGTGGAGGAGCTGTACGTCACCCATTCACGCGAGGTGGGGCGCGCGCTGGCCCGGGCCACGCCGAAGCGCAGCGTCATCTTCTCCTCGTTGGACTCGGATCCGCCGCTCACCTTCGAGACGCTGAGCCTCATGTTCTGGAGCGGTCGGATGGCGTACCGGCGGGCTCCGGACGTGGCCCTGGCCCACGAGCGCGGCTACCACCCCTACCTCGTCTCGCCCCTGGCGGAGCGCTACACACCCGTGCCCGGCGTGCCGCTCCAGGCCGCGCTGCGCGCCTATGATTTGGATGCGCCGCTGCCCAACCCCGCGCCGCTGCCCGACGGCATCACGCCCCTGTCCCTGCGCGAGGGCTCCATGGAGGTGCTCGGGTTCGCGTCCGGCAGCGCGGGAAGCGACCGCAGCCGCTACGCCTTCTACGTCCGATGCCGAGGTCCGCTCCGGCAGTTGCGCGTCGCCTTCCACGGTCCCGACGGCAGCGTGGAGCGCGTGCTGGATCCAGGCGCGTCGCTGCGCGGGCCCCAGGCCCTGATGAACGCGGAGTGGTTCATCATCCCCGTGGTGGGGCCGCCCCGTGCGCAGGTGACAAGCCTGGAGATTGGCGCCATGGGCCAGAAGGTGGACCTGGCTTCCAGGTAGGTCGCCCGGACGCGGCGTCACACCCGTCGGCGCAGGGGCTCCCGAGCAGCGAGCCACGGCGCGGGGATGGAGGAAGGCCCCGCGCTCAGGGCGACGATTCCTCCCACCATGGCGCAGGTGGTGTCACGGTCTCCAAAGCCAGCCACCGTGCACCAGAGGGCCTCCTCGAAGGAATCCAGGTGCCTCGCCGCGCACCACACGGCGAAGGGCACGGTGTCCTCGGAGAGGACCTTCTGCCCGCTGCCCAGCGTGCGCGCCGCCGAGGAAGGGCTGGTGTCCAGCAGCCAGGCCCGGGCCTTCTCCAATCCCTGACGCGTGGTTCCGGCGGGCGTGCAGTCCAACACCGTGTCGAAGAGGTCCATCGCGGAGCCTCGGGCTTCCGGCCCCTGGCAGGCCCACGCGGCGGCGACCGCGATGGCGATGGCGCCCGCCTGCCCCTCCGGGTGCATGTGCGTCACCTCCGCCGACGCGCGCGCCTCGGACACCACCCGGGCCATGTCTTCCGCGAAGTACGCCCCCAGGGGCGCCGCGCGCATCGCCGCCCCGTTGCCCATGGAGCCCTGGCCCTCGAAGACCTCCGCGGACACCTCACGCCACGGCAGCCCGAGCCCCAGCTTCCACAGGATGTCGTGCGCGGTGCCGCCATAGCCCCGGTTCTTGTCGCGGCGGTAGCGCTTCGCGAAGAGGCTGGCGAGCACGTCCTGGTCCACCCGGCCGTGCTCTTCCAGCGCCTGGACGATGGACAGCGTCATCTCCGTGTCGTCGGTGTACGCCCACGGTGCGCGGGGCACGGCACGCTGCTCCACCCAGGGCTGCACCAACTCATGCGGCCCGAAGAAGCGTTCGCCAAAGGCATCCCCGACGGACACGCCATCCAGCGAGACCCGGGCGCGAGCCATCCGCGCCGCAGCGTCCATCGGTTTGCGTGAGGTATCGCTCATGTCTTCGCCACCAATCCCAGCTCCTTCAACCGGCGCCCCAGCGCGCGCTTCGACACCTCCAGCGCGCGCACCATCGCGTCCAGGTCACCACCGTACGCCTCGAAGCAGCGGGTGATTTCGTCCGCGCCCAGGTCCCCCGCCGTGCGCAGGTTCGGGCTCTTGTCGATGAGGTCATAGACGGACGGCCGGGGAATCCCCAACGCATCCGCCGCCGCCTTCAGGTCCCACGCGCTCTCCCTCAGCGCGGCCAGCAGCTCCACCTCCGTCACCTGCGAGGGCTTGCGCCGGGGCACGGCCGGCTCGCGGGCTTCCGGTGCCTTCACGGCCGCGACGACAGGCACGACCGGATCCGGAGCGCCCAGGGCCTCATCGAGCTGTGAGTCCGATTGCAGCCGCGCCTGTCCCCGGCTCCCGATGACCAACTGCCGCGTCAGGTTGCGAAGCTGCCGGATGTTGCCCGGCCACGCCGCGCGCACCAGCCGCGACGCCAGCGACGCGGGCAGCCACGGCTCCGCGTGCGGATCCTCCGTGTCCAGCCTCGCCGCGTCGCCCAGGGCCGCCAGCTCCTCGCGCGCGAAGTGGAAGAACAACCGTCCAATGTCCTCGCGTCGCTCACGCAGGGGCGGCACGCGCAGGTCGTAGCCCGCCAGCCGGTGCAGCAGCGGCGCCTTGAAGCGCCCGTCGCGAATCTGTTCCTCCAGGTGCGCGTCCGTCGCGGCGATGAGGCGCACGTCCACCGTCACCGGGCTGCTCGCGCCCACCGGGTACAGCTCGCCCGTCTCCAGCACGCGCAAGAGCATCACCTGCACCTCGGGCGGGGCCTCGCCCACCTCGTCCAGGAACAGGGTGCCGCCGTGCGCGGCGCGGAAGAAGCCCTCGCGGTCGCGCGTCGCCCCCGAGTACGCCCCCTTGTGCGCACCGAACAGCTCCGCCGCCGCCAGCTCCTTCGGAATGGCGCCCAGGTTGACGCTCAGGAAACGCCCGGCCCGGCGCGGCCCGCGTTGGTGGATGGCCTGCGCCACCAGCTCCTTGCCCGTGCCCGTCTCCCCCCGGATGAGCACCGACACGTCCAGGTCCGCCACGCGCTCGATGTGCCGGCGCAGCTTCCTCAGGCCCGTGCTCTCCCCCACCATGCCCAGCGTGTCCGCCGCGCCCTCCCCGTCCAGCTCCACCGCGTGCAGCAGCACCACCACGCGGCCCGCCAGCTCCAGCGCCACGCCCTCCGCCAGCGCACGCGGCCCGAAGTCGTGCTCCCCCTGGAGCGGCACGCCCGCGAGCGCCACGTGCGTGCCGTCCTCCGGCACCACCAGCCGCACGCCGCCGTCCGGGGCCGGCTTCCACTCCAGGGGCTTGCGACTGATGAATGGATCCGACAGCGGCAGCCCCAGCGAACCTCCGGGCGCCACGAAGTCCGGCGCGTTGCGCGACAGCGCCACCGTGCGCCCCGCCGCCACCGCGTCCAGCAGCAGCCGGGCGCCCACCCGCCGAGGCATCGGATGGGACACCACCGTCAGCGCGGGGACGACACGGGGTGCGCGCCCCGCGCCGCCGCGCTCCTGCATCGCGGCCGTGGAGACATCAGCGAGGGGGTCGTGCGGCATGACTCCGCAATCTACCGCACCCGCCCACGGCCCTCAGCGCTGGGCCGTCTTCGGCGTCAGGGTCACCGTGACGGTGTAGGTCGCCGTGCTCCCGTTGAACGACACCGTGGAGCCGATGGTGTAGTTGGCGCTCTGCGCTTTGACGCCCGGCCCGGACGCGTGCGACCAGCGGTTGTCCCACCACAGCTGGAACTGATCCGTGGTCGGGCTCGCACCGCACGTGTACGTCACGGCGCCCTCGTCGCCCATGAGCCCCCAGTTGGGCAGCGCCGAGAACAGGTTCTGCGCCCCGCTCGCCGTCGTCACGTTGGGCAACGTGGACGGGCTGATGTAGCCGTGGTCGATGGTCGGAGTGCCCGGCAGCCAGTTGGCACCGCTGGAGTTGTTGACGACGAACAGCACGTTGGCGACGCCCATGGTGTTGCTCCTGTGTTGGAAGGTGACCCCCAGCCCTAGAGCAACCGCGATGCCAGCAGCCCCTCCCTCGGGAGCCCCACCGCGCCGCGCCCGCACGGCCCCCTTCGACGCGTCGAAGCCGTGTCGACCGACCCGTCGAACCGGGTGGCGCACCGCGTTTTCAAACAATCCCCGAAAAGTTCCTGAACCCAGGGAACCTCACGGGTTGAGAAAACCCGGGTCTCACGGGTAGCGTGGCAACACATGCCAGGGACCGAACGCCTCGTCTTCCAGCAGAGCTTCGAAGGGCTGATTCGCGCCCTGGGTGACCAGTTGGACGAGCCGCCGCACCGGATGCTGGAGCGGATGACGCGCAACCTGCGCACGGGCACCAACTACCTGGAGGCGCGGCTGGAGCAGACGGGCCCCACGCGCTACGTGCTCACCTGCCGGCCGGTGGTGGTGGCGGGCTTCTACCGGGGCCTGTTCGCCGCGGGCCTGGAGATGAGCGGCGCGAAGAATCCATCCGTCGTGCTGATGCGCAGCGCGGGCGACGCGGCCGTGTACGACCTGACGTGGTCGGGCGACAAGACCGCCGTGAAGGCCCCCAAGGCCCCCGAGCCCCGGAGCTGAGCGGGGCCTATATTCGCCCCATGCTCCGCATCCCGACTCCCGCAGTGGCGGTGCTCGCGCTGGCCCTTGCCTCCGGGGCGCTGGCCGCGAGCGGCAGCCCCCAGTTGCAGACCTACTTCCAGGGCACGGTGGACAGCCCCACCTACCAACAGCAGACCTTCCAGCGCGTCGCGAAACACTGGAAGCAGCCGGGACCCAAGGGGACCCCGGCGCTGGGGAAGAAGACCATCGTCCAGGCCATCCTCGACAAGGACGGCAGGCTGGTCTCCACCGCCATCCTCACCGAATCCGGCTCCAAGGCGTGGGACGCCGCCGCGCTCGCCGCGGTGAAGAAGGCGGCGCCCTTTCCCGCGCTGCCGAAGACGGCCACCGCCGCCACGCTGGAGGCGCACTTCCACTTCGCGTGGGTCAGCCCACCTGGATGACGACCTTGCCGAAGTGCGCGCCGCTCTTCAGGTGTTCGAAGGCGGCGCGGGCTTCCGCGAAGGGGAACACGCGGTCCACCACCGGGTGGATGTCGTGCAGCGCGAACGCGCGGTTGAGGGCCTCGAAGGACTGACGGTGGCCCACGAAGACGCCCTGCACGCGCAGGTTCTGCATCAGGATGGGGATGAGCGACACCGCGCCCCCGCCCCCGGACAGCACGCCGATGAGGGACACGGTGCCGCCTACGCGCACCGCCTTGAGCGAGCGCTCGAAGGTGCCCGCGCCGCCCACCTCCACCACGTGGTCCACGCCCACGCCGCCGGTGAGCGTGCGCGCCGCCTTCTCCCAGTCCGGCGTGGTCGAGTAGTTGATGCCTTCGTGCGCGCCCATCTTCAGCGCGCGCTCCAGCTTGTCGTCGCGGCTGGAGGTGATGATGACGTGCGCGCCGTGCATCAGGGCAATCTGGAGCGCGAAGATGGACACGCCACCTGTGCCCTGGAGGAGCACGGTGTCGCCGGCCTGGAGGTGGCCCTGCGTGATGAGCGCGCTCCACGCCGTCACCGCCGCGCACGGCAGCGTGGCGGCCTCCACGTCCGACAGGTGCGCGGGCGTGAGCACCACGCCGTCCTCGTGCAGCAGCAGCGTGTCCGCGAGCGCCCCGTCCAGCGGTCCGCCCAGCGTGCTCGCGACGACGGCCTTGCTGGGCCCCCCGGACTGCCACGCCTGCGCGAAGAGGGTCATCACCCGGTCGCCGGGCTTCACGCGCGTGACGCCCGGGCCCACCGCGTCCACCACGCCCGCGCCGTCGGAGTTGGGCACCAGCGGCAGCTTCTGACGAGGGTTGTAGCGGCCCTCCACCATCATCAGGTCGCGCGAGTTGAGGCTCGTGGCCTTCACCCGCACGCGCACCTGGAAGGGACCGGGCGTGGGGTCCGGGCGCTCCGCGCGCACCAGGTTGTCCAGGCCGAAGGCACCGCGAATCTCGTAGACGTTCATGGTGGGGGATTTCTAATCCAGCCCCAGGGGGCCGCGCTCGCGGCGGTTCGACTCCCTTCGGCACGAGCGTCGGAAATGCTAGCTATCCGCCATGTCCCCCCTCCAGACACTGCTTGAGCAGTCCTCGCTCCACGACGTGTGTGGCACGGCTGAGAAGCGGGCCCGACTCAAGGCCACGCTGGCGCCCACGCCCACCGTCCGTCAGGTGGACGGAGACCTGAGGCTCTCCGAGGGCCAGGCCCTGCGCTTCGAGGAGGGCCGCGTCCACGTGAAGGGCCACCTCATCCTCGATGAGCAGTCCCGCCTGCTCGTCGCGGGCGACCTGGTGGTGGAGGGCAACATCGTCAACGAGGGCTTCGACTACGCCCTGCTCTTCGTCGGTGGCGCGCTCACGGCGGACAACCTGCTCTTCCACGGCGAGCTGGTGTCACTGGAGGGCATCACCGTGAAGGGCGTGGCGTGGACCTATTACAACGACCACTCCACCTACGCAGACCGCCTGACGGCACGCGTGGTGGTGGCCGACGACCGGGCGGAGGCCGTGGACGCGGTGCGCGCGGACCCGCACCTCGCCGGGCACTCCAGTCGCATCGCGGAGGCGCTGGGCAAGGTGCTGCATGCGCAGGCCTGGGACGCGGAGCAGGGCAGGCCCTTGCCCTACCCAGACCTCGCGAAGCGCCTGTGTCAAGGCAAGCCGCTGCTGCGCGAAGGTTGATGTTGCCGTGAGCAAGCATTGCCCGGACACACCTGGGACGTCCTTCTGCATGGAATACGAACCCGGCATCGTCCGCCGGCTGTTCCCCCGAGGAGGACTTGCACACATGACTCGATTCTTCCGTCGTCCCTCGATTCTCGCGGCCGCGCTCGCCCTGGGACTCCAGGCCTGTGGTGGCACCGAGGTCGCTTCCGACGAGCTGCTCCCCGCGGCCTCCGAAGCCGTCGCCAGCCCGCAGCCGCTCCTCCAGGACGCGGTGCCGGGCGACATCCTCACCGCGTTGCACGCCATCCCGGGCCTCACGGTGGTGAGCGAGGCGCCGCCCCCGGCACCGGGCGTGCGGCACTTCGTGCTCAACTATGATCAGCCCGCGGACCACCGGCACCCGGAAGGGGTCCGGTTCCAGCAGCGGATGACGCTGCGCTTCGTGAACGCGGAGGCGCCCATGGTGCTGGGCAGCAGCGGCTACGGCATCAGCACGCGGTCCACCCGACTGGAGCCCACGGCGCTGCTCGGGGCCAACCAGCTGCTGGTGGAGCACCGCTTCTTTGAACCCTCCCGGCCCGACCCCGCGAACTGGAAGCTGCTCAGCATCGAGCAGGCCGCGGCGGACCACCACCGCATCATCCAGGCGTTCAAGCCGCTCTTCGCCGGCAAGTGGATCAGCACCGGCGCCAGCAAGGGCGGCATGACGTCCGTGTACCACCGGGCCTTCTACCCGAACGACGTGGACGCCACGGTGGCCTACGTCACGCCCAACAGCTACGGGACGCAGGATCCGCGCTACGTGTCGTTCCTGGGCAAGCTGGGCACGCCCGAGTGTCGTGAGCGGATCCGCGGCTTCCAGCGCGAAGTGCTGGAGCGGCGCGCGGAGACGGCCGCCGTCTTCGCCGCGCGCACCTCCGCGCAGGGGCTGACCTTCCACCTGCTCGGCAACGACAAGGCGCTGGAGTTCACCCTGCTCGAGTTCGCCTTCGCGTTCTGGCAGTACGGCGACGCGTCGCTGTGCCCGGAGATCCCCGCGTCGGGCTCGAGCGCGGAGACGCTGGTGGACTTCCTGGATGGCGTCGTCGGGCTCTCCTACATGAGCGACTCCGACCTGGACTACTACGCGGCCTATGACTTCCAGGCGGGCACGCAGCTGGGCAGCTACGCGTCCGAGGAGCGCCACCTGCGCGGCGTCCTGCGCTACCCCCGCCAGTACGACCCGAGGACGCTCGTGCCCTTCGACATGAAGCCCTACCCGTTCAACCCCTTCGCGATGCCGCTCGTGGAAGGCTGGGTGAAGGCGTTCGGGCAGCGCATCCTCTTCGTGTACGGAGCGAACGACCCCTGGTCCACGGGCGCGTTCGACGTGCGCTCGCGCAATGACTCGTACCGGTTCTACGTGCCCGACGGCAACCACGGCTCCAGCATCCGGGCCCTGCCCGAGGCGGACCGCGCCGTGGCCCTGGAGCGGCTGGGCGCGTGGGCGGGCGTCCCCGCCACCATTCCCCTGGCGAGCCTGAAGGCGTCGGGCGCGGAGGACATCCACACGGGCGTCGTGGACCGCCGCCGCGTGCCGCCGCGCGACTGACGTCAGGGCCGTTCGGCCGTCACCTCGCGGGCCACGTCCAGGAAGGCGCGGAACGCGGGTGACACCTGCGCGCGGCTGGGGAAGTAGAGGAAGAGTCCGTCCACCGTCGCCGCGTAGGGCTCCAGGACACACCGCAGGGTGCCGCGCTTCAGGTTCGGCATCACTGTCGGTTCAAAGGCATACATCAACGCGAGCCCCGCCTCCGCCATGGAGATGAGCGTCGCCTCATGGGTGCAGAGCAGCGGCCCCCGGACCGGGATGCGCCAGGTCTTCTTGCCGCGCTCCAGCTCCCACGCGTACCTCACGCCCGAGGAGGGCATGAGGATGTTCAAGCAGTCGTGCTCCAGCAGCTCCTCCGGGCGCTGGGGGATGCCCTTGCGCTTGAGGTACGCGGGCGAGCCCACCACCACGAAGCGGTAGCGCTTCGACAGCCGCACCTGCACCATGTCCCGCTCCAGGGCCTCCACCGGGCGGATGCCGGCGTCCAGCCCTTCCGCGACGATGTCCACGAAGCGGTCCTCCACGCGCAGCTCCACCTCCACGCGCGGGTAGCGCACGGCGAAGCGCATCAGGATGGGCGTGACGACGGTGGACAGGGCGATGGTGGGCACGGACAGGCGCACCCGTCCTGTCACCTCGCCCGCGCTGGCGGTGGCCGTCCGCAGCGCCTCCAGGGCGTGCTCCACGGAAGGCCCGGCGCGCTCCAGCAGGCGCTGGCCCGCGTCCGTCAGCGACACGCTCCGCGTCGTCCGGGTGAGCAGCGGCACCCCCAGCCGCGCCTCCAACTGACGCACCGACTGGCTGAGCGCGGACGGGGAGATGCCCAGCTCGTTGGCGGCGGCGGCGAAGCTGCGACGGCGGCCCACCACCAGGAAGGCGTTCAGGGCATTGAGGGGCGTGAAGGCCATTCGGAAGCTTTCCTACATACTTTATCCAGATTCCGTCTGTTTCGCGCGAGCGCGGCGGCGCCCATCCTTGATGGCATCCCTTCCGGAACAACCCCCAGGAGCCACGCCCCATGATTACCGCTCGCGGCTATGCCGCCCAGGATGCCCGCTCGCCGCTCACCCCGTTCCAGTTCGAGCGACGGGAGCCCGGCCCGCGCGATGTGCAGCTTGAAGTCCTCTACTGCGGCGTCTGCCACACCGACCTGCACATGGCCCACAACGACTGGGGGATTTCGCCCTACCCCCTCGTGCCGGGACACGAAATCGTGGGCCGGGTGGTCCGCGTGGGCCGCGACGTGACGAAGCTGAAGGCAGGCGACCTGGCGGGGGTCGGCACCATGGTGGACTCCTGCCGCACCTGCGCGGACTGCACGGACGGCCTGGAGCAGTACTGCAAGGTCAGCGGCGTCCTGACGTACGGAGGCAGGGAGAAGGATGGGAAGACGGTCACCCAGGGCGGCTACTCGGACACCCTCGTGGTGGATGAGCACTTCGCCCTGAAGGTCCCCGCGAACCTGGATCCGGCGGCCGTCGCGCCGCTGCTGTGCGCGGGCATCACCACGTACTCACCGCTGCGCCACTGGAAGGTTGGACCCGGCCACCGGGTGGGCGTGGTGGGGCTGGGCGGTCTGGGCCACATGGGGGTGAAGTTCGCGCGGGCGCTGGGCGCGCACGTCGTGGTGTTCAGCCACACCGACCGGAAGAAGCAGGACGCGTTCCGGTTGGGGGCGCACGAGGTGGTGGTGTCGTCGAAGCCGGAGGAGATGGCCGCCCAGGCGGGCAAGCTGGACTTCATCCTGGACACCGTCTCCGCGAACCACGACGTCAACGCCTACCTGGAGCTGTTGAGGCGCGACGGGCACCTGGTCCTGGTGGGGTTCCCGGCGAAGCCGCTGGAGGTCTCCGCCGTCTCGCTCCTGTCCCGGCGCGCGAGCTTCTCCGGCTCGGGCTCGGGCGGTCTGCCGGAGACGCAGGCGATGCTCGACTTCTGCGGCGAGCACGGCATCGTCTCCGACATCGAGCTGATCCCCATTCAAGGCATCAACGACGCCTTCGAGCGGCTTCAGAAGGGCGACGTGAAGTACCGCTTCGTCATCGACCTGAAGCGCCTGGCGTAGCGCGCATCGCGAGCATCGGGCGGTACGCCGCCCGGTACGACCAGGCCAGGGAGATTTCGATGGCCAGCAGCACCACCGCGAGCCCCACGCCTTCCGGCGCCAGGAACGCGTGGAACAGGAAGATGTTGACGAGCACCGGGGCGATGAGCGCCAGCGCCAGGGGCACGAAGCGGTTGGTCAGGAGCAGCACCGCCACCAGCACCTCCGTGCCCTTCACCAGCTTGAACAGGTAGCCGGTGTCCATCATCGCCTTGCTGAAGGCCATGGCCCCTTCCGGGGGGAGCTTCGCGGGCGGCGGCACGAAGTTGAAGAAGCCATTCAGGCCCGCGAAGAGGAAGAGCGCTCCCATCAACACACGGCCCACGGTGGGCAGGAAGCGGGTCAGCGACTTCTTCGGCGGTGCTTCCACTGCGTCGATGCTGGAAGGCGTGGCGGTTCCCATGGGGGTGCTCCTGGCGGCGTGCCGCAGGGTGGATTCGAGGTCCTGCCTCTACCTCTACGTCGAACGAAGCGCCCGCCGATCGACACACCCCCCGCTTTTTTCGCCGAGCCCCCCACCTCACGCCTGGGGTGACACCTGGGGCCGGAGCTGACCGCGCAGCTTCACCACCTGGTACGTGGCCCCGGAGAGGAACGCCACCAGCAGGGCCGCCAGCGCGGACTGCACCAGCGGGTGCTGGGGGCTGTCCGCCAGGGGCTGCCCCGCGGGCAGGCGGGTCAGCGTCTCATTGATGCCCGGCACCAGCAGCACCATGAAGCTGGCCGAGTAGGTCAGCATCCGCAGGTAGGTCGTGGCGCGTCCATCCGCCGGCCGGGGAGCCAGCGCCCCCAGCGCCATCAGCAGCAGCGCGAGCAGCCCCAGCCCATGGCCCGGGTTGAAGCCGCCCGTGCTGGACAGGCCGAAGGAGGTCACCACCGACGTCACCATGCTGACGACGTAGGCCTTTCCCACGCGGTGGGTGGGGTCGATGCGGCCGTCGCGCACGAAGCCCCAGACGCCGAAGACGATGGGGGGCAGGCTGACCACGGTGTGGAGGATGCCAAGCAGGGACATGGGGTTCGCCATGGGAGGACTCCGGACAGCAAGGGGGTGGGAAATCAGGCCAGCAGGTATTCGCGAATCATCACGCGGGCGCGGTGCAGGCGGCTCTTCACCGCGGGCACATCCAGCTCCAGGCGCTCGCCAATCTCGCGGATGGACAGCTCTTCGAAGTCACGCAGCAACACGACCTGCACGTAGTGCGGGGGCAGCGACTCCAGCGCCGACGCCAGGTCCAGCCGCAGCGAGTCCGGCGTGTGCGCGGCCATCCACTGGTCGACGAGCGCCTCCTCGTAAGGGTCCTGCTTGAAGGCCACGCGGCCCAGCCGGCGGCACTCGCGCTGCACCACCTTGAACATCCAACCGGAGAACGACGCCAGCTTGCGCACCGCGCCCAGGTGGCGCGCCATCACCAGCAGCGCTTCCTGGACCGCGTCGTCCACGTCGCTGATGAGGCAGCGCTGCTGCGCGTAGCGCCGGAGGTTCGGGCGGTAGACCTGGAGCAGCTGGACCATCGCGTCGCGGTCCCCGGCATGGGCCGCGAGCAGCATCGCGTTGGGGGCGGTGGGCGAATCCATGGCGCTTCTTCGGACCTCGTGCGGCGCGGGGAAAATCCCCTTCGCACGATAAGAGGCAACCACCGGGCGAATGGATTCGCGGCCCTGATTCTTTTTTCCGCCCCCCGACGCCGAAGCACCCAACCCCTGGAAACCCCAGGGCTTTTCCCCCAGGGCCTCACCTCCAGAGGTTGGTGCGCGCCAGCTCCAGCACCTCCGTGGTGCGGCCGTTGAGCAGGGCCTTCACACCGAAGAGGGTGAAGCCCGCGGCCATGGAGGCGGTGATCCTCGGCGGCATCACCAGCTCCGCCTTGCTGACCACGGCGTCCACCAGCACCGGGCCCGGCGTCGCGAGCGCCTGTTGCACGGCCGCATCCACATCCCCCGGGTCCTCCACGCGCAGGCCCTTGATGCCCACGGCCTCCGCCAGCTTCGCGAAGTCGGGATTGCGCAGGGAGGTGCCCACATCAAGCATGCCGCCCACCTGCTGCTCCATCGCCACGAAGCCCAGCGAGCTGTTGTTGAACACCACGACCTTGATGGGCAGCTCCAACTGCACGAGGCTGATGAAGTCGCCCATCAACATCGTGAAGCCGCCGTCGCCGGAGAAGCAGACGACCTGCCGGTCCGGGAAGGCCTTCTGCGCGCCAATGGCCTGCGCCAGCGCGCTGGCCATGGAGCCGTGGTTGAAGGAGCCCACCAGCCGCCGCTGGCCCTTCATCGTCGCGTAGCGCGCGGCCCACACCGTGGGCAGGCCCACGTCACAGGTGAAGATGGCGCTGTCGGACGCCTGGAGGTCGAACGCGCGGGCCACCTGCGGCGGATGGATGGGTTTGCGCCCCACCGTGCCCCGGCCCAGTCCGTCCAGTTCCTCGCGCGTCTTGCGGTAGTGCGCCAGGGCGCGCTCCAGGTGCTTCGTGTCCTGCTTCACCTCGATGGAGGGCAGCAGCGCCTGCACCGTGGCCGCAACGCTGCCCACCACGCCCAGGTCCACCCGCGTGCGCTTGCCGATGTTCTCCGCGCGCAGGTCCACCTGGATGATGTGGGTGTCCGCCGCGTCCGGATAGAACTGCCGGTAGGGGAAGTCCGTGCCCAGCATCAGGAGCACGTCGCAGTCGATCATCGCCCAATAGCCGGACGCGTAGCCGATGAGGCCCGTGAGCCCCACGAAGTGTGGGTTGTCCTTCTCCACGAACTCCTTGCCCCGGAGCGCGGAGACGACGGGGGCCTGGAGCTTGCGCGCCAGCTCCACCACCTGCGCTCCCGCGCCTTCGCACCCCGCGCCGCACAGCAGCGTCACGCGCGCCCCGCTGTTGAGCAGCGAGGCCATCCGCTGCACCTGCTCGGCGGAGGGCGTCACCTGGGAGGGGGACATCGACAGGGATTCAGGCGTGGGAGCGCGCGCGTCCTCCGCCTTCTGGAGCGCGACGTCGCCGGGGAGCACCACCACGGACACGCCCCGCTTGCCCACGGCGTTGCGGATGGCGATCTCCGACGTGCGTTGCATCTGGTTGGCCGCGGAGACCAGTTCGCAGTAGTGGCTGCACTCGCGGAAGAGCGACTCCGGATGCGTCTCCTGGAAGTAGCCGGTGCCCAGCTCCGAGGACGGAATCTGCGCCGCGATGGCCAGCACCGGCACCCGGCTGCGGTGACAGTCATAGAGGCCGTTGATGAGGTGCAGGTTGCCGGGGCCGCAGCTTCCGGCGCACACGGCGAGCTGCCCGGTCAGGTGCGCCTCCGCGCCCGCCGCGAAGGCCGCGGCCTCCTCGTTGCGCATGTGGACCCACTCGATGTCACCGCGCTTGCGCAGGGCCTCGGTGAGGGCGTTCAGGCTGTCGCCCACCACACCGTAGATGCGCTTCACCCCCGCGAGCGCCAGGGTCTCCGCGAACTGGTCCGCCACCGTCTTCTTCATCGTCCACACCTCGCCAGGGCCCGGTCACCGCACGGCGAAGATGTGCACCGCCCCCACACCCCGCGACGGGGCAGGCGGGCGTTGCCAAGGCAAGGCTGGCCGCTCGCCCGACCGGTCCTCGCGTCGCGTGGCTCAGGGGAAGCCGCTGAGGACGATCTTCCCCACGGTGCGGCCGGTCTCCACGGCCGCGTGCGCGCGCCGCAGGTTGGCGGCGGTGATGCGACCGAAGTCCTGCGCCATCGTGGTCTTGACGGTGCCCGCGTCCACCAGGTCCGCCACGGCGTCGAGCAGCCGCTGCTGGGAGAGCGGATCCGCGTTGAAGAGCGAGCGGGTGAACATGAGCTCCCAGTGGAGCGCCAGGCTCTTGCGCTTCATCGCGGACACATCGAGCGGAGACTGGGGGTCGTCGATGATGCCCAGGTGCCCGAAGGGCGCCATCGCCTCCACGAGCTGCGGGAAGTGTTGCTCCGTCGCGGTCAGGGCCAGGACGTAGCGGACGCCCTCCGGCACCACCGCCAGGACCTGCTTCGCCAGGGGCTGCCGGTGGTCCACCACGTGGTGGGCGCCCTGCGCGGTGCACCACGCCACGGTCTCCGGACGCGACGCGGTGGCGATGACGGTGAGGCCCGTGAGCTGACGGGCAAGCTGGGTGGCCAGCGAGCCCACGCCGCCCGCGCCGCCCACGATGAGCACGGCGTCCTTCGCTCCGCCCTTCTCACGGGAGACGCCGAGCCGTTCGAACAGCAGTTCCCAGGCGGTGATGGCGGTGAGGGGCAGCGCGGCGGCCTGGGCGAACGACAGGCTCCGGGGCTTGCGGCCGACGATGCGCGCATCCACGACGTGCAGTTCGGAGTTGGTGCCCGGCCGGGCGATGGAGCCCGCGTAGTAGACCTCGTCGCCGGGGCGGAAGCGCTTCACGTCGGCGCCCACGGCCTCCACGACACCGGCGGCATCCCAGCCGAGCACACGGGGCTCGGTCTCCACCTTCTCCTTGGGGGCACGCACCTTGGTGTCCACCGGATTGACGGACACCGCGTGCACGCGCACGAGCAGGTCGCCGGGTCCGGGCGTGGGGGTGGACAGCTCCACGTCGACGAGGGCTTCGGGGTGATCGCTGGGGAGGTACTTGTAGAGGGCAACGGCTCGCATGGGATTCTCCTTGCGTGGCAACATCGTCCTGAAGGTGGATGCGGACAAGTACGCACTATTTCGGCCGGTAGGCACGAAAAGGGAACCATGGCCCGGCACAAGACCTACGAGTGCTCCGCGGGATGCCCCGTGTCAGCGACGTTGGACCTGATTGGAGGCAAGTGGAAGGGGCTCATCCTCTACCACCTGCTCGAAGGCACGCTGCGCTTCGGGGAGCTGCGCAAGTGCATCCCGGACGTGACGCAGCGGATGCTGACGCAGCACCTGCGCGAGCTGGAGACGAGCGGGCTCGTGCACCGGAAGGTCTACGCGGAAGTCCCACCGCGCGTGGAGTACAGCCTCACCGCGCAGGGCCAGACGCTGCGCGAGGTCATCCTCGCGCTGAAGCACTGGGGTGAGGCGTATCTGGGGCAGAAGGGCCGCAAGCGGACGCTGACCGCCGTGGCCCGGTGACGCCCCCCCCCCGGCTACCAGAGTTCTCCCTCGGGCGAGAGAACCCATCCCCTGTCGAACCACTCGAGGGTCCACACCTCCGCGCCATTCCTCTTGCATTCCAACGACAGGAAATACCCTTCCTCAAAAGGCAGACCCGCCAGTTCGAACGCACGCCGCTGGACTGATTCGTCGTGACGCGGACCCACGGTGCCTGCTTCCCGACAGGCCTGGGGGGCGACCGCATGCACCCGATACAACCAGCGCATCTGGTAGTTCACGCCCCGCATCCGCTGGAAGAAGAGCAGCGCGAACACCACCGAAGCAGCAGCGATGAAGCGCGCCAGGCCACGCACTCTCCGGAAGCGCATGCCCAGGGCCGCCAGGGCAATCAAGACGGCGGCAATGCTCCCCAAGTAGTAGTCCAGCCTCCACAGGTGCCCGTATGCACTTGGGAAGGGCAGCAGCAGCGCGAGTCCCACCCACACAAGCAGCAGCGACACGACCGGCACGCCGCGCCACCCCAACCACCCTCTCATTCCAGCGACATTCATCGAACCCCGCAGCGGTCACCGTCCCAACCAGGACTCTAGCCACAAGGCCCCGCTGGGAACCAAGCCTCATCCCAGGCGGGCGGACCGCCCACGGGTCCACCCGCCCGGACTCACCGCATCACAGCACCGTGGTGCAGATGTTCGCCTCGGAGCTGTTGCCCAGCGCGTCCGTCGCCACGGCCGTCACCCCGGACAGCACGGGCAGGGCGAACGGCACGGTGAACGAATAGGTGCCCAGCCCCAGGAAGCTGGTCGTCGCCGTCGCGGTCCCCAGATACGTCTTGTCGTCCTCGCCCAGGATGGCGGGCAGACAACTGGGGCTGCGATAGAGGTCCACCGTGAAGGTCGACGAGGGCGTGCTGCTCATCGTCCCCTGGATCAACGTGGTGGTGACCAGGTTGAGAACGGCGGTGATGTCCGGCGTGTTCTGCAGGGTGTTGGGCCCCGTGTCAGGGTCGAACAGGTCGTTGGAGGTGATGCCGTTATTGCCCAGGTCGATGCCACGACCGACGTTCTGGTTGCTGGAGTTGCCTCGCACCGTGTTGCGCGACGACGTCGCCCCGACCACGACGACCCCGGGCGCCCCGTTGTAGGCGATGCGGTTGACCTGCCCGGCGGCCACGCCACCCACCCGGGTGTCCGACGTGTTCTCGATGAACACCCCACTGCCCGCGTTGCCCAGCGGCAGCGCCCCCGCGGGGTTCGTGCCGATGCTGTTCCCATACACCGTCGTGAAACCCGCCCCGCCTTCCACGTACACGCCATGCGACCCGTTGCCTGCGATGACGTTGCCAGCCCCCGCCACGGCGCCGCCGACGACGGTCAGCGGACTGCCGATGAGGTGGATGCCCGCATCCGCGTTGCCCAGCGGCGTGGTGCCCGACGCGGTCGTCCCGATGAAGTTGCCGAGGATGCGATTGCCGCTCGCCCCGGCGGTCACCACGATGCCATCCCCCGTGTTGCCGGAAATGACATTCCGGGCACCGGCCGTCACACCGCCAAGGGTGTTATTGGATGAGCTGACGGTAATCCCTACCCCATTGCCCTGGGCGAGGACACCGGTGGCGTCGGTGCCGATGTAGCACCCCTGCACGGTGTTGCCTCCAGAGCCCACCAGGAGCACACCCGCGGAGAACCGGTTGAGGGTGAGGCCCTGGAGGGTGTTGCCCGATGATACGAACCGGAAAGCCGAGCTGCCGGAGACGATGCCATTCAGTTCGATGAGCGGAACGCCCGCGTAGCCCGGCTGCGTCGTCCCGTCGATGTTGACCGTGTCGGTGACCGTGGGCAACGCGGAGAGCACGACGAGGGTCTGGACGCCGGCCCCCGGGATGTTGAAGGTGATGGTGTCCGCGCCGGCCGCCGCGTTCGCGGACGTGAGGGCGGCCCGGAGCGAACCCGCCCCTGAATCCGCCGTGTTCGTCACGGTGAAGGTTGCCGCCAGGAGCGGACCCGGTGCGAGCAGCGCCAGGGTGATGCCCGACAGGGCCAGGGTTTGTGTGAGTTTCGACATGGTGCACGACTCCTTGCCTGGAGACGCGGCGGCATTGTTTTTGCGCAGGATTGTTTTCGCGTGCCGCTGCTTGAGGCGTGTTTCAGGTAACGGAGCGTCCTACCGGGCGACGTCAGCCATTTTCTGTCAGTCATTGAGCGACCGACGGTTCCCTGGCAAGGAATGGGAAAAGGACCTGTCCGGCGGCGACGCCGGCAAGGGGGGAGGACCATGTCGGAGCCCATCGCCAGGGGAGGCGTTCCGCCACCGGTCGCGGTGACGCGCGCGGTGGAGGACTTCGCGCGTGTGCACGGGCTCAGCCGGCGCGAGACGCAGGTGGTGCTCTTCGCCGCACGCGGGCTCGCGACGAAGGCCATCGCGAGCGAGCTGGGCATTGGCTACAAGACCGTGTCGCAGTACTGGACCCGGGCGTGCCAGAAAGTCCGGTGTTCAGGACACGCGGAGCTGCTGGCGGCGCTGCTGCACCATGCGCTGGAGGCCTCGGCGCCGCCGGCCGACCCGCACCGGCGCTGAAGAGACCGCCCTACCCCGCCGCGCGCACCATCTGGAGCACCAGCACGAAGTGGAAGCCCGCGCCCACGATGGTCAGCGCATGGAAGACCTCGTGGTAGCCGAAGACGCCGGGGATGGGGTTGGGACGCTTGAAGGCATACGCCAGCGCGCCCGTCGTGTACGCGATGCCACCGGCGATGATGAGCCCGCCGCCACCCGCGCCCAGCGCGCGGAAGACCTCACCAAAGTACGGCATCATGATCCACCCCACCGCGACCGCCAGCGCCGCCGTGATGAACTTCGGCGCGCCCACCCAGAAGAGCGATTGCAGGATGCCGACAAGGGCCCCGACATAGATGTAGAGCATCAGCCGGTTGCCCAACTCCTCCGGCAACCCCAGCATCGCGACCGGGGTGTACGTGCCCGCGATGAGCAGGAAGATGGCCGCGTGGTCCATTCGCCGCATCCACGCACGCCCCCTGGGGGCCCAGTTCACCCGGTGGTAGGTCGCGCTGATGGTGAACAAACCCACCAGGCTCAACGAATACAGCGCTGAAGCCAGCGCGGTGCGCGGCGTGGGCGCCAGCGCCACCAACACCACCCCCGCCCCCACCGCGAACGCCGCCGCCCACTGGTGCAGCACGCCCCGCAGCTTCGGCTTCTCCGACGCCAGGACCGCCGTGGTCATGAACACACCTCGCGGGCCGCGATATCATCCTGGAAGACGAAGCACTTCATGACGGTGACGACTCCTCGTCTTCCCTACGGAATGGTAGGTTTCGAGGAGGTAAGTTACGTGTGGGTAGGTTCGAGGTCAACTTGAAGAAGAAGCAGCGGCTGACGGGCGCGGAGCGTCGGGTCCAGTTGATGGAGGTCGGGCGGTCGGTCTTCGCCTCGAAGGGCTACGAGGCCACTTCGATTGAAGAGGTCGCCCAGCAGGCGGGCGTTTCCAAGCCCATCGTCTACGAGCACTTCGGCGCGAAGGAGGGGCTGTACGCGGCCATCGTGGACCGGGAGATGGACGACCTGGTGGCGCGCGTGTCGCAGCGCATCTCGCAGGGGACGCCCCGGGAGCGCTTCGAGGAGGCCGTGCTGGCGTTCATGGGCTACGTGAAGGAGGAGCCGGCGGGCTTCGCGGTGCTGACGCGAGATTCGCCCACGGCGGTGGCGCGGCGAGGTCTGACGCGCGTCATCGACGACCTGGCGCAGCGCGTGGGGGACGTCTTCCGCAGCGAGTTCGAGCGCGCGGGTTATTCCTCCAAGGTCGCGCCCATCTACGCCAACGCGCTCGTCGGCATGGTGACCCAGGTGGGCCACTGGTGGGCCGCGGAGGGCAAGGCGTTCTCCACGGAGAACGTGGCCCGCCATGTCGCGGCGCTCGGGTGGATGGGATTGCGGCACCTGCCCAAGGACCCCAGCGCCCCCGGCGTGAAGCGCGAGCCGAAGCGGAAGGCTGGAGCCCCTTGAACGAAAGGGCTCCCCCCTGTTCCTGCGCGGTGACTAGCAGCCGGACAGCCAGACCTTGAGGGCTTCCAGGCGGCGTCCACCGCCCGTCGTTCCAGCGATGGCCCCACCCGAGCGCGTGCCCTGCCAGCCAATGCCTTCGACGTGGGCGCTGTAGTTGACCTGGCAGCCGGCGGGAGCCCCTGACAGCCAGATGCGGACCGCTTCCATCTGACGGCTCTGGCCCGTCGTTCCGGCCGTGGCGCCGTTGGCGTACTCACCCGTCCACCCCACGCCGCCCAGGTGCACCGTGTAGTGGATGGACACGCCCGGCATGCTGAGCAGGTACAACTCCATCGCCTCCGCGCGAAGCTCCAGTCCCCGGGTGCCAGATATCACACCGTCCAGCACCCACTTCTCCCACCCGTAATCCTCGGTGTGAAGCCGGTAGCGGACCGCGGGGTAGCAGTCCATGGCGATCTGATAGGTGCCGGTCTGGGTGGAGGTGTTGCCCCGGACCGTCGCGTAATAGGTGCCCGGATGCAGGTAGGCCTGGATGTAGGAAGCAGCCCCCACGCCACTGTCGTTGTCCTCGGCGATGAGCGTCGTGGTGCTGCTCGGGCCATAGAGCGACAGGTACGTGTCCGTCAGCGTTCCCGCGGTCGTCTGGAACCTGCACTTGCCGCCGACAGTCGAGTAGGAGTGCGTATACCGGGCGCCCGGCGAGGAGATCTGACCCGACTGCGTCAGCGCCCCCTGGGACGTCTCCAGCACTTCCTGCGCCTCGGGGGCGGCCGGCGCCTCCGCCAGTTCGGGACCACAGGCCGTCACCATGAAGCCCAGCGCCGCCATCCACGCACCACGCGCCAGGACCTTGAAACCAATCATTGGAGTCTCCACTCGGGTTGAATCAGGTTGGGCCGATGTCAGGGCATGCGCCGGTGCGCCAGGGTGGAGGCCGGCCCGACAGGGCACGACGCTGCGACCGCCACCAGGCGTGGGTTCACGACTTCATGTTCCCGGGTGCTCCCCAACAGGGCTTCGGAAGAAAAACGACGAGCGTCACTTTTCTTCAAAGAAATCCGAAGAATCCTGTTTAGGCGCTGAATATCCACCTTGCGCTGGGATGGGGAACGGACGTCATCGGTCTTCCGGTGGCGCGACTACCCCTTGGGTCCCCGCTGCTTCATGGCGGCCTGGATCCCTTCCAGCGCGGTGGGATCCTCGATGGTGGTGAGGTCGCCCGGCTCGCGCGCTTCGGCCACGGCCTGGATGCTGCGGCGCAGCAGCTTGCCGGAGCGCGTCTTGGGCAGGTTGGCCACCAGGTGCACCTGGGCGGGACGGGCCACGGCGCCCAGCGTGCGATCCACGGTGTCCATCACCTCGCGCTCCAGGGCGGCGCGGTCCTCGTCGCTTCGCAGGCGCTTGGGGTCCTTGGGCACGGCGAAGGCCATCACCACCTGGCCCTTGAGGTCGTCCTTCACGCCCACCACCGCCACCTCCGCGATGGCCGGGTGGCCGCTGATGGCCTCCTCGATTTCACGCGTGCCCAGGCGGTGGCCCGCCACGTTGATGACGTCGTCGGTGCGCCCGAGGATGAAGTAGTCGCCGTCCTCGTCGCGCGTGGCCCAGTCGAACGTGTTGTAGACAGGTGTTTCAAAGCTGGAGAAGTAGGTGGAGACGAAGCGCTCGTCATCGCCCCACACCGTGGACAGGCACCCCGGCGGCAATGGCGGCTCGATCACCAGCACACCCTTCTGGTTCGGGGCCGTCACCTCCGCGCCGCTGACCCCATCCAGCAGCTTCACGCGGTAGCCGTAGATGGCCGTGCCAGGGGAGCCCAGCTTGCGCGGACGGGACTGCACTCCGGGAACGGGCCCGAGGATGGGCCAGCCCGTCTCTGTCTGCCAGTAGTTGTCCAACACCTTCGTGGCGGGCAGCGCATCCGAAATCCATGCATGCGTGGGCGCGTCCAACGGCTCACCGGCGAGGAACAGGTAGCGCAGGCGGGAGGTGTCGTGGCGCTTCAGGAAGGAGGCGTCCTGCTTCTTGAGCACGCGGATGGCGGTGGGCGACGTGAACATCACGCTGACCTTGTGCTCCTCCACCAGCCGCCACCAGATGCTGGCGTCCGGCCGGGTGGGCAGGCCTTCGTAGAGCACCGTCGTCATGCCATGGAGCAGCGGGCCGTAGACGATGTACGAGTGGCCCACCACCCAGCCGATATCGCTGGCGGTGAACATCACCTCGCCGGGCTGTCCCGTGTAGATGTGGCGCATGGACGCCGCCAGGGCCACCGCGTAGCCCCCCGTGTCGCGCTGCACGCCCTTGGGCTTCCCGGTGGTGCCGGACGTGTAGAGGATGTAGCTGGGCTCGGAGGACTCCAGCCATTGCACGGGCACCTGGGCGCCTTCGTGTTTCTGCCCCAGCGTGGCGAAGTCCACGTCGCGTCCCGGCGTGAGCGCGGTGCCCGGGACGAGGCCCCGGTTGAACACCAGCACGTGCGCGGGAGGGTGTCGGGCGAGCGTCAGCGCCTCATCCACCAGGGGCTTGTAGGCAACCACCTTGCCGGAGCGCATGCCCGCGTCCGCTGTCACCAGCAGCACGGGCCGCGCGTCGTCGATGCGCATGGCGAGGCTGTGCGCCGCGAAGCCGCCGAACACCACGGAGTGGATGGCACCCAGCCGCGCGCAGGCGAGCAGCGTGAAGACCGCCTCGGGCACCATGGGCATGTAGACGATGACGCGGTCGCCGTGTCCCACGCCCAGCTCTCTCAGCATGGCCGCCACGCGGTTCACCTCCGCGTGGAGCTGCGCGTAGGTGTACTGGTGACGCTGAGCGGTTTCGGTGGACTCGAAGACGAGCGCGGGCTGATTCGCGCGGGTGCCCAGGTGCCGGTCCACCGCGTTGTGGCACAGGTTGGTGCGTCCCCCGACGAACCAGCGCGCGAAGGGAGGGCGCGAGGCGTCGAGCACCTGGTCGAACGGGCGCTCCCAATCGATGAGGCGGGCCTGCTCGGCCCAGAACGCATCCGGCTGGTCGAGGGAGTGCCGGTAGAAGTCCTCGTAGCTGCCCATGCGTTCGCTCCGTCGTGGGTGGGGTCCATGAACGATAGGGGTGGGCCTCCCGGAGTGGAAACCCCGCGGGTCCCTGCGCGTGCGTTGATGGACGGGAGTCGGGCTCCAGGGGGCGGGGGAACAAGAGCGGCGGCCCTCACACCCGCCGTGTGCTCAAGCACCGTTCAGCGCGCGTGCACGCTGACGCAGGCGCGTCCCGACAGCACGCGGAACACCGCCGACAGGGAACGTGCTCCCGGCCAGGGGCTCATGGTCCTGGCCTTGCAATCGGTGCCTGCGCGTCCGTGAAGGAACCTCTTGTTTCACGGCGAGCCACCCCTTCCTTCCCGGAGTCGCCCGTGACCATCTCCACGACCCTCACCATCAAGAACAGCTCCGGTTGCCTCATCGATGACCGGGGCACCCCCGACTACAAGGACGGGCAGCTCTCCGGATCCGCGCCCGCCACCAGCATCGCGGACGGCGCCAGCACGAGCTTCAAGATCGAGCAGAAGAACTCGGTGTCCCCGGGGCCCGAGGGCACCGTGACCTACTCGCTGGAGACCGGGAACGAGAAGGTCCCCCTCTCCTTCTACTGGGACTTCGCCAGCGGGCCCGTGCACGAGGAGCACTACACCGCCACATCGGGCTCGTCGTGCACGACCGTGGATGTGGTTCAGACGGATTCAAGCGGCGACCACCACGCGGCCACCTACACCGTGCAATTCCATCCGCGCGCACCCAATGAGTGGGACCTGGTGTGGGCCCTGTCGGTGGGCCTCATCAACAAGCAGTTGCATGCCCTGTTCTATTACAAGCACCAGCTATCGGCTCCAGGCTTCACCCAGAAGATCGGCAGCGACGGCTGGTCCCAACTGGCCGTGTCGGCGATGGCGGATCCGACCGTCGCGGTCCCCAACAACCAGACGACCCAGTTGGACGTGCACCTGCCGCTGACCACCGCGACGTTGCAATACATGGAGGGCGGCGCCCAGAAGACGCAGTCCCTGTCGGGCACCACGGTCATCGTGACGCTGGACCTGTCCCAGGCACAGGTGACCGACCCGACCCAGCTGTTCGCGAAGCAGGACGCGAAGGACCACGTGCAGGCGCTGATGTCGGCCCACTACTCCGTGTTCCGGCTGTTCATCGACCTGACCCAGCCGGCGCTGTTCCACTCGCTGCGGGTGGTGAACACCGCCAGCGGCGCGGCCGTGGTCCTCAGTCAGGCCGCGCAGAGCGCCCTCCAGAGCGGGCTCGCGGGCGTGGGTCACATGGACGTGGCGTACCCGGTGCAGGCCTCGGGCAATCCCGCCAGCATCGTGCCCACGCTCGTGCGCGAGCGCACCACGCAGTACAGCGCCAACGGGAACTACAGCTCCGTGAACATGTGCATGATGAGCCGGGGTCGCGCCGAGCCGAACTGGGCTTCGCGCTTCGCGTTCAACGCGCCCCTGGCCGCCACCACGAATCCGGATGGAACTCCCGCGGAGGCCAAGGCGCGGATGCTCCTGAGCCAGGACACGCTGGGTGAGGGCTACCTGCACCCGACGGTGCTGCCCGCCATCCTGCAGGCCACCACCATCCCGGGGAGCATCCGGCGACTGGCCCCGCTCATCTACCAGTGCTCGGGGGCGCGCAGTAACAGCAACAAGAATGACGGGCGCGGCGAGTGGTTCGAGGTCAACAACGGCCTGGATCAATACGTGCTCGGCACGGAGAGCGTGGCGTTCACCACCCAGCCCAACACCAGCCAGACCGACCGCTGCACGGTGGCGCTGAACGGGGCGTTCCAACTGGACATCGAGGTCAGCCAGTATCCCCTGGGCCTGAAGGACAAGCTGGGGACGGCCCGCTATCAGCAGCCGTGGACGGGGCTCATCACGGTGAAGGCCGGCAACGACGGCAAGCTGGTGACGACCGTGGACATCACGCTGGGCCAGGCACCGGAGCCGGATGTGGACAAGACCATCGACGGCTGGGTGTTCAACGCGCTGGACGCGCTGTTCAACTGGACCACCACCACGCCGCAGGCCGGCATCCTGGACAAGGCGCAGAAGTTCGCGACCAACCTGGCCAACACCTTCAGGAACAACGCCTCCACCCAGTTGGACGTCTCCGACTGCGTGGTGCTGCCCATGGGCGGCGCCTACGACTACAGCCAGTTCATCTTCAACAAGGATGGCGCCGTCCAGGTGGACGTGTCCTTCCCGGGCTGAGCAGGCCCGTTCTTGGACGCGGCGGAGCTACGGGAACGTCACGTTGTCCAAAGTCACGGTCCGTGGCCCGCCCTCGTCCCAGAGCTTGAGCGAGAAGGCCCCTTGGGCAGCCCCTGGCGAAGCCTCTGCCTCGACCACGATGCGCATGTGCTCTCTCAGGGGAATAGGTTGCTCCTGCCACACGCGGAGCACCTTCAAATCCGCTCCGGCCTTGCCTCGAAGCGCTGCTCCCCTCGCGCGCCATTGCTGAGCACCCACCTCCACGGCCAGCCAGATCTCTACGGCAACGCTTCTGCTGGAACGATAGCTTTTAACAAATCTGGCTCTGACGACGTTCCCAGCAGCCGGGACAACATCCTTGGTTACGACCTTCACGACAACTCCAATCTCGTCCAGTGCCCCCGTGGAGATGAGGCCGGCCAGTCCAACAGGAGCATCGTGCTCGGTGCTCAACCGCGCATTCTCGCCCTGGCAGCGCAGCAATGCCGCGTGGGTCTCCCGGGTTTCTTGCTGGTAGGTCTCAATCGTCCTCCTTCCGCGATAGACCTCAACAAGAGGTTCCGCATGGGCGGGATGAACCTGCAAGAGGAATGAGGCACGCACTGGAGCCGCTCCATCCCGGAAACGCACAACCAGCCGGAACTTCTCGCCAGCGATCACACGCGAAGAAGGCATCAACCGGAGGGTGGTCTGACCCACGTCCACCAACGTAAAGCGCTCCCGGCCTTCCAGCTCAATACCATCGCGCACCAGGTCGGAGTCGAAGAAGAAGCCGGTTGATAGCTCGGGACTCACCATGATTTCGGAGGTGGATTGACCATCGTCCGGGAGCAACTCAATGCGGCGCACTCCCGGCCCGGAGGATGAGGTCTCCGATTGAGCGTTGGCCACACCACCCGCGAACAGGAGTCCCAGGAGAACGACGAAGAAAGAAGAAGGCACTCGACGCTGGCTCCAAGGCAGTCCTGCTACTCGAACGAACTCACCGCTCTTACGCCACCCGACGTGAAGATGCGGGCGCTGGAGGGCGAGTCGTCTCCAGGCTCGCGGGCCATTCCTCGCGGCCCCTCCTCCGCGACAACCTCCATGCACACGGGAAAGCTGTCGCCCTTTGGCGTCGTCGCCCACGTCAGACGCCCGTAGACGCGGTCCCGCACGATGAGGTGGCCTGACAATACCGTGCTGTCAGGCATGTCCCCCCAACGGCCCACCAGGAGCATTTGACCTGGGCCCTCACGCACCGAGATGACCGTGGGATCGCCGTCGGTCTCGAAGACCGCGTTATGCCTGCGCCCCAATTCGATCCCCAGCTTCGTCATGACCTTCACGGCACCCACCGGGCACGCTTCGGGCGGAGGTGCCGGGCGCACTTGAGGACCGGGACACGCCGTCAATGTGGTGCAGGCTGCCGCCGTGCTTACCGCTCGGGCCATGACTTGCATGAGCTTCTTCGGGGCCCTCGACGGGAGCTGAAGGGTCGGGGTGTCTGTCGTCTGCTTCGTCACGGTGGCTGAAACCTCCTGGAGCGTCGCGGGGAGAGCGACGGCCGCGGCGATGGCCTCCGGCCCGGTGCGCATCGCGGCGCGTTCAGCTTGAGTCGGCTTGCCAGTGGGCGCTACTTCCTGACGGGTGGGCTCGGGACCCGAAACTCTCGCGCCCCACCGGACCCATACCGCGCCCACCGCGAGCAGCACCACGGCCAGTGCCAGCAACGCCCAGGCACGAGAGGGCCGTTGCGTTCTCGGGGGCACGCGCACGGTCGTTCCCTGCGGTGGCGATGCGGCAGCGGGAGCCGCGTCCATGGGCGGTTCAGGCCTCTTCTCGGCGGGAGGACGCATCCCACGACGTGGCCGCTGTGCAGGCGCATGCATCCACTGGTCCTCGACGTCCCGGCCGCCCTCCGTCGTCGCGGTGTCCTCTCCGAAGGCATCACAGAGCGGCACATCCCACGTCGCGTCCGCGCTCTGCAGCGCGTCTTCCAGCGCCGCGGCGACAGCTTGAGCACTCGACGTGCGCGCCTCCGGCAACTTCTCCAGCAGCCGCATGCACACGTCGCTCAAAGCCTGCGGCACGAGCGCGTTCACCTCGCGTGGCGACGGTGGCTCGAGGGTGAGGACGTTCTCGATGAAGCCCTCGTCGCCCACCCCTTCGAAAGCATCGAAAGGATGCCGCGCCGTCAGCAACGCGTGCAGGACGAGCCCCAGCGCCCACAGGTCGTCGGAGATGCCAGCCGTGTAGCGGGCTCCGGGAACGCGCGCATGCTGCCGGAAATAGCGCCACGCCTCGGGGGCGCGGTACTCCGGCGTCCCGGGAGGAAGGAGTTCCTCTGTCAGCCCGCGCGCGCCCTCGTAGTCACCGATGCCGAAGTCCACCAGCTTGGCCAGGCCATCCGAGGCTCGCACCATGATGTTGGCCTCCTTCACATCCCGGTGCAGGACTCCCGCCGCATGCGTCGCCGCGAGGGCCAGCGCCACGTCCAGTACGACGCGCGCCACCTGCCGCGCCGTGGGGTTCTCCTCGTCGGCCCAGACGTCCAGCCGGCGCCCGTCCACGTACTCCATGGCGATGATGGCGAATTGTGGTGCCGCTGGCGGCCACAGGCCGAAACCCTGGAGGCCGACGACATTGGGGTGCCCCAATTGGAGGAGGATGGTGACTTCACGCTTCACCCGCTCGCCCACGCGCGGCAGGTGCAGCAGCTTCAGGGCACAGGGCTGCTCACCGTTGCGCGCGAGGTACACCGTGCCGAAGCCGCCCTGTCCCAGTTGGCGCTCCACCGTGTAGCCCAGCACCTGGGCACCGGGCGGAAGAATGGCGGGCGGCGACCTCAAGGGGTCCTTCTTTCGGGGTTGCCGGCCACTCGCATGCGACATCCTTCCATGGCGTGCGAAGGTTCCCCTCTCACACCCGGTCCACTGGATTCATTATGACTGGCACCATGAACGAAGAGCTGGCCATCACCATCGGCAGTGCCGCCCGCGCGGCCCGCGAGGAACAGGGCCTGACGCAGGCCGAAGTCGGCCCGCGCGTCGGGCTCATCTCCACCGTCTACAGTCGCCTGGAGCGAGGGAAGATGCTGCCCAGCGTCCCCACGCTCTACCGGCTGTGCACGGAGCTGAGCGTGTCTCCGGAGGACATGCTGGGCCTCACCTCGCTGGTGCGTGGACGCAAGGGTCAGCGCCCGCGAGCGCGGGAAGACGAGCTGCCCGCGCTGCGCCGGTTGCTGTACCTCGCGCGCAAGCTGGACGCGGAGAAGCTCGAAGCCCTCCTCCACGTCGCCACCGTCCTGACGCGCTGAACCGAGCCCTACCTCCGCTTCGCCAGCGCCGCGAGCTCGTGGTCCTCCAACCCTTCCGGGAAGAGGCCACCCTCACCGAACTCCACCGCGTCACGCATGCAGCCGCCCTCGGCCAGCACGCGAGCCATCTCCCTGGCGGCTTCCGGGCGTCCGTAGCCAGGGAAGCGGTGGGAGAGCACCGCGCGCAGCACGTCGTGCAGGTCCGCCGCCGTGGCGAAACGCTCCTCCGGGTGGGCGCGAAGGGCCGCGTGAAGCACGGCCTTCACGTCCGGCGACAGCTTCGCCACCGCGGCCTCGACGTCGTCCGGGCCGAAGCTGGAGAGCAGCACCCGCATTTGCGTCAACGGCAGGGACGGGAGGATCTCGACGTGCAGCGGCATCAGCCCCGGGGGACTCCTGGGCACGTCCTGCACATCGAAGGGGTGCTTGCCCGTGAACAACTCCACCAGCAGCACCCCCAGACTGAAGACGTCGGAGCGAGGCGTCAGCCGCAGCTTCTCCAGGTACTCGGGCGAGGCATAGGCCACGTCGCCCCGGACGAGACTCGCGGGCGACTCCTCCCGGCCCACCACCCGCGAGTAGGCCGCGCCGAAGTTCATCAGCTTCACCTCGCCCTGCGCGCCCACGTAGACGTGCCGGGGGCTGACGTCGCGGTGGATGATTCCCAACGGCGTGCCGTCCTCCGCCGCCAGGGTGTGGGCATGGTGCAGCGCCCCCGCCAGCTCCGCGCCCACGTAGAGGGCGAAAGCCTCCGAGACGGGCTGGCCGCGCGCCACACCCGCGCTCACCAGCGTCTCCAGCGAAGGGCCGTCCACATGTTCCATGACGACGTGCAGGGCGCCCTGGTGCACCTTGCGGAGGAAGACCTGGGCGATGCCAGGGTGGTTGAGGCGGAAGGCCAGCTGCACCTCCTCCATCAGCCGTTTGCGGCGCAGGTAGGTGGAGGGATTGGGCAGTCGCCTCACGAAGCAGAGCCCGTGCAGCGTGTCACCCTTCTCCGCGAAGCGACGGGCCAGCATCAGCAGCTCTCCCGTCTGCATGCGCACCAGTTCGCGAATCGCCTCGTAGCGGACGCCGCCCACGGTGAAGAGGGGACGGGGGGCTTCGGGGGTAGGCGGCGGCTGACGGCGAGCGGGCCGGGTGCCTCCTTCGCTTGGGGTGGTGGACGTAGGCATGACTCCTCGGGGGCAGGAAGATGAGCGCGATGGCACCGCACGCGAAGTCTTGACCTATTGAACCCAAAAAGTCTACTTCATGAAACCTGAAAGACCTTCCTTACAAAAGGTGCCGGCGACGCCCCTGGCGCCTTTCTCGCGATCAGGATTGGATGAGCGGGACTCCACTCGCAGGGGAAGACCATGACCGACGGCCGTTCCTGGCTGGGTAACTGGAAGGTTCGCCTGCATGAACGGGTCCGCGAGCGGGGCTTCGCTTCGCTCACCGCTTTCGCCACGACCCGCCCCACCGCATCGCTGGTGGCGCTGGCTGAAGAGCTTGGCAAGGACGACATCGCAGGGATCCAGGTGTTGAGCGGGTTGCTCGCCGAAGCGGAACAGCGAAAGCAGGTCACACGCTTCGAGCGCGATGTGCTTGTGCGCATGTTGTCCCAGGACCTCCCCCTTGGATGGCCCGCCGTACTGGACGACGCGAATCGCTTCGCGGTCGCCAAGGCACTCAGTGGCTGGATTTCCTACACCCCTGAAGCGCATCAAGAACGCGCAAGGCGGATCATGATGGAACTCCTCGCACATCCGCCTCCTTCCGGATGGCGCCCGCTGGGTCCCGACGACGCGCTTCTGCTCACGCTCCTGCCCGACGAAGAAGCCTGAGACCCACCGGCGTTCTCCCCGGCGCACCGCGAATGATGGGGCCTCACACCATCCGTGGCCCCCGCCCAGCGGTGAACACTCCGTGCCCGTCCGCCCTCCGGCCAGCATGATTTTCCAGCGCGGGACGCTTCCCGTCCGACCCCGGCGCCCCCACCTTCGCGCCGAGGAGTCACACACCCCATGGATGCGGACGGTACATCGGAGCTGGGAGCCGCGAAGGTTCCCCTCGTGTCCACCCAGAAGCAGCAGCGCGTTCGTCGCCCACCCAGGAAGCTCAAGCCCTCCCGGCTGCACGAGGTGGACTTCCGCAGCGTGGACGAACGCATGGACGCCGGCCGGGCCCTGCGCAAGCGCTGCCCGCGCAGCAGCCACGCCACGTGGAAGCCGTTCCGGGGACGCGACCCGCTGGCGCAGTTGAAGGAATCCGACGCCACCCGGCTGCCCTGGCTGGTGCCCGTGCGGCACGAGCGCATGTCGGAGTCCCCGTTCGCCTTCCTGCGAGGCACGCCCTTCGCCATGGCGCGCGACCTGGCCCACACGCCCCACAGCGGCCTGCGCAGTCAGATCTGCGGCGATGCGCACCTGAGCAACTTCGGTCTGTTCGGCACGCCCGAGCGCAACCTCATCTTCGACCTCAACGACTTCGACGAGACGCTCCCCGGCCCGTTCGAATGGGACGTGAAGCGCCTGGCCGCCAGCTTCGTCGTGGCGGCGAAACAGAACGGATTGGGCGGCCGCTGCGGCAGGAAGGCCGCGCGCAAGGCCGTGGAGTCCTACCGCCGGATGATGCGCGAGCTGACCACCAAGAACCTGCTGGAGGTGTGGTCGCTCCGTGTGGACGCGAAACAGTTGCAACACTCCCCATCCGAGGACACCGCGAAGCTCGCGGCGGAAGCCGTCGAGAAGGCCAGGATGCGCACCAGCGCGCACGCGGTGGAGAAGCTCACCGTGGAGCGCAATGGACAACGCCATCTGGCCTACCAGCCGCCCCTGCTCTTCCCGCTCACGGCGGTGAAGATGGATGTTTCATCCGCGGAGCTGGAGCGGCGCATCAAACAGCTCACCGTGGGCTACCTGGCGTCCCTGGACGGCGCGGTGCGCGACCTGTGTCTGCGCTACCAGCGCAAGGAGTGGGGTTTCAAGGTCGTGGGTGTGGGCAGCGTGGGACTGCAAGCCTATGTCGTCCTGTGTGAAGGCAATGGAGGGAATGATCCGCTGGTGTTGCAGCTCAAGGAAGCCAAGGCCTCCGTGCTGGAGCCCTACCTGGGCCCCAGTGAGTTCGGCAGCGCGGGTGAGCGCGTGGTGGTGGGCCAGCGACGCATGCAGGCCTTCTCCGACCTCTTCCTCGGATGGACGGAAGTGGAGGGCATGGGCGCCTTCTATGTGCGCCAGTTGCGCGACATGAAGGGCTCGCTGGACGCGGAGAAGATGGATTCGCCTGTGTTCCTGGACTACGCGGACGCGTGCGGCGCGACCCTGGCCCGGGCCCATGCGCGCACCGGGGATGCCGCGCTCATCGCGGGTTACCTGGGCAGCAGCGACCACTTCGACGAAGCCATCGCGGAGTTCGCCTGTAATTATTCGGACCAGGTGGACGAAGACTATGGGCGTTTCATCGACGCCCAGGCGAAGGCCGCTGAAGCGTTGACGGGCTGAACCCAGACATCAACGCCAGACAGGCAGCCACTGAAAGACGGGGAACGGCGGCTGCCCGCCACCAGCAGGTGTGGAACAATGCCGCCGTGGGAAACAGGCATTGTATGGAGGGTCCAACACCCGCGTCCCCCATGAGACAGCGACCTGCCCCAAGGTCTGCCATTGATTGACGTTACATGGGACCGAAGGCAGTCTTTCCCAACCCTCCGGCACCAACCTCTCGAACAATGGCAAACACCTCCCCACCAGCGATTCGCTGGCGGGTGGAACCGCGTCCCGCAGTCGCCGGAGGACGTGGCGTGGTCCGCCTTCCAGCGGAAGGAAGCCCCCAATGACCCTCCGAATGAATTGGATTTCCGCCGTCCTCGTCGCGACGTTCCTCACCCTCGCGCCCACCGCCGCCAAGGCGCAGTGCGTGAACGTGAACTCCACCGCGGGTCTCGCCATCACCGCGGCGCTGAACGCGCTGGCTGCCACGCAGACGGCCTTCGTGGACACGTCCACTGCCGCCGCGACCCTCAACCTGTTGCAGATTCTCAACGCGGTATCGAGCGTCACCAATGCCCTCCCGACGGTTGCCCAGTCCAATCTGGCGACGTTGCCGCTGTTGCCGTCGGCGCTTGGCACGGACCTCAGCAGCATCAACAGTGGATTGGGAAGCATTCTCACCCAGTTGGGGAGCATCACCTCCGGTCTGGCTTCCATCCCGTCAGCCCCAGCGAGCGGCCTGCCCATCGTGCTCGATCAACTCCAGGGAGTGATCGCGGTGGCCAACCAACTGCCTCCGCTCTGCCAGTAGCAATTCCCACGGCTGACCTTCAATCCGTCAGCCGCGTCCAGTCGTCCTCCCGCAGGAACAGCTTCACGCCCAGGCGCTCGCAGACATCCGCGTGCGCCTGGGCCGCCGGCCCGCCCACCCAGACAGGCAGCTCCTTCGGCAATGCCTCACGCAAGCGCCGGAGCACGTCCTCGAACACCGTGGCGCCCCGGTTCGTCACCGCCGACAGGCCCACCACGTCCGGCCGCGCCCGCGCCACCGTCTCCCCCAGCCCTTCCGCCGGCACGCGCTGTCCCAGCAGCGTCACCCGCACGCCCGCGTATCGCAGCCGCAGCGCCGCTCCCAGGAGGCCCAGCTCGTGTTCCTCCTCCGGGAAGCACGCCAGCACCGCGTGCCTGCGCCCTCCCTCCGGCGCGCCGTGCAGCAGGCTCACCAATCGCTCGCGCACCACCTGTGTCACCAGATGCTCCTGCGCCACCGACAGCGTCCCCGCGTGCCAGCGCTCGCCCACCTCGCGCTGCACCGGTACGAGCACGTCCTCGAACGCGCGCAGGGGCGGCAGGGCCGACAACACCTGGTCCAGGATGCGGGAGACGCGCGGCTGGTCATACGCTTCCGCCGCCGCCATCACCGATGCGCGCCATGACTCCGGCTGCGTGACTCCGCCGACGGGGCTCTTCGCCTCCCGGGCCGGCGCTGGCCCAGCGTCCAGCTCCGCCATCAACTGGGGCACCAGCTTCGCCGCCTCGCGGATGGCCACGCCTTCGTCCGTCAGCCCCTTGAGCCGCTTGAGCAGCGCGACGTCGCGGTCGGTGTAGACGCGGTAACCCGCTGGCGTGCGCTCCGGGACGAGCACCCCGTAGCGGCGCTCCCAGGCCCGGATGAGCTCCACGCGGACCCCGGACAGCTCCGCGGCGATATGGATGCGATAGGTGCGCTCAGCCATGGTGTGTGAATCACGGTCGGTTCTGGGCGCTCCTCACCTGCTGCCAGATGGCGATCAGCTCCTCCGCGGACTCCGCGTACTGAGCGCCCAGGGTGAAGAGGGTCTTCAGGTGCTCTCGCGCACCCGGCCCGCCCACCACCATCGGCACGGAAGCGCAGGCCTGCAACGACTCCGACAACACCGTGAGGAAGTCCTGCGCTTCCCGACGGCGCACGAACGACAACGCCACCACGTCCGGCCGCACCTGCGCGCAGGCTCCGTGCAACGCCTCCGCGGGCGTGTCCGCCCCCAGCAACGTCACCCGCCAGCCCCGCGCCTTCAAGTGCACCCCCAGCGCGAGCAGCCCTCCCTCATGGTGGTCCCCCGCCGGACAGGCCAGGAGCCCCCGGGGCCCGTCGCTCACGCTCACCATGCCCGCCAGCAACAGGCGCAGCCGCTGCCGCACCAGCGCGGAGGCCAGGTGCTCGCGCGCCACGTCCAGGCGCGACGCCATCTCCCGGAGCAACGGAATCAGGAACGTGTCGCAGAAAGCCGTGGCGTCCAGCTCCTCCCCGGCCTCCTCCAGCACCGCGTCCGCCGCGTCCGCGTCCAGCACCATCACCGCTGCCCAGAAGCGCTCCATCAGCCGCGAGTCCTGCCGGACAGGCTGCGCGGGGGAAGCGCGCACCTGGGCGATGGCCTCGCTCACCGACAGGCCGCCCTCCATCAACTTCGCCACCCGGCGCACGGCCTCCACTTCGTCGCGCGAATAGACGCGGTAGTTGTTCTCGCTGCGCTCCGGGCGCGGAAAGCCATACCGGCGCTCCCAGGCGCGCAGCGTGGCCTCACGGATGCCGGTGAGCCGGGCGATGGTGCGGATGCGCAGGCTCATCGGCCCAGGCCCCGCGCCGAGTCCCAGCGCTCCGCCACGCCGCGCGCCCCCGCCACCTTGCGCGTGAAGCCCTCCAGGTCCGTCGCCTGCGACACCTTGCGCACCACCGACTCCAGTCCGCCCTGGAAGCGCGACAGCGGGCCGGCCTCGTGCGGCGTGCCCACCTCCAGCAACACGTCCGGTCGCTCATGCTCGAAGAAGGCGTAGCGGATGGCGATGGGCACGCACTCCGCCTTCGCCGCCTTCGCTAACAGCTCCACGCCGCGCTCCAGCTTCAGCGGGAGGGCGCCGAAGGGCCGGTGCTCCCCTTCCGGAAAGACACACACGGCGGCGCTCGGCCTGCGCAGCAGTTCCTTCGCGTACCGAAGCGAGGACAGGGATGACATCGCGTCCTGCTTGCGGATGCTGAACGCGCCCATCTTCGTGTGGAAGGGATAGCGGCGCAGGTTCTCCTCGTCCATCAGGCAATAGCCATCCCAGCCCGCCACCTGGCAGAGCTGGTGCAGCACGAAGCCGTCCCACCAGTTGCAGTGGTTCAGGTAGATGAGCCGGCCCACGCCGTCGGCGGGCAGCTCGCCGCGCACCCACATGCCCCGGAACGTCGAGCGGACCTTCCACCCGATGTACCGGTCCACCGCCCACCCGAAGGGCCCACCCTTGGCCGCGCGAATCAAGACGTCCGCGCCTCCTTGAGGCGCAGCAGCGCCGTGAACAGCGCGAGCCCCAGCGACACCAGCACGCTCGTAATCAGGAAGAAGAGCACCTCCTCCAATGGCACCGCGCCCACGTACACGCCCACGTGGCGCCCCGCGCCGAAGTTCCAGATGCCGGTGGAGATGGCCAGGTGGTCCGCGATGGACAGGTACACACCCACCACCAGCGCTGGCGGCAGCACCGCGCGCAGCACCTCGCCGGAGCGCTCCTTGTAATGGCTCACCAACAGGGCCAGTTGAATGGCAATCACCGGCAACGTCCACGCCAGCAGGTGGATGAGATACGCCCAGCGCGTCTCCATCATGGCGACACCTCACGCGGGCCCAGGGGCCGCTCGACGCGGACGGCCCGTGGGTCCTCGGACGCCTGGGCCCCCGGCTTCCGGGCCAGCACCCGCTCCAGCCGGGCCCGGGCCCACAGGCCCACGAGCAGCGTCTGGAGTCCGAAGAAGAGGTACTCCTCCAGCGGCAGGTAGCCCAGCTTCACGCCCCAGATGCGCTCCGGGTCGAAGCCCCACAGGCCCCACTTCACCGCCATGTTGTCCCACGGCGACGTCGTCGCGTAGACGACCACGAGCAACACGCCCATGGGCGCCAGCCCCTTCCACGACAGCGTGCGGCGGTAGCGCACGGCGAGGAGCAGGATGGGCAGCACCACGAACAAGCCCAGGAAGCGCGCGTAGGTCATCCCGGGCCTCCACTCCACTGCGACGCCACCCGCACCATGCGCCCTCCCGCGTGGAGCGCGTACGTGTGTCCGCGCCACGTGACCGTTCCCTGCCGCTTCAATGAAGCCCCGAAGGCCATCAGCAACAGCACCTCGCCCAGGAGCCAGTCCGTCAGCGCGTGGCCCCTGCTCGACTCGCCGGGCACGCGGCTCAGCACGGCGAGCCGCAGCGACAGGAGCGTGCGCACGGCGATGAGCGCCGCCACCGCCAGCCACACCCGGGGCTCGCCCAGCACGGCGGCCAGCAGCACCAGCGGCACGGTGGGCGTGAAGAGCAGCGGCACCGTGGGGTACAGCCCCGGCCGGTGGCTCGCGAGCACCTGCATCCACCGCGTGAAGCGCTCCAGCGGCGCGCGCCAGGCCGTCTTGGACGCCATGGGCACCCATGCGGGTGCGGAGCTCAGCGCCACGTCCAGCCCTCGCGCGTGCAGCCGCTTCGCCAGCTCCAGGTCCTCGCCGATGTGGTCCGACAAGCCACGCAGCTCCTCCACCGCCCTTACGGACAACCCGAGCGCCTTGCCACACACCGCCTGCGCACCCGCGCTCATCGCGTGCAGCGCGCGGAAGCTGTGGTGCGTGTAGCGCAGGAGGCCCGCCATGGCACGTCCCGAGGCATCCCTCGCGCCCACGGGCGTGGGGGCGGCGGTGCTCAGCGCGGCGCCCGCCACCAGCGGGGCGGCCAGCCCCTCCACCAGCGCCCCCGTCACCGCCACGTCCGCGTCCACCGCGAGCACCACCCGGCCGCGCGTGTCCCACGTGTCCAGCGCGTAGAGCAGGTGCCCCACCTTGCGGTTGGGGGTGAGCGGATCGCTCGGCAGCCACCGGAGGCTTTCGGCCAGCCGGGGCCGGTAGGGCGACAGCACCACCTGCTCCAGCTCGCCCGCGTAGTCGATGGGGCGCGCCAGGTTCTCCAGCTCCTGCGGCGTGGGCGCATCCACCGGGCGCAGCAGCAGCACGGACGGAAGGGCTCGCGCTGGCGCGACGGGCGCACGGCGCAGCAGCCTTCCGAGCGCCACCGCGCTGAAGCCCCCCGCCATCCCCGCCCACCCGAGCGCGATGAGAGCCAGCGCGTTCATGCCGTCCGCTCCACGCGCGTGCGGAAGTGCGCCATCCAGCGGATGAAGGGCGAGTGGAAGCGGCGGAAGTCCGCCACCTCGCCCATCGTGTCCAGCGCGCCCCGCCGCGACTCCAGCCGCGCGTAGAAGGGCGACGACTCCAGCAGGCGCGGCGCGCCCACCACCTCGTTGCCCGCGTGCAGGTGGGAAGGAACCCGCAGCCCCCAGCCGGTGATGTTCGTGGGCCGGGCCACGGCGTGAGGACCGCGCTCGCACACCACGCCGGACGGGCCCGCCATCAGGCGCAGCGGGGCCACGCCATCCGGCAGGTGGTAGTCCACCACCGTGTGGGTCTGGTGGTGCGTGCGCGCCCAGTGCCACCCGGACAGCCGGTCACCCAGCAGCTCCTGGCCGTGGTTGGTGTCGTGGTAGCCCATGCCGTCGGCGGCCACGTCCAGCGAGGACACCTCCAGCCGGGCCTCCGAGCGCGGCGCCAGCGCCTGCCAGTAGTGCGGCAGCCCCGGCATCAACTGCATCTCCTCGCCCCGGGGCGTCAGCGGCCGGAGCGTCAGGCTGGCGCGCACCGGGCGGCCCCACGGCGCCGTCCCGTCGTCCACGTCCATGCGCACCGTGCCGTCCTTCGCGTGGGTGAGCGTGGAGCGGCCGATGCGCAGCCTCCCCGGCCCCTGCACCTCCGCGCGCGGGTATTCACTGAGCACCCACAGCCGGCGCACGCCCCGGTGGTAGAGCGCGAAGTTCACCGCGCTGTGCTCCACGGGGAGGCCTCCGCGCCGCGCCGCCACCGAGTAGCGCGGCGAGAAGAGCGAGCCCAGCATGAAGATGCACACCGCGCTGTAGTCCCCCGCGGTGACGTCCGCGTAGAACCAGCGGTAGGCCCCCGCCGCCGAGGGCAGCGCGGGCAGCGCGGGGACTTCCGGCGGCAGCGGGTGCGCGAGCATCGACGTCATGCGCGCCCCCTCAGGTGGGCGGAGGCCATCTCCGCGGCGAACCGGCCCGACAGCATCACCAGCGGCACCCCACCGCCCGGGTGCGTGCCGCCGCCCGCGAAGAACAGACCCGGCGTCCCGCCCCGGATGCGCGGCCGACGGAAGGGCCCGAAGCGGCCGTGCGGCAGGAAGCCGTAGATGGAGCCCCCCGGCGCACCTTGCGCGGCCAGGTCCACCGGCGTGCGCTGTCCCACCACGCGCGTCTTTCCGCGCAGCCCTGGGTAGTGATGGAGGAGCTTGTCGAACATCTGCGTGCGCACGCGCTCCGCCATCCCTTCCCAGTCGCGCTCGGCCTGCTCGGCCTGCTCGGCCTGGGAGGCGCCCACCGGCATGGCCGGCGCGTTCACCATCACGAACAGGCCCGTGCGGCCCAGCGGCGCCATGCTCGGGTCGGTGGCGGACGGGTTGCAGAAGTACACCGTGGGGTCCGTCGCGAGCCGTCCCGCGAAGAGCTCCTCGAACTCGCGCTGGTAGTCCCCGCCGAAGAGCACCGTGTGGTGCGGCAGGGACGGGCGCCCCTCCACCTCCAGGAGCAGCACGAAGCCGGACAGCGACAGGGGCTCGGAGTCGCGGCGCAGCGACGCCAGCGGATCCGCGTTCACCACCACGCTGTCGAACAACTCCGAGCCCGGGCCCACGCGGTAGCCTTCGGGTGTCCGCTCGAAGCGGGCGCGCGTGTCCAGGTGCACCGTCACGCCCTGTCGTCGCACCGCCTGGCCCAGGGCCGCCACCAGCGCGCCGATGCCGCCCTTCACATGGTGCACGCCGTACGCGTGTTCGATATGCGGGATGAGCGCGAACGCCGCGCTGGACGCATACGGGGAGCCGCCCGCGTAGGTGGCGAAGCGGCCCACGTACTGTCGCAGGTGCTGCGTCTGGAAGTGCTTCGCCGCCAGCGCATGCAGCGTGTCCATCTGCATCCCCGCCAGCATCGCGCCGATGCCCCGGCGGGCCACGCGCGCCATGAAGCCGGGCATGCCCTCGAAGGGGGCCTCCAGGTAGGGCTCGCCCGCCGCGCGCCAGATGGCCGCGGCCTCCGCGTAGAACGCGTGCACGCCCTTGCGCTCACCGGGGCGCAGCTCGGCGGCGCTGTCCGCCATGCGCTCCAGGTCCTTGTACGCGGTGAAGTCGCACCCGTCCGTGAAGCGGTAGGTGCACTGCGGATCCAACTCCGTGAACGCAGGCAGCAGGTCCAACGCGTCCAGCTTCTCGAAGGTGCCTCGCACCAGCGCCGGCAACGTCAGCAGCGTGGGCCCGGTGTCCAGCGTGAGCCCTTCCACGGTGACGGCCTGGGCCTTGCCGCCCAGGCACGGGCCGCCCTCGAACAGCGTCACCGCGTGGCCCTCCTTCGCCAGGAGCCCCGCCGCGGTCAGCCCACCGATGCCGCCGCCAATCACGGCCACGCGCGAGGTCTTCATGCCGGACCTCCCGTGCCCGTGGACAGCAGCGGCGCGGACGGCGCGGACGGCGCCAGCAGCGGCAGGGCCGTGTCGGACTCCCGCAGCACCGAGCGGGGGCGCACGAACGCGGCCGTCGCCAGCGCCAGCTTGCGGCCCTTCGTCGTATGGGCCCGGGCGCTGAACACGTCGTCATCCCGCGCTTCGATGTCGCGCAGGATGTCGCCGTAGATGCCGCCCATCAGCCGCACCATGCGCTGGCTGCCGAAGCCGGTGAGGTACTTCACGCCGCCCGCCGCGCGCGCGTAGTACGCCCGCGCGCGCTGGATCTGAAAGCGCATGAAGGCGCGCCACCGCTCATCCACCTGGCCCCGGCGCAGGTCGTCCTCGGTGAGCCCGAAGGCGCGCAGCTCCTCGGCGGGCAGGTACACCCGGTCGCGCTCCAGGTCCTCGCGCACGTCGCGCAGGATGTTGGTGAGCTGCATGGCCCGGCCCAGGTCCGCCGCGGGCTCCACCGCGCGCGCGTCCTCGCAGCCCAGCACCGGCGTCAACATCAACCCGACCACCCCCGCGACCCGGTAGCAGTACAGCTCCAGCTCCTCCCAGGTCTCGTAGCGGCGCTTCGTCAGGTCCATCTCCATGCCGGAGATGAGGTCCTGGAAGGGCTGCTCCGGGATGCGGTAGCGGTGGATGGTGTGGCGCAGCGCCGCGAACTCGCTCGGCTCCCACGGCGACGGCGCGTCGACGGCGGGCTGCCGCGAGGCCGGAGGCCCCAGCTCCTTGGAGGCCAGCTCCGGCAGCGGCAGGTACACCTCCGCCACGCGCTGCCGCGCCCGGGCCAGCCGCGTGGGCAGGTCCAGGGGGGAGCCCTCCAGCGCGCTCTCGCCCGCGTCCACCAGGTCGTCCAGGCGCCGGCAGAAGGCATACAGCGCGAAGGCCGCCTTCTTGCGCTGGCCGAAGAGCAGGTAGGAGGCGAAGAAGAAGCTCTTCGCGTGGTGCCGCGTGACGACGCGCGCCCTGCGGTAGCCCTGCGCGATGAGCGCCGGGGATTCGGTGGCGTTCATGCCGCCACCTCCACGGGGGTCGGCGTCTGCGTGCGCGGCGACGGCGTCACGCCCTGCTTCCGGGCCCAGGTGACGAGCCGCTCGGTGACGAGCCGCGCGGAGATGAGCACCGTGGGCAGGCCCGTGCCCGGCTGGGTGGAGGCGCCCACGAAGAAGAGGTTCTTCACGTTCGGATCCACGTTGGCCGGACGGAAGGGCCCCACCTGGAAGAAGTTCTGCGCCAGCCCGAACGCGCTGCCGCGCGCCAGGTTGTACGTGCCCGCCCAGTCGTCCGGGGTGAACACACGCTCCACCTCGATGTCCGCCTCCAGGTCGGGGAAGCCCAGCTCGCCCAGGCGCTGGAACACCTTCGCGCGCACCCTGGGCCCTTCGGTCTTCCAGTCCAGGTTCGCGTGCTGGTGCGGCACCGGCACGAGCACGTAGAGCGAGTCCTTGCCCTCCGGCGCCAGCGACGGATCCGTGTGCGAGGGCACGTTGACGTAGAAGCTGGGGTCCTCCGGCACGCGGAAGCGCTGGAAGATGTCCTCGAAGGAACCGGCGTAGTCCCGGCCGAACATCACGTTGTGGTGCAAGAGCTCCGGGACCTTCTTCTTCATGCCCAGGTAGAGCATGTAGCCGCTGGAGGTGAAGCGCAGCTTCTTGTCGCGCTTGAACGGCGCGTCCTTCGGGTCCAACAGCTTCTCGTACGCGTACGGCAGGTCCGCGTTGCACAGCACCGCGTCCGCGGGCACCACCTCCCCACCCACGAGCCGCACGCCCGTGGTGCGGCCCCCTTCTGTGAGGATGCGCTCCACCGGCGCGCCGTAATGCAGGCGCACGCCCTCCTCGCGCGCCAGCCGCTCCAGCGCGAGGGGAATGGCATACAGGCCGCCCTTGGGAAACCAGATGCCCACGCCCAGCTCGGTGAAGGGCAGCAGGCCGTACACGGCCGGGGACTCGAACGGGGACACGCCCAGGTACATGGTCTGGAACGTCATCGCCGCGCGCAGGCGGTCGTCCTGGAAGAAGCGGCTGACGTCCGCGTACATGCGGCGGTGCGCGCGGGCCTTGAAGATCTTCGCCAGCACGCTGGGGGCGAAGTAGTCGGAGATGCCGTCGAAGTTGCGGCCGACGAAGTGGTCCAGGCTGATGCGGTACTGGGTGCGGCCCTGCGCCAGGAAGGACAGGTAGCGCTGGAAGCTGCCGGGCTCCACGCGCTCCAGCTCGCGGCCCATGGTGCACAGCTCGGACGTGAAGGTGACATCCGACCCGTCCCGGAAGTGCACCCGGTAATTGGGGTCGCAGCGCATCAGGGTCAGGTAGTCCTCGATGCGACGGCCAAGCGCGCGGAAGGTCTCCTCGAACACCTCCGGCATCAACACGATGGTGGGCCCGATGTCCCACGTGAACCCGTCCACCTGGAGCTGGTTGCACCGCCCACCGGGGCCGTGCGTCTTCTCGAACAACTGGACGTCGAAGCCCTGCCGGGCGAGCCTCGCCGCCGCGGCCAGTCCGCCCACCCCCGCGCCCACCACCACCACCCGCTTGCCTTGTGCGCTCATGGATGTGTCCTCAGGAAGCGCGACGCGCCAGACGGGCGATGAGGGCATCCAGCAGGTCCCTCATGCCATGGGGATTGGGCAGGCACAGCAGGCCGCGGCGCGCCGAACGCGAGGCTCGCTCCACCGCGCGCTCACACGCGACGCGGCCTCCGAAGGACTCCACCAGCGCGCGGGCCCGGGCCAGCGCCTCCGCGTCCTTCTGTTCCACCGGCAGCGCCCACAGCCGCTCCAGTTCCTCGCGGCCCGCGGGCGTGGCGCGCACGTACGCGGCCATCAACGGGAAGGTGCGCTTGCCCTGCAGGAAGTCCCCGTCGCACGCCTTGCCCGCCACCGACGCGTCGCCGAACAGGCCGAGGAGGTCGTCGCGCAACTGGTAGGCGAGGCCCACCGAGCGGCCCACCCGCTCCAGGCCCTTCTTGAGCGTTTCGTCCGCGCCGCCCAGCATCGCGCCGCACACCAGCGGGGCGCTGAAGCCGTAGCGCGCCGTCTTGAGGTGGGCCACGCGCAGCGTCTGGAGGAGCGTCACCTCCGACAGCGGCATGCGCGACAGGTCCAGGTCCAGGTACTGCCCCGCGGCCGTGTGTCGGCACACGCCCAGGTAGTACTGCGCCACGCGCGAGACGCCCGGCAGCCCCGACTCCAGCATCGCCTCCAGCGAGCGCGCGAAGAGGTGGTCGCCCACGACGATGGCCAGGTCCTCGCCCGCACGGCCCGGCGCCAGCATCCGGTGCAGCGCCAACCCGCTGCGCCGCAGCTCCGCCTGGTCCGCCACGTCGTCGTGGATGAGCAGGAACGTGTGCAACAGCTCCAGCCCCGCCGCGAAGCCCCACAGGCCCGGCGGCACCGCGGTGCTCCCCCGCGCCAGCCCGTGCCCCGCCAACACCAACGCCGGCCGCAGCCGCTTGGCCGGGCGCAGCGCGTAGCCACGGGCCTGCTCCAGCGCCCGCGTCCAGCGGGGATCCAACGAAGCCTCGTCCGGCAGCTCGAACAACCGGGCGAGCGCCGCTTCCACCTGTGCCTGCACGAGCTGCAGCCAGGCCTGCTCCGGAGGCGCCACGTCCGCGGGCGGCTGCTGCACGTTGGGAAGCGGGATGGCCATACAGCGAATCTCCGGAGTCGGGAGCACGGCAGCAGCCTTTCCAGCTAGAGGTAGCGTTTGCGTCCAGGGATTGTCAAGGCTATGTCTAAGGTTTGTCAGAACCTTGTACACGGGAGTCTCCCGATGAAGGCGTGGATCACAGGTGCGTTGACGGTGACCCTGGCGGCGGGGAGCGCGGGCGGCGCGCCCCCCGTTTCGGAGCCGGTGGATGCCACCCTAAGCACCTCCAAGGGCGAGCACGTGCGCCTGTCACGGTGGCGTGGAAAACCCGTCATCCTGTTCTACGAGGACAAGGACTCCACGACACTCAACGCGCCCTTGAAGGAGGAGCTGTTCGCTCGCGGGCGCGAGCGGGGTCTCCTCGAAAGCGCCTGGGTCGTCGCAATCGCCAATCTGGAAAAGTACGACTTCTTCCCCGCAAGGGAGATTGCCCTGTCGTACGTGCGGGATGAGGAGAAGAAGGCTGGCGTCCCCATCCTGGTCGACCTGAAGGGCACCCTGGGGCAGGCGCCCTGGAAGCTGCCCACCAAGACGTCCAATGTGATGCTGTTGGACGCGGAGGGCGCGTTGGTCTTCCGACACTCGGGCCGCATGAAGCCGGAGGACCGGGCGCGCTTCTTCGTCGCGCTGAGCGCGCTGGTGGGCCAGGACCTCACGACGGAAGCGGTGACGGAGGCCCAGCCGTGAAGGTGGCGTGCACGGGCGCCAGCGGCTTCCTGGGTCCAGGGCTTGTCCAGGGTTTGTTGGACGCGGGCCACACCGTGCACGTGCTCAGCCGCGACGTTGGACACGCCCTGGGCAGGCTGCCCCCGGGGGTGACGGGCTCCTTCTTCGACGGGAGCACGCCGCTGTCACCGGACGCGCTGGCCGGCGCGGAGGCGGTGGTGCACCTGGCGGGGGAGCCGGTGGACCAGCGGTGGACCCACGAGGCCAAGCAGCGCATCCACCAGAGCCGGGTGGAGGGCACGCGCGTGCTGGTGGAGGCGATGAAGCAGGCAGGCTGCGTGCGGCACTTCGTCTGCGCCTCGGCGGTGGGCTACTACGGCGGCGCGCGCGAGGGCCAGACGCTGACGGAGGAGGACGCGCCCGGCGACGACTTCCTGGCCCACGTGTGCCAGGGCTGGGAGGCGGAGGCGCTGCGCGCGGCGGAGGCCGGCATGCGCACGGTGCGCCTGCGCATCGGCGTGGTGTTACACCCGGCGGGCGGCGTGCTGCACCGGATGCTCCCGGTGTTCCGCATGGGCGCGGGCGGACGGGTGGGCCCGGGGCACCAGTACGTGAGCTGGGTGCACCGCGAGGACCTGCTCGCGCTGATGCGCTTCGCGCTGGAGCACCCCACGCTGGAAGGGGCGGTGAACGCGACGTCGCCGGAGCCCGTCACCAACGCGACCTTCGCGCACACGCTGGGCGCGGTGCTGGAGCGGCCCGCGATGTTGCAGGTGCCGGGCTTCGTGCTCAAGGCGCGCTTCGGGGAGATGGCGCGCGTGGCGCTGGAGGGCCAGCGCGTGATGCCCCGGCGCGCGCTGCAGGCGGGCTTCCAGTTCCGCCACCCCGACCTGGGCCAGGCGCTGCGAGACCTGCTGCCGCACGCGGGGAGCTGAGCGGGCCGCCGAGGCGTGAGGCGCGGGGACGTGATGTCCTCGGGTGGACGCGGATCCGCCTTGGGGACGCCGCGCGCCCCACGCGGGCCCCCGACACTCCGGCGCGGTGCCTACAGTGCGCGGCACGCATGGACACGCAGACGCTGGAAGCACGCGCGCGCCGCGAGGGCACGCCGCTCATCGATGGGGACACCGCCACCTTCGTGTGGAAGGGCGCCAACCGCGTCTTCCTCCAGGGAGACTTCCAGGACTGGCGGGGGACGCCCCTGCCGCTGGAGCGCGTGGGCAAGGGCCTGTGGGCGCGTTCGCTGGCGCTGCCGGAGGACGCCTATGTGGAGTACGCGCTCCAGGACGCGAACGGCCGCCGCGTGCGCGACGCCTTCAACGAGCGCCGCTCCGACAACGGCTTCGGCGGCTTCAACCACTGCTTCTGGATGCCCAAGGGCCAGGCCACGACGCTGAGCCAGCGCGTGCGCGGCGTGCCCCGGGGCCGCGTGACGCGCCATCAATTGGACACGCACGAGTGGGTCGTGGGGAAGAAGCGCGCGGTGGCCCTCTACGCGCCGCCGGAGCCGGGGCCCGTGCCGCTGATGGTGGTGCTGGATGGCGACGACTACCTGGAGCGCGTCCAGTTGCCCACGCTGGTGGACAACCTCGTCGCCCAGGGCCGCATGCGTCCGGTGGCCATGGCCTTCGTGTCCAACGGCGGCGAGGCGCGCACCGCCGAGTACGCCTGCAGCGAGGCCACCGTCGCCTTCCTGGAGCGCCGCGTGCTGCCCTTCGCGCGCGAGAAGCTGTCCCTCCTGGACGAGCAGCGCACGCCGGGCGTGCACGCGGTGCTGGGCTCCTCGCTGGGAGGACTGATGGCGCTCTTCGCGGCCCAACGCCGGCCCCGCACCTTCGGCCGCGTGCTGTCCCAGTCCGGCGCCTTCTCCATCGAAGGCACCGACATGGTCGTCTTCGACATGGCCCGGCGACAGGCCCAGCCGCCGCTCCACGTCTGGATGGACTGCGGCCGCTTCGAGGCCCTGCTGGACGGCAACCAGCGCCTGCTGCCCGTCCTCCATGCGGCCGGCCACCGCGTCACGGCCCGGACCTACAGCGGAGGCCACAATTACCCGGCCTGGCAATGCGATCTGCCGGCCGGCCTGGAAGAATTGTTCTCGGTTCCTGGGTGACGCAGCGCGGCGGTCAACCCGACTTCCGTTCCGGACGGAAGCCCAGTGAAAGCAAGGGGTTGGCGTTTTTGGAAAGCGCTCAAAACGAAATGATCCGGGATTGATCCACGGCTTTGACGCGGCAGGCGGGCAGCCGGACAGCGCTTGTGGACTGGGGGGCTACGCAACATGCGGGATGGCTGGCGCGATAACGGATGTAGGTGCGCATCCTGACGCGAGCACCGCGTCGGCCCCCCCCGCCCTGGAGTTTCGTCATGTCCCGCGTCGATGGTGGC
>SECN01000245.1 GCA_004173515.1 Myxococcaceae bacterium | reverse complement strand
GGTGGGAGCTGTTCGGTTCGGTGGCGGTGGGGTGCCTGCTGGCGGTCGCCATGCTGCTGTACATGCGGGGCGTCAACCGCGAGCTGCCCCTGTTCCTCGTCGGCCTGTCGTTCGCGGCGGCGGAGGGCGGGGCGCGGCTGCACCTGTCACCGCTGCTGGTGTCGCTGGCGGCGGGCGCGCTCATCGCGAACCTGGACGAGCGCGAAGGCCGGCGCATCCACCAGGCCATCCAGCAGGCGGGGCTGCCGGTGTTCGCGCTCTTCTTCGCCGCGGCGGGGGCGGGCCTGAAGCTGGACGCGCTGGTGACGGTGGGGCCGGCGGCGCTGCTGCTCGTGGGCCTGCGGGGCGTGGCCATCTGGGGGGCGTGCCGGAAGTTCGCGCCCGCCGGGGACCCGCGCCTCAAGCGCTACCTGTGGATGGGGCTCATCTCCCAGGCGGGCGTGACGTTCGGGCTGGCGGCGCTGGTGTCGCGCACCTTCCCCTCGTTCGGGCCGCAGGTGGAGGTGCTCATCATCGCGATGATCACCGCGCACGAGCTGGTGGGCCCGGTGCTCACGCGGCGCGCGCTGCTGGGCAGTGGCGAAATCCGTGCGGAAGAGGCGGGCGGCGGCGCATAGTTGGGGTTCGCCGTCCAGGCCTGTTCCCTTCCAGGAGTCGCGCCCGTCATGCCCCCCGCCATCGCTCCCATCCTCGAGGTGGACGTGGACCACCCCTCGCCGCGCCACATCGCTCGCGCGGTGGAGGTGCTGGAGAAGGGCGGCCTCATCGCCTATCCCACGGATACCTATTACGGGCTCGGTTGTGACCTGAACGCGAAGAAGGCCATCGAGCGGCTCTATCAGCTCAAGGGCCGCGACAAGAAGAAGCCCCTGTCGCTCTTGTGCCCGGACCTGTCCGACGTCGCCCGCTACGCGCATGTGAGCAATTTCGCCTACCGCGCCATGAAGGGCCTCACCCCGGGTGCATTCACCTTCATCCTGGAAGCCACGCGCCTGGTGCCGGAGGTGATGATGACGAAGCAGAAACAGGTAGGACTGCGCGTGCCGGACGCCGCCCTTCCCAGGGAGATCGCGAAGGCGCTGGGCCGTCCGCTCATCACCACGTCCGCGACACATACCGATGGTACGGTTTTGTCAGACGCCCGGGACATCAAGACCGTGCTGGGGCACGGATTGGACCTCATCCTTGACGGGGGCGTGACATTGAACGAGCCGTCCACGGTGGTTTCACTCGTAGGCGATACGCTTGAAATCCTCAGGCAAGGCAAGGGTAGGCTGGAAGCCTGAACCCGAACCAGAGGGGGGAGCCTTGGCCGAGGGGGACCGTCCAGAAGCGCCAGTGATTGTCGACGTACCGGAGCGGGTGCCTGGGGCGTTCGCGCTTCTGGGGCTGTTGATGCTCCGGCCCATTGATCTGCATTACCGCCTGCGCGAGGCCGGCATCCGTTCACCGGCGGGACGCATCGGCCAGTTGTGGCGCGAACAGGCGGAGGGCGGTCGCGCGGCCGGGGCCTTCGTCGCGCGGATGCTGTTGCTGCTGGTGGTGCTGTCGCCGGGCCTCACGGTGCTCACCGGGATGGGCCTGCACGTGATGGGCGTGCCGATGCGGGGCGTGTGGTTGCTGTCCGCGGCGCTGTGCTCCGCGGTGGGGCTGGTGGTGGCGCTGGTGTCGGGGCTCGCGTCGGGCGTGCTGTTGGGATCGCTTGCGAGCATGTCGATGCTGGCGGGGCTGCACGCCACGGCGGGCGGCGCCTTCGGTCCGGAGTCCGGGGGCGCGGCGGCGATGGCGGTGGGCGTGTGTCTGGGCATCGTGTCCGGGCTGTCCGCGGGGAGCATCGGGGGACTGGCCAGTGGCCGTGGACCTTCCGTGCGCAACGTGCAGGTGGCGGCGATCGCGACGAGCGTGGTGCCCATGTTCGTGTGGAGCGGCGCTTCGTCGGTGTCCTTCGCGGGCGCGGTGGCGGCGAGCGCGCTGGTGGCCTTCCTGGCGTGTGCCTTCCGGCTGCCGTTCTACGCGCTGGAGGTGCTGGCGCAGGCGGTGGCGTACGCGGTGGAGCGCTTCACGGGGCGGCCCACGCTGCGCTGGGTGCCGGTGCGGCACCACAACCTGAGCTACCTGCCGCACCCGTTCCTGGGCCGGCACCTGGCGCTGGCGGTGCGCTCGAGGCCGGCGGAGGTGCTGGCGGTGGCGGATGCGTGCCTGCGCTCGCCGGGCAACATCCTGGTGGGCTGGCCGTGGGTGGTGGAGGCGCTGGAGCGCGCGCACGCGCAGGAGGCCGCCGCCGAACCCCAGGCGTGAGGGCCTGGGGTCCGGGGGCGGGGAGGGGACTCAGTCCTGCCCGTCCTCAAGTCCTTCCACCGCGGTGACGATCCGCTCGCTCTTCTCCTGCTGGAAGTACAACCGGACCTTGTCCTTGCCCTCGAGCGCGCTCAGCGCGTCGAAGGAGTCCGAGTTCGGCGTGAAGCGCAGGTCCTTCTTCGTCTGCTCGTCGTGCACGGTGAGTGAGCACTTGAGCGAAGACTTCACCGTCCCTTCAACTACGAGCTCCTCCTGCTCATCCGCCAGGGCCGGAACACCTGCTCCCAGCAGGCCCAGCACCGTCATCCACATCCATCCTTGTCCACGCATCCGTCCGCTCCTTGGTTCCAGGTGACGGAGGCGGGTCCCCATGGAGTGCATCTCCGCTGAAGGCCCGCTCCGGTTGAATGCAACTTCGGAATGGGTTGGAGGGAGTTCCATCGTCGGACGGTGCAAGGTCTCCCTCCCGAAGCGACGTGGCCGCGGCCGAACCCCAGGCGTGAGGCCCTGGGGTCGGGAAGAAGGGCCTACTTGGCCTTCGCGTCGTTGGGAACAGGCTTCGTGGCAGCCGGAGCCGCCGCGGGCGGGAGCTTCTTGATGGCGCTGACGACCCGCTTGCCGTCCTTGGAATCGGGCAGGTAGGTCACCTGCACCATGTCGTCCTTCTTGAGGCCTTTCACCTGCTGGTCGAGGGCGGCCTGCGTCTTCGAATCGAACACGAACTGCATCTGCCGACCGTCCTGGTCCACAACGAACTCCCGCTCCGAGGTGGCCACCAGCGTCTGCTTCTTCACGGCGCTCACGAACTTGCCCGTGACGGTCTGCGGGCCCTTCGCGGAGGCCTGGGCCTGCGCCAGTTCGGCGTCACTGGGGCGCAGGTCCTCCGTGCTGGATTGACCGGTGGACGTGGTGCCGTCCGGGTTCTGCTGGGCCTTCGCCGGTACGCCCGCCGTCAGGATTCCCAGTACCGCCAAACCCATCCATGCTTGTGCGCGCATCATGTCTGCTCCTTGTTCCGGGTGGACGGAGACGGACCTTGTCCTCGGCCCCGCTCCGGTTGAAGCCAACGTCGGGATGGGATGATGGCGAGCACACTGTCGTCGGGTCGTGCCGTCCCCTCCCGGATGGACGAGGTGGGCTTGCTAGCGGCTGGGAGGCTCGACCTGGTCAACCGACAGCAGAAGGGGCCGCGTGTCCACGTCGATGAAGGTCACACGAAGCAGGTCTCCTTTCTTGAAGGAGCGAACCTTCTCCATGACGCACTCCGAACCCGGGGCGCCCTGGAAGACCGTCGGTTTGCCTTCCTGCTCCAGCACGAAGCCACGGCTCTCAATGGAGCTCAGCGTGCCTTCCTCGACCTTCTGCTTGGAGTCTCCGGCCCTCTTCGTGAGGGACCATGCGACGGGACGCCCCTGCTCGATGGAATAGGACACGTGGACTTCATCCTCGGGACCTACCCCGTTCAGCGCCTCACGGACGCATTCCGATCCGTAGGGCTCGTCAAAGCGCAGCGTTTCGCTTCCCGCACTCAGGCGGAAGGTGTTGCGCAGCGCCTTGTCGAACTTCGCCAGGCCCGTGAGGCTATTGGACTCCCCCGTCTTCGTCGGACGGGTCGACGCGGGCTGCGCCTTCGGTGGAGTCGGTGCCTTTTCCTCCTGCGCCGAAGCCTGGGGGACTGGAGCCGGGCTTTGTGTGGCCGCTGGCTTCGGAATCTCCTCGACGGAGTGCGCGATCCGCGCCCCCTTTGCGTCCAGGGTGAACCGCACGCGCACCCAGGTCTGGGCTTCGGGGCTCTTCTTGATCCTGGCCTTGAGCGTGCTCAGCGCCTCGGTGACCTCCGGCTTCGCGGGATCGGCCTTGAATCGCAGGTTGAGCGTTTCACGCGGTCCGCTGCCTTTGACATCATCCAACGAGAGAAGTGACGCCGTCGCTCCGGCCACGCGTCCCTCCACCGTGGTCCATTCACTGTCTTGCGACTCCGGTTTTGAGACCGCGTCCTGGGCCAGGAGGGAAGTCCCGAACAATCCCAGTGACACCACCACCATGGCCATCCATGTCCGTGCGACTCTCATGTCTGCTCCTTGTTTCGGGTGGACGGAGACGGACCTTGTTCTCGGCATCCGCTCCGGTTGAAGCCAACGTCGGGCCGCCGCGAGGGCGCACCCAGTGTCGTCGGGTCGTGCCGTCCCCTCCCGAACGGGCAGGGGACTCGAAACCGCGACACCCCGGGCCGATGCCGGAGATGAAGGCCGCACCGGGCCTACTTGTCTTTGGGGTTCTCTTCCACGGAGGTCACGAGCCGGCCGAGCGTCGTGTCTTCACGGTAGGTGATCCGAACCTTCATTCCCGTATTGAGGTTCTCCAGGAGGTAGTTGATCCCATACTGCTCGGGGTCGGGCTTGAAGGTCATGCGCGTCGCGTCCGGCAATTGCAGTTCGAGTTCGCTCTCCGAGGCGGCCGTGACCACGCCCGTGAGCTCGATCTCCTTCGGGGCCACCTCCTCCTGCTGGGCCACGAGGGTGTGGGCGACCTTCGTCTTGCCCTCCACCGAGTAGGTCACGTGGGCCCGGTCGTTGATCTTGAGCGTCTGCAACGTCTTCATGGCGTCAACGTTGTCAGCCTTGACCTTGAATTGCTGGACGGCCTTCTTCCCTGGCACCTCCAGTGAAAGGTAGGTCTTCGTTACGTGCACCACGCGACCTTCCGCCTGGAGCTGCTTGGATGCCTCGGAGGCGGACGCGGACGGACAGGCACACCCGGCTGCCTTCTTCTCCAGCGCGATGGATTCCAGGCGCGCGTCGTCCCTGTCGTCATCCTGCGGGGTGAGCCGAACCGAGTCTCCGACCTTGAGCGTCTTGAGAACGTCCGTGACGTCTGTTTGGAAGCTATAGAAGCCGAAGCTCCTCACCAACCCCTCGGACTCGACGAGGGCCTCTCCGAGCACCCCCTTCTTCAACTTCGTCAGGTCGGAGGCCCACAGGAAGGTGCCCGTGATGGGTGGCTGGCTCTTCACCTCCGTGCTGGCCGGCTCCTCTGGCGGCACGGGCTGGGCCCGCACCTGCGTCCCCATTCCCAACAACCCCAGAAGCACCACCGCGATCAATCCGTTTCCTCGCATCATTCCCGCGCCTCCATTTCAGCTGTGAAGGATGCAAGGTCTTGCTGGCGCGGCGGGTGTCACACTGCCGGAAGGTCAGGGGGCTGCCTCCCCGAAGTCGCGGCGAGGACTACTCCTTCGGCGCATCTCCAAGCTTCTCGACAGAGCTGACGATGCGCTGGCCTGTCGCATCGACCGTGAAGACGACGCTAACCTTCTCGTTGGCCTTGAGCCTGCTCACGGCCACGAGGTTCCTGGCGTCGCAGTCGACCTTGTAGACCGCCTTCTTGTCGTTCTCGGTCAGCGCGAACCCAAGGCCCGTCGGTGAGTCTTTCAGGAGCGTGCCTGTCGCGGTGTGTTTGCCCTCTGTTTCCCCAGGGAAGGGTGGGTCGTTCTGGGCCCGCACCTGCGTCCCCATTCCCAACAACCCCAGAAGCACCACCGCGATCAATCCGTTTCCTCGCATCATTCCTGCGCCTCCATTTCAGGTGAGTTGAGGAAATGGTCCTGTCGGCACTGTGAGGGATACAGTGCCGACAGGTCTGGGAGTTCCCTCCCGGCAGTCGGAGCGGGGGCTATTTCTTCGGCGCATCGACAGGCTTCTCGATGGCGCTGGCGGTGCGCTGGCCCTTTTTATTTTCCGTGAAAGTGACGAAAACCTTCTCACCGGCTTTGAGTTCGCGGACGACCTGTTGCAGCTCTTTCGCCTGACTGTCGACGTGGTAGACCATCGGTTCGCCCTGGGCGTCGTTCACCAGGAACCCGAGACCCGTGGGTTCGCTGAACTGGAACGTCCCCGTATCCTTCTGCGGCTCGACCTTTTTGATAGAGGTGGCGTATCGGAGCTGGTTCTTGACCCGGTAGGAGACAACCACCATGTCTCCGCGCTTCAAGGACTTCAGCTTCGACTGCAGGAGCTTCATGTCGCCGGTGACCTTGAACAGCATCCGCCGGTTGTTCGGGAGGGTCTGCTCCAGGTCGAACCAGGGGGAGTCGAAATCATCCGAGGCGTCCATCTCGGAGTCGTTCAGTTTCCCGGTCACCGTGTGTCTCCCCGCTGATTCATCGGGGTACGCTTTCTCTCCCGGGGCCTCCTGGGGAGGAGGCAGGTTGGAGAGGGAATCCTCCGGGGAGGCCCCGCTCTGCGCCAGGACCTGCGCTCCCACTCCCAGCAATCCGACGAGCATCACCGCGATCAACCCGTTTCCTCGCATCATTCCCGCGCCTCCATTTCAGGTGAGTTGAAGGCAACGTCGTGTCGGAGCTGGGGTTGTGACAGTGTCGCCGGGGCTGGGAGTTCCCTCCCGAGGAGATGAGGCCCCCGTTGACGCTGGGGCGGCGGATCAGGGAGTGGACAGCTTTTGGAGTTGGAGGACGAACTTCGTGTCGTCTTCCACCGAGTAGATCACGCGAACCTGGTCGTTCTTCTTGAGGGTGCGCAGAGCCTGTCTGGCGGCCTCATCATCGGGTTTGACCTTGAAGCGCTGGTAGTCCGCCTTGCCCTCCACGGCCAGCGAGATCATCGCCGTCGCCACCGCGACCACGCGACCTTCCGCATGGAATTCCTTCCGTGTCTCCTGGGCGGAGGCGGAGGGACAGGCACACCCCGCGGCCTTCTTCTCGAGTGTGATGGAATCCAGGCGTGGGTCTTCCCCGTTGGCTTCCTTGGGGGTGATGCGAACCAGGTCTCCGAACTTGAGCGTCTCGATTACCTCGACGACGTGCTGATGGGACGCGAAGTAGCCGAAGTTCCTCACCACTCCATAGGACTCGATGATGACTTCCCCGCGCAGGCCCCCCTTCAACTTCCCCGGGTCGGAAGCCCACAGGAAGATGCCCGTGATGGGCTGCGGCCCTTGAGGGCTGAATCTGTCCGTCTCCCAGAGAGGGCTCGACTGCGCCAGGACCTGCGCCCCCATTCCCAGCAACCCCACGAACACCACCGCGATCAGCTTCTGTCCACGCAACATGTTGGAACCTCCTGTCTGGATTGTCAGGGCACTGCCTCTTCCGGAGACGTTTCCTCGGGGCCATCCAGGAGCACGGGGGTGGCCTTCTTGATGAAGACGGCGTTCCGCGCGCCCCATTCGATGTCGTAGATGACGAGCACCGGCTCTCCCGCCTGGAGTCCCTGGATCGCCTCCGTCACGCTTCGCTGGCCCTGGGCGTCGAACGCGAAGCCCAGCGTCTGTCCATCCCGTTCCAGGAAGAAGACGTGGAGGGGACCGAAGCCCTTGAGGCGGCGCGGCGCGGCCTGCAACGTGCCCTCCACGATGAGCACGGACAGCCCCGCCTCCTGGGCCAGTTGAATCTCCTCGACCGTGGCCAGGAGGGGGAGATCCTCCGGGTCCACGGGAGGCCCCCGGTCCACGGGCGCCGTGGCGTGAACGGCCGCGGCCTCCTTGGCCGGAGCCGTCATCGCGGGCGTTGATGCGCAGCCCAGCCCCCACAGCAACAACACCCCACCCAACCCACCCGGTCCGCGATTCATCCCAGCCTCGTGTCTTCGTGTGAAGGGGAGCACGTCCCGGGTGCTCCCAGGACGCGCTCCGGTGAATGGCAACGTCTGGGGGGCAGTTTTTTTCTCGCCCCGCGCCATCACTTCGTCTTGGGCTTCTGGACCGACTCCACGACCCGGTTGCCCTTGTCATCGACCGTGTAGGTCACTTCCATCTTGCTCTTCTTCTGGAGTGACTTCAGACCCTTGGTTCCCTTGTCCTTCGCCTCCGAATTGAAGACGAAGGTCATCTCCCGGTCGTCGTTCTTCAGCGTGACGCACCGCTGTGACGTGACGGTTCCGGTGAAGGTCTGCGGGCCCTTGGCCGCCTTCGCGGCCGCCTCGAACTCCGCGAGCTCTTCCGCGGAGTATCCCTGGGGCTCCTCGATCTTCTGCTCCTCCTGAGGGACCGCGGCATCACCCGGCGGAGTCTCCTGGGCCAGGGCCGGTGCTCCCGCCGCGAACAGCCCCATCACCGCGAACCACTTCCATCCGTGTCCGATCATCATCGCGCTCTCCTGTTCGAGTGGACGGGACGGGGATCCAATCGCTTGCATGCGTCCGGGGGCCCCGCTCCGGCTGGAGGCAATGTCGGAATGCGCCGGAGCGGTCTGTATCGTCGTCCGGTCGCGTGGCGGTCGCCCTGGGAGACGACGTGCGGCCCCTCATGCCGCGGGGCTGTTCTCCGGCGTGGAGGCATCCGGGAGCTTCTGGATGGAACGGGCGAACTCGCGGTCGACCTTGCGGTCCCTGTCGCGGACCTTGTTCCGATCCTGGTTGTCGATCGCGTAGGTCACCCGGACCCTGTCTCCGACCTTGAGGCCCTTGAGTTCCTCGGCCAGGGCGTCCTTGAACGCAGGATCGATGCTGAAGGTGCGCTTCGTCGGGGCCGGCCCGTCGGGATGCAGCCTGAACCCACGCACGTGCTCACTCTTCGAGATGAAGGTCAGCGTGCCCGTGAGGACGTGCTCCCTGGCGGGTTCATGCCAGGCGAAGACCTTCCTCAGCCGGATCCTCAGGACCAACAGCGTCCTCCACCATCGATTGTGTCGATCCATCGTTCGTGCTCCCCAGTGCGGATTTCGGGTGAACGGAGGCGTGTCCAGGGGGGCTTCCCCGGGCGCTGCTCCGGATGGGGTCAAGGTCGTGACGGTGTGGAGGGCCGGGGAGTTGCCCTGGGGTGTTCCTTCGCTACCCTGGGGGCCATGGAAGGACTGCTCGACGCATTCATCGCCTTCATCCGCGCGGAGCGGGGGTTGTCCGGCAAGACGGTGGACGCCTACGCGGCGGACCTCACCGTGTACTTCGCGGACCTGCGCTCGCGCGGGAAGGACGACGTGGCCCGCGTCACGCAGGAGGACGTGCTCGGGCACCTGACGACGCTGGGCAAGCAGGGCCTGAGCCGCCGCAGCCAGGCGCGGCACCTGGCCGCCATCCGCGTCTTCCACCGCTTCCTCATCGCGGAGCGGCTGGCGGACAAGGACCCCACCGAGGACGTGGACACGCCGAAGTCGCCCCGCAAGCTGCCCATCTTCCTCACGCTGGAGGAGGTGGAGCAGCTGCTCGCCGCGCCCGACGAGCGCACCGTCACCGGCATGCGCGACAAGGCGATGCTGGAGGTGCTCTACGCCACGGGCCTGCGCGTGACGGAGCTGTGCACGCTGGAGCTCAACAACGTGCAGCTCACCGCGGGCTATCTCATCGCCAGGGGCAAGGGCTCCAAGGAGCGCATCGTCCCGCTGGGCCGCGTGGCGATTGAAAAGGTCCAGACGTTCCTGTCGCTGTCGCGGCCGGAGCTGCTGGGCAGGCGCGAGGCGAAGGCGCTGTTCGTCACGCCGCGCGGCGGAGGCTTCACGCGGCAGGGCTTCTGGAAGCTGCTCAAGCGCTATGCGCTGAAGGCCGGCATCCTGAAGCCGCTGTCACCGCACAAGCTGCGGCACTCGTTCGCCACGCACCTGGTGGAGCGGGGCGCGGACCTGCGGGCGGTGCAGCAGATGCTGGGCCACGCGGACCTGGCGACGACGCAGATCTACACGCACGTCAACGGCGCCCGCCTGCGCAAGGTGTACGACGAGTTCCACCCGCGCAGCGACGCGTTCAAGCCGAAGCCCACCGCGAGGAAGCGCCCACCCACGGCGTGAGGGCAGGGCGTCCGGGCCTCCGTCAGGGGTCGGTGTTTGGAGTCTTCTGCGGCGCCTGGGCGGGCTTGACGACCTTGAGGGACTGGATGACCCGCGCCCCGTCCTTCTCACCGTAGGTCACGCGGACCTTGTCGCCTTCCTTCACCTCGGCCAGCGTGTCCTTCGCGTCCTGGGGCGTGGCCTTCTCGTCCACGATGAAGCCCTTGCGTGATTCGGTCACGATGAAGAGGCGGTTCTCCTTCGTACTGGTGACGGTTCCCGTCGCGGTCAGCGTGTCATTCGCGGAGGGGGCGGCTGGAGGCTTGGGG
>SECN01000730.1 GCA_004173515.1 Myxococcaceae bacterium | reverse complement strand
ATCCCCCCCGCCGCCGCCCGCGCGGCTGCACCTGCAGGCCCTGGAGCGCATTGAAGAAGGCAACGTGTCCGGAGCGACCGCGGTGCTGGAGCTGCTGGTGAAGCAGGCTCCGGACTACCTGCCGGGCCTGCTGGAGCTGGCGCTCCTGCGCGAGCGAGCCGGCGCCCGGGACGCGGCCTTCCCGTTGATGCGCGCCCTGCGCTCGCGGGCGGGACAACTGCCGCCGGACGAATTGGTGGATGGACCGGAGGCGCTGCCTGCGCGCTTCTATCTGGCGTCCGCTGACGCCTACCTGAATCTGGGGGCGCTGGAATGAAGGGGACGCCGCGGATGGTGGACGAGGCCCTGGAGGAGGAGACGCGCGATCTGCTCGCGCGCCGGGCCGCGCGCCTGCGCGAGCAGGGCGAATCGTCCGTGGAGGAGGCGGTCCACTGGATCGCCGAGTTCCCGCTGGGCGAGGAGCGCTACGCGCTGCCCCTGGAGTCGCTGCGCGCCGCGCTGCCCCTGCGCATGGTGACGCCCGTGCCGCTGTCGGAGCCCGCCGTCATCGGCGTGCTGCGCTTCCAGGGCCAGGTGCTGTCCGCGCTGAGCCTGGCGTCGCTGCTGGGCGGCCACGGGTGGCGTCAGGACCCCGCGGTGCTGCTGGTGGTGGACCGGGGCGACGGGGAGCTGTGCGCGCTGGACTGCGAGGCCATTCCGCGCCCCACCACGCTGCCGCTCGCGTCGGTGGAAGCGGCGCGGGTCCGGGCCGAGGGGCCGGTGATGGAGGTCTTCACCCAGGACCGGCAGCTCATCCACCTCATCGACCCCAAGCGCCTCTTCGCCGTGCCGGAAGCCGGGGTGCGCCATGGCCGTTGATCCGATGCTCCAGCCCCTGGTGGCGGGCTTCGCCATCGAGGCGCAGGAGGTCATCCAGAAGGTCACCATGGACCTGCTGGAGCTGGAGCGCGAGGGCCTGGAGAACGACGCGCTCGCGAAGATCTACACCCGGCTGGGCCGGCACCTGCACACGCTCAAGGGCAGCGCCGCGTCGCTGGGCCTCCAGGACCTGGGCGACATCGCCCACAAGCTGGAAGACGCGCTGGCGCCGCTGAAGGCCAACACGCAGAAGATGCCGCGCCCGGTGGTGGACATCCTGCTGCACGGGCTGGACCTGTTCATGCTGCGCGCGCAGGCGCACGCGGATGGCCGGGGTGAACTGCTGCCGGACCCCGCCGCCGCGCTGGCCCAACTGGTTTCGGCCGCCCCTCCGCCGGAGGACGCCGCCGCGCTGCCGGGCGGGGCCTTCGCGCAGGTGGTGCCCGTGCCCCAGATGTCCCTGGACGCCGGGACGCAGGGCCTGCCGCAGGGGTCCGCGGGCGGGGTGCCGACGCTGGATCATCAAGGCGAGTCCACGGACGCGGGCTGGCGCGTGAGCGCGCGGCAGGTGACGTCGCTGATGCGCGAGGTGGAGCGCCTGCGCGAGGTGCGCCTGCGGGTGGAGGAGCGCAGTCGCGAGCTGGAGCGGGTGTCCACGCTGCTCGCCAAGCAGGGCCTGCTGGCGGAGACGGCGGAGGCGCGCACGCTCCTGTCCGGCACGGGCCGCTCGCTGCGCACCGACGGCGAGGAGACGAGCGACATCGTGGACGCGCTGGAGGACGGCCTCAAGGCCATCACCACGCGCCCCACGCGCACCATCCTGGAGCCCCTGCAGCGCATGGTGCGAGACCTGTCGCGCCAGCTGGGCAAGGAGGCACGGCTCTGGAGATGCCCGCCGAGCGCGAGAAGGCCGGCAAGCACCACGAGGGCGCGCTCACGCTGCGCGTGGAGCAGCAGGGCAACCTGCTCTACCTGGAGGCCTCCGACGACGGTCGCGGCATCGACCTGCAGGCGGTGCGCCGGGTGGCGGAGAAGCGCGGGCTGGTGACGGCGGACGAAGTCGCGCGCTTCAACGACAACCAGGTGCGCGACCTCATCTTCAGCGAGGGCTTCAGCACCCGCGCGGACGTGACGGACACCTCCGGGCGCGGCGTGGGCCTGGACGCGGTGCGCGCCACGGTGGAGTCGCTCCAGGGCCGCATCGAGGTGGCCAGCACGCGCGGGCAGGGCACGCGCTTCGTGCTCACGCTGCCGGTGGACCTGGGCAGCTCTCCGGTGCTGATGGTGCGCGCGCTGGAGCAGTTCGTGGGCCTGCCCATGTTGGCGGTGGAGTCCACGCAGCTTGCGCGCGCGGACTCGCTGCGCCTGGGCAAGCGCCGGGCGCACCTGGAGCACCTGGGCCAGTTGCTGCCGGTGGTGGACCTGGGCGCGCGCCTGGGCCTGCGCGCGTCGGCGCCTCCCGCGGAGGGCCAGCCGCTGCTCATCGTGCAGAGCGGTGGCAAGCGCGTGGCGCTGGTGGTGGACGCGGTGGTGGGGGACCGGGACCTGGTCATCCGCCCGCTGCCCTCGGAGGTGCGCGAGGTGGCGGCCTGGCAGGGCGCGGCGACGCTCAGCCGGGGCGAGCTGCTGCTCATCCTCCGCCCGGACTGGGTGGTGTCGGATTCGGAGAAGGTCACGGTTTCGGCGGGCAGCCGGCGGGCGCTGGTGGTGGACGACTCGCTCACCGCGCGCGCGCTTCACCGGGCCAGCCTGGAGGCCGGTGGCTTCCAGGTGCACCTGGCGGCCAGCGGGCCCCGCGCGCTGGAGCGGCTGGCCGCGGACACCTACGACGTCGTCATCTGCGACCTGGACATGGAAGAGATGGACGGCACGGAGCTCATCGCGCGGCTGCGCGACAAGAAGGAGACGCGCACGTTGCCGGTCATCCTGGTGTCCGCGCACGACAGCCCGTCCGCGCGCGAGCGGGGGCTGGAGTCCGGCGCGGACGGCTTCTTGAGCAAGCGCGAATGCGCCGCGGGCCGCCTGCTCGCTGAAGTGCTGGACGTGATGAGCCGCCGAGGGAGCCGCGCTTGAGCACGAAGAAGATTCGCGTGCTCGTGGTGGACGACTCGCCCACCATGGCCAGCACGCTCACCGCGCTCCTCACGGAGGAGCCCCGCATCGAGGTCGTGGGCCGCGCGGCGGATGGCAACCGCGCCGTGCAGCTCCTGCGCAAGTGGGGCCGGGAGCTGGCCCACTCGGTGTGCCTGATGGCGGAGGTGCCCGTCATCTCCCGCCGCCCGCGCGCCGCGCCGCCGCTGCCCATGCCCACCGGGGCGCGGGTGGATGTCTTCGGCCTGGTCGCCTCCACGGGCGGGCCTCCCGCGCTGGCGGAGGTGCTCTCCAAGCTGCCCAAGGACCTGCCGGTGCCGGTGCTCATCGCCCAGCACATCACGGTGGGCTTCACGCAGGGCATGGTGCGCTGGCTGTCGCAGGTGTGCTCGCTCAGCGTCACCATGGCGCGCGACGGCGAGCAGCTGGCGCCGGGCCGCGTGTACTTCCCGCTGGACGGCCATGACCTGCTGGTGGACAGCGCGGGGCTGGCCCGGTTGCAGCGCTCGCAGGGCGGGCCGTGCCCCAACGGGGACGTGCTCCTGCACTCGCTGGCGGCGGCGTACGGCCGGCGCTGTGGCGGCGGCGTCCTCACCGGCATGGGCGAGGACGGCGCGCGGGGCCTGCTGGCCATCCGCACCGCCGGGGGCGTCACCTTCGCGCAGGACGAGGCGTCCAGCGTCGTCTATGGCATGCCGCGCGCCGCGTTGGAGCTGAAGGCCACCGACGGCGGGGTGCCCCTGACGGCGGTGGCGGACCTCATCCTCCAGCACTGCCAGCGGCCGACGTTCCGCCCCGGCCGCCCTCCGGACGGTGGCCCCCGATGAGTCTTCCGCTCCCGTCGCCAACAATCCACGCCCCCGTGCGTTGTCCCTGTCGGCGGGCGCCCGACGGCCGGCCGTCTGAACGCGTTGTCCAGGGAGTGCTCCCGTGAAGCAGACCCCCCCGCTCAACGTCTCCTTCCTGCGCGGGCTCGGGCTCGCGCCGAAGTTCGTGCTCGTCACGGCGGTCATCAGCGCCGCGGTGGCCCTGCTGCTCACCTTCATCGCCACGAAGCAGCTCGAATCCAACCTGGAGGAGCGCCACGTCATCGAAGGGCAGGCCGTGGCCCTGGGCCTGTCCATCGCCGCGGAGCAGGGCATGGCCGCGCGGATGCCGTCGCTCCAGCCCCTGTTGGAGCCGTTCATGGGGCGCGAGGACCTGGCGTACCTCTTCATCCAGGACGCGGGCGGCAAGGTGCTGGTGCACACCTTCCGGGGCACCTTTCCGGAAGCGCTGAAGGTCGCCACCGAGGCCCCGGCCGTGGTGGGCAAGGACGGCCTGCGCGTCATCCCCGAGGTGCGCCTGGAGCGCGGCGGCAGGACGCTGGTGGGCCTGGACGTGGCGGCGCCCGTGGCGCAGGGCCGGCTGGGCACCGTGCACATCGGCATGGCGCGCGAGTACATCGACGCGAAGGTGGACGTGCTGCGCTGGCGGATGATGCTGTTCGCGCTGCTCCTGGAGCTGTGCGGCGTGGTGGTGGCGGCGCTGTTCGGCCGCAGCATCGTGCGGCCGCTGGCGGAGCTCACGTCGGTGGCGGGCCACATCGTGGAGTCCGGCGACCTCACCCGCTCCGTCACGGTGCGCGGCAACGACGAGGTGGGGCGGCTGTCCAACTCCTTCTCGCAGATGGTGGGCAAGCTGCGCGAGGTCACCATCAACCTCCAGCACGCGGCCACCGCGCTCACCCAGTCCACCGACCACCTCAACGCGTCCTCCACGGAGCAGGCGCAGACCATCTCGCGCCAGGCCGCCGCGCTGCAGGAGACGCAGGTGACGGCGCAGGAGATAAAGCAGACCTCCACGCTGGCCGCGCAGAAGGCGGAGAGCGTGCTCAGCGTGGCCGAGCGCGCCGACACCCTGGCCAAGGCGGGCGAGGCCTCCATCGAGCAGACGATGGCGGGCCTCAACGACATCCGCGCGCAGGTGGGGGAGATCGCGGAGAAGATTCTGGAGCTGGGCGAGCGCACGCGTCAGATTGGCGGCATCACCCAGACGGTGAAGGACCTGGCGGACCAGTCCAACATGCTCGCGCTCAACGCGGCCATCGAGGCGGTGCGCTCCGGCGAGCACGGCAAGGGCTTCAGCGTCGTGGCCCGGGAAATCCGCGCGCTGGCGGACCAGTCCATCCAGGCCACCACGCGGGTGCGGGAACTCCTGGACGACATCGCCAACTCCGTCACCGCCGCGGTGCGCATCACCGAGCGCGGCGCGGAGCGCATGGAGGCGGGCCTGGAGCAGGTGCGCACCAGCGGGCAGAACCTGCGCGAGCTGTCCTCCATCGTCCAGGACAACGCCGCCGCCGTCCGGCAGATCGCCGCCGCGGTGAACCAGCAGAACGTGGGCATCAA
>SECN01000244.1 GCA_004173515.1 Myxococcaceae bacterium | reverse complement strand
TGGACCACCGCACCGCGAGCCTCGCGCTGGGCGCCACCCAGTCCCAGACGCTGGCGCGGGTGGTGCTGCCGGGCGCGCTGCCGGGCATCCTCACCGGCGCGGTGCTGGCCATCTCCCGGGGCGCGGGCGAGGTGGCCCCCATCCTCTTCACCGGTGCGGCCTACTTCCTGCCCGACCTGCCCTCCAGCCTGAACTCGCAGTTCATGCACCTGGGCTACCACACATATGTGCTGGCCACGCAGTCACCGGACGTGGAGGCCACGCGTCCCCTCCTCTACGCCACGGTGATGGTGCTGCTCTTGCTCACCTTCGCCCTGAACCTCGTCGCGGTCATCATCCGCACACGCACGCGCCGCAAGGCCGCGAGCGGGCACTGACACACACCCATGCCCCCTACCCCCGTCACCCCGCGCAACAAGATGGAGTCCCGGGAGCTCACCCTGCGCTACGGCAGCAAGGTGGCCATCAAGCAGGTGAGCCTGGGCATCCCCGAGCACAAGGTCACCGCGCTCATCGGTCCGTCCGGCTGCGGCAAGTCCACCTTCCTGCGCTCGCTCAACCGGATGAACGACCTCATCTCCGGCGCCAACCACGGAGGCAGCGTGTTCCTGGACGGCCGCAGCATCCACGACCGCGCGCTGGACGTGGTGGACCTGCGCCGGCGCGTGGGCATGGTCTTCCAGAAGTCCAACCCGTTCCCCAAGTCCATCTTCGAGAACGTCGCCTATGGCCTGCGCGTGGGCGGCCTCAAGGACAAGACGAAGCTGTGCGCGCGCGTGGAGAAGTCCCTGCGCGGCGCCGCGCTGTGGGACGAAGTGAAGGACCGGCTGGACGAGAGCGCCCTGGGCCTGTCCGGCGGCCAGCAGCAGCGCCTGTGCATCGCGCGCGCGCTGGCGGTGGAGCCGGAGGTGCTGCTGATGGACGAGCCCGCGTCGGCGTTGGATCCCATCGCCACGGCGAAGATTGAAGAGCTCATCCACGAGCTCAAGGCGACCTACACCATCGCCATCGTCACCCACAACATGCAGCAGGCCGCGCGCGTCAGTGACCGGACCGCTTTCTTCTACATGGGCGAATTGGTGGAGTGCGGCCCCACGGAGCAGATCTTCACCAACCCCCACGAGAAGCGCACCGAGGACTACGTCACCGGGAAGTTCGGCTGAACCACGCGCGCGAGACGGAAAGCAACGAAACGACATGGCGGCCATTCACACCGACAAGGCATTCGAGCAGGACCTGCGCAACCTGCGCGAGAAGCTGCTCGCCATGGGGGCCAAGGTGGAGGCCCTCGTCGCGCAGAGCGTGCGAGCCCTCACCGACCGGGACTCGGCGCTGGCGGAGAAGGTGGTGGGCGCCGACCGCGAGGTGAACCGGCTGGAGGTCGACATCGACGACCTGTGCCGCCGCATCCTCGCCCAAGGCGGAGGAGGTCCTCAAGGGGGATGACCTGCTGGATGCCCTCTTCCTGAAGATCTTCAACGAGCTCTTGGCGTACATGATGGAGGACTCGCGCAACATCCGCCGCGCCACGGCGTTGATGTTCATCGCGAAGCACCTGGAGCGCGTGGGCGACCATGCGCTCAACGTGGCGGAGATGGTCATCTACATGGTGCGCGGCAAGGACGTGCGCCACCCGAAGAGCCGCGACCTGGACGGGTAGCCCCCGAGGTTCACGGCGGTGTCACGGCGAGTTGGCCGTCCCGCCGTGACGCCGCCCCGGGCCCGCCTTGTGGGCTGCGTAGGGTGGCGGACATGCTCATCGCCTCCAGCCTCCTCCTGGCAGCGTCCCTCGTGGGCCTCCTGGCCCTGGTCCTCCAGGCGCTGTTCGTGCGCCGCCACCGCCGCGAGCCTCCGGCGGTCCCCACCCACACGCCGGGCCTGTCCATCCTCAAGCCGCTGTGCGGCGTGGACGATGACCTGGAGGCGAACCTGGAGCAGTTCGCCCGGCTGCCCTACCCCCACTACGAAGTCCTGCTGGGCGTGAAGGACGTGCGCGACCCGGCCTGGGCGGTGGCGAAGGCGGCCCAGGCGAAGTGGCCCCACGTCATGAAGGTGGTGCTCCAGGAGGGCGAGCCCGGCCTCAACCCGAAGGTGAACCAGTTGGTCTCCCTGTCGGCGGAGGCGAAGCACGACCTCTGGGTGGTGAGCGACAGCAACACCCGCGTGGGCGAAGGCTACCTGGAGGAGATCGCCGCGGCGTTCGAGGACCCCACGGTGGGCTGCGTGACGCACCCGGTGGCGGGGATGGGCGAGCAGCGCTTCGGTTCGCTCCTGGACAACCTGCACCTGTCCTCCAGCGCGGCGGCGGGGATGATCGCCGCGAAGCACCTGGCGGACCGGGACATCGTGGTGGGCAAGTCCATGGCGCTGCGCCGCGAGGACGTGGAGTCCTTGGGCGGCTTCTTCTCCGTGAAGGACGTGCTGGCGGAGGACTACGTCATCGGCCAGTGGGTGACGCGAAAGCTGGGCAAGCGCGTGGTGCTGGCGCGCTCCCCTGTCTTCAACGTGTCGCTGCGCAAGAGCGTGGATGCGTTCTTCCAGCGCTACCTGCGCTGGAGCGTCATCCACCGCACAGCGGTATCGCCCGGGACGTACGTGGCGCAGGCGCTGCTCAACCCGGTGCCCCTCGCGGTGCTGGGCGCGCTCATGCATCCGTCCGCGCTGACGGGACTGGCCGCGCTGGCGGTGGTGCTGGGCAAGGTCTGGGTGGACGTGGCGGTGTTCCGCGCGCTGCGGCCGCAGCCGGTGGGATGGCGCGCGGCGCCAGCGGTGCTGGTGAAGGACGCACTGCTGTTCGTCGCGTGGTGGCACGGTGCGTTCAGGCGCACGGTGGACTGGCGCGGCACGCGGTTGCGCGTGGTGTCAGGCACGCGCCTGGTGCCGCTGCGTGCCCGGACGCGGACGGCCGAGGCGTGGATCACCAGCAACGGGGTGGGTTGAACGCTTAGGGCCCAACTTTTCACGAACCTTCGTGCGCCAACCCTCGCCGCGCCTTCGACCGATGCCTATTTCCTTGAACATGCCCTCCTTGAAGCTGGCCCACCTCTCGGATCTCCATCTGGACATGAGCCGCGAGAGCGATGCGTCGGCGGCCTCCCTGGTGAAGGCACTGGCGACCCAGGACGTGGATCACGTGGTCGTGACCGGTGACCTCACGCACCGCGGCGCCAACGCCGAGTTCCAGCGCTTCCGTGAACACTTCGCGCCGTGGCTGGACACCGGGCGCCTCACCTTCATCCCCGGCAACCACGACCGCCCCGGCGAGGACGTGGGCAGCCGCTTCATGGAGGGTCGCAAGGTCCACACCGTGGAGAAGGCGGGCCTCTTCATGGTCTGCGTGGATTCCACCGGTGAGCACAACCGGAACTATTTCTCCAGCCATGGGGAGCTGACGGAGGACGTGGTGGCGCAGGTGGAGTCGGCGCTGGCCGCCGCGCCGCCGCAGACGCTGGTGGCGGTGCTGCTGCACCACCATGTGTTGCCGCTGCCCCTGGAGAGCTTCCCCGAGTGGCTCGCGACGAAGGTGGGCCTGCCGCACGCCTCCGAGCTGGCGTTGGGCAAGACGCTGCTGGAGCGCGTGGGCGGCAAGGCCGACCTGGTGCTGCACGGCCACCGGCACATCCCGCATGAGATGGACCTGGGCCTCCCCGGCGAGCGCGCGCTGAGCGTCTTCAATTCGGGCAGCAGCACGGACCTGGGCCGCTTCCGGGTCTTCAGTCACATGGCCGGTCGGCTGGTGGGCAAGCCGGAGTGGTGCCAGGCGGCGGAGCCCGCGAAGCCCCGGACTGCGGTCCACAACGTGAGGCCTGCGCTCCAGTACCTGGTGGGCCAGCTGGGCATGGCGCTGTTCTAGGGCCTGCTTGGCTGCCTGCTGAAGGGGGATTCAGGGCAGAGGTGTCGCGAATGCCAATGGGCCCTCGGGAGGTTCTCCTCAAGTCAGGAGGATGCTTGGGGCGACTCGCGGTGGATGACGGAGCTCGGAAGGTCCTGGTCGTGGATGACGACGCGGACTGGCGGGAATTCCTCCGGGTGAGCCTGGAGGACCTCGGCTATGAGACCACCGAGGCGGCGGATGGCCAGGAGGCGCTCGACTCGCTCAAACGCGGGGAGCGCTTCGGCGTCATGCTGCTGGATTTGAACATGCCGGGCATGAGCGGCCTGGAGGTCGTGGAGAAGCTGCCCCGGGTGTCGACGAACCCGCGCATCGTCTTCCTGACCTCGGCGGCGGCCCAGGATGTGGGCAGCGCGCTCATGTCGGGTCCCCACTACTACCTGCCCAAGGGTGCGAGCCGCGATCAATTGTCGCTGCTCCTCCAATCACTGGGGGAGTAGGACAGGGAGGCATCCTCCGCCGCGGGCCCGGGCGGACACAGCCAGGAGGCCCGCCATCGTCACGGAGCTCGTCATCATCCTGCTGCTGGTCCTGGCCAACGGCGTCTTCGCGGGCGCCGAGCTGGGGCTGCTGTCCGTGCGCAAGACGCGGCTGAAGGAGCTGCTGGAGCAGGGCAGCAGATCCGCGAAGGCGGTGTCGTCGCTCCGCGATGATCCGGAGCGGCTGCTGGCCACGGTGCAGATCGGCATCACGGTGATTGGCTCCACGGCGGCGGCCTTCGGCGGCGCGAGCATCGCGCTGCGGCTGGGCGGCGTGCTGGAGGGGATGGGCGTGCCGGCGGTGACGGCGCACCAGGTGTCGTTCGCGTTGGTGGTGGCACTGGTGTCGTACCTGTCGCTGGTGCTGGGCGAGCTGGTGCCCAAGTCCCTGGCGCTGCGCTATTCCGAAGCGTACGCGCTGACGCTGGGAAGGCCGCTCAAGGCGCTCGCGTGGGTGATGCGGCCGTTGGTGTGGTTTCTCACGGCCAGCTCCAACGTGGTGCTGAAGCTCTTCGGGGACAAGACTAACTTCACCGAGTCCCGCCTGTCTCCGGACGAGTTGCAGCAGTTGGTGGAGGAGGCCTCCAAGCAGGGCACGTTGGATCCGCGCGCGGGGGAGATTGCTTCAAGGGCCTTCGAGCTGGGGGACCTGACGCTGGGCGAGGTGATGGTGACGCGCGAGCATGTGATCGCATTGCGACGTCACGCGAAGCCGGAGGAGATCCGTCAGGTGTTGCTGGAGCACGGGCACTCGCGCATGCCGGTGTACGAGGGCACGTTGGACAACGTGGTCGGCTACATCGTGGCCAAGGACCTGCTGGGGGTGGCCTGGGAGGGGCACCTCATCGTGCTGGAGGACGTGCTGCGCCCGCCCCTGTTCCTGGTGGAGTCCATGCGGGCCATCGCGGCGATGAAGGAGATGCAGCGCCGCAGGATGCAGCTCGCGGTGGTGGTGGACGAGCACGGCGGCGTGGTGGGGCTGGTGACGGTGGAGGACCTGGTGGAGGAGCTCGTCGGGGAGATCCTCAGTGAGTCGGAGATCCCCGAGGAGCGCGTGCGCCGCGAGAGTGCGACCGTGGCTGTCGTGCAGGGCGAAGCGAGCCTGCGCGAGGTGAACCGCGCGCTGGGCCTGGAGCTGGAGGAGAGCGAGGACTACTCCACCGTCGCGGGCCTGTGCATCGCGCTGGCGGGCGGCGCGATTCCGGAGGCGGGGGCGAAGCTGCCCATGCCGGATGGCACGGTGCTGGAGGTGATGGAGGCGTCTCCTCGGCGGGTGCGCGAGGTGCGCTTCCACCTGCCTGTGACTCCGGTGCAACCGGAAGCTTGAGCGGCGGACGGGGCGGCTTCATTTGAACCTGCGGCCTTTGGATCCGCGCGGCTCTGCCGTGACTTAACTTTCCAGTTTGCCCGTGCTGGGATGTCAATCCATGTCAGCCGTCCCCTACCTTCCGCGCGCCGCGAGCGCCGTCGCCGTCCTCGCTCTCGTGGGCTGCGGCTCCGCCACCGTCGGTACCGTCGGCCCCCCTGCGTCCGCGAAGTGGACGAGCCCGTTCATGCCCAGCCCGGCCGGCGGCCAGGTGCAGACGACCATCTACTACGGGCCCTGGCAGTGCAGCGCCGCGTTCCTCTCCCGCTGCGAGTCGAAGTGCGCAGCCCAGGGCCACGCGCTCATGGGCTGCATGTGGCTCGCCGACATCAAGGGTGACTGGAAGGGCCGCTTCATGCTGATGCCCGCGGAGGCTGGCGGGCGCCTCGCCATCACCCACTGCTGCTGCGACTACCCGAAGGTGGCGAACGGTCGCCAACTGAGGGAGAAGTGGAAGAACGCCCGCGAAAGCTTCCGCCGCCAGTGGGGCTCCGAGTTCGGCGAGTGGCCATCAACGAACGGGGCGAATTGGCAGGGCCACCATGTATTCGACCTGGCGCATGGCGGCCCGCCGGTAGCGCCCGACAACGTGCTCCCGGTGCCTCAAGACGTACATCAGGTTTTCAACGACGAGTACCCCGCCTGCTACGCCCCTGGCGGCAGGTGGCTGACGCCGGGCCCTGATCGTCCCTACGCGGATTGAGGGCTGCAATGTCAATGGAGAGCCTCCTGGCTGAAGTCTCCCGGCTCCACTTCCCTCGTCCTCCTGCCACGCCCGCGCAAGTTGCCGCCTTCGAAGCACGCGCGGGATGGAAGCTTGATGAAGACCTGCGCGCCTTCTACCTGCGCTGCGACGGGTGTGACCTCTTCATCTCCTCGCCGGACACGCGCTTCCGAGTGCTGCCGCTGGAGAAGATCCAACGCGCTCGCGTTGCCATCCGCGCCAACGACAAGGACGAGGCCGGGGCGCCTTCTCTCTACACGTTGGTGGACATGCAGGACTCCGACTACCTCGTCCTGGACGTGGCACGGGGTGAATCCGGTCGGTACCCCCTCTTCGATGCGTGGCACGAGACGTTCCCCGAACTGGTGGCCGTTGCGTCATCCTTCGGCGAATTCCTTGAGAAGGCCCTGCGCAGTGGAGACCGGGCCTTCTGGCTGGACGACAGCGAGCTTCGGGAGGTCTGAGCAGTCAACAAGCCTCCCCTGCATCTCCGCCCGGACGTCCAGCGCAATGCGCGCGCTTCCCAGCGCATTGCTGCCAGAGAGCCCTTCGGCGCGGTGACGTTGACGCAAGCTGCACGAGCGTGGATTTCCACCTGCGCCGGCTTTGATCCTCCCATCCGTCGAATTCACCTCCAGCAGCACACCTGCACGCGCCGAGCACGACGCGTCAGGTGTTCTGAGTGTGAGCGCGACGGGCAAGCTGAGCGATTCAATGAGACATAGGGCGCAGCGCCGATTCAGCATTAGCGCCACAAGGTCAGCGCCGACTTCGATGGTGTCTAACTGACTCAGCGACATATTGCGGATCCCGCCAATAGAGTCGCCGGCTCCTTCCCCGTGGAGCCACTGAAGCCGTGGGCAGGGGGACGCCCCCTCCCCGGAAAGGGCAACGCACTTCCTCAAACGGAGCGTCAATGAATCACAAGAGTACGGGCTGCTTCTCCTACCTGATAGGCGGATGCCTTGCAATGCTAGCCGGGTGCGGCCCATCAACCGATGACCCCATGTCGCCACCAACAAGGACGGGCCTGGCCATAGCCGTTAGCTTGGCAGCACAGAGCGACGTGGCCCGCATCCGCTTCACGCTCGAAAGAATCACTTGCATCAACGAACCATTCACCCCCTCAACGGTGTCGACGGACAAGCCGCTTGAGGACATCCTACTGCCGGGAGGAATCCCAGGTTTCGAAAACACTCCCTTGGATGACTCTTCTGAACATCTCTTCGCTGACATGTTCCTGACGGCCGCCCCGGGCTGCTACCGCGTAACCAGTCAGCCGCTAACAACCCAGGGATCTTTCTCTTTGGACTGTGCCGCAGCAACGGCGCCTCGAGTCCAAATCCATGAAGGACTTACCACGGAGCAGATACTCATCAACCAGTGCAACGGAGCAGACAGCGGCGGAGTCGATGTCGTCTCAACACTCAACTCCCCGCCTACACTGGTGAAACTGGAGTTCACCAAATCTAAATTCATCATGCAGTGCCAAACCCAGGAAGTATGCGCCACGGTAAGCGATCCGGAGAATGATCCAGTTTCATTTGTCTGGACGACTGTCTCCGGACCGCCGCTCTTGACAGACCTGTGGGTAACAAGCAGCAAGACCGAGGCAGATGGCTCTTCAACTCAGTGCGTAGCACTGGTGCCAGATTCGCCCGGCCAGTACGGATTGAGCATGACGGCGTATGACCTGCTCCACGATCCGGCAACAGGGGAACTCGTGCGGATCGAAGACTACCTCGCACAACAAGGCAATCCTCATCCCTCGCATAAAAGCATCATTTTCCCCTTTTACGCAGCAGAGGATGGAGTACCTGGAAACTGCACGCCGAAGAGTTGCCAGGAGCTCAAGCAACGCGCGCCGAGCATGCCAAGCGGGAATTACACCGTGGATCCGGACGGACCGGGCTCCACTGAACCATTCGAAGTTTACTGCGACATGGAAAAGGACGGTGGCGGATGGACCCTTGCATTGGTGTCTAGCGATGACGAGCAGAACACCTGGACCTGGGATCAACGGACACTGATGACGACAGACCAGACGCTCGTTGGCGACCTTAGTGCCTTGAACAGGGACTTCAAGTCACGCGCGCTTCACGCTTTGCCATTTCAAAGCCTGCTATTCGTTCACGCGCCCTCAGGAATCTGGGCTTCCTACTCTGGGGTCAGCAACGGCACCATGGATGTCGCCAGCTTCATGAACTCTATCAACGCGCCCGTCTGCGACCTGAGCCTTGCTGGCCATGGCTATCCGCAGACAGCAGGGACAATGGCGCTATCTGGAAAGCTGTGTGACACGAACCTATATTTTCACCTTGGCGATTTCGACGGCACAGGGAGTGCGTCGTATTGCTCGGGAACCACAACCCAGGACTCCACTTATGGGCCAGCGTGGAATATGAACAACAACCAGGGGTGCCCCTTTGACGATCCCGGCGGCGCCTCGCTTGGGCCAGACATCGGCAGCCGGCCGGATGAAGTCACGGGCATCGGTTTCGGCTCCCCTCTTGGCTTGAACACTGGCACTCCTGGGACTGCCACCAATTACATCCAGATGTACATTCGTTGAGTTGTCGCCTGGGCGCCCGTTACAGACGGGCGCCCAACCAGCCTGCGGCTCAGGCTGCGTGAGCGAATATGTCCAAGCCGGCCTTGAGCTGGCCTCGCAATAGCGCTCTTCCAGTTCCACGCCCACGGCCCGGAGCCCGAGATGCTGCGCGGCCGCGACTGCACCAGATGGTGAGCCACGTCACACGCCTGATGGGGGAGCGTACCTCACGGCAGCTTCAGCACGCTGCGAATGTGGTGAGCCCCCAAGAGATTGGCTCTGGTCGCTAATTCTCCTGCAAGGACGCGACGCTGACCCCCAAGCACATATCGAGGCATGCGTCATATTGCGCGTTGCAGATGTTGTTGCTGGTTCCACCGCGCTTACATGCATCCAAGTTGCGTCGGCAATTGTCGGTGCAAAAGATCCTTTGCTCGGCAACACCCTCATGCATCATGGGTTCCATGCTGGTGTCTCCCTCTGCTTCCTGGCCACCGCAGCCTGCCAGCATTCCAATCGCCATCAGACCGGCAATGATTGCCGCTCGCATTCGCTTCTCCTGGTTTGAAGGTTTGTGCGACCTCACCAGGGTAGCGCTGCCATTCGCGTAAGACCAACAGGCGTCCCTTTTTCGGTGAACACTCGCCGTCCCCGGAGACCGCCGTGCCCATTCCCCCACAGCGCTCGCGGCTCGCGTCAGCGCTGAAGAGCCGCCCTTCTTCAGGGTGTGTCTCCCCCCCTCGCGGCAACGACCCGAAGAACCCTCCTTGCAAGCCGGTCGGGAACGAGCGCCCTGGACAGAAAGGGGAAGCGGGCTGGGCCCGCCAGCCCCCTGACGTGCTCCATCCAGACAGAGCTGGTGGCCAGCCTGCGGAGGCTCGGTCTGTGCGCGCGCAGGGTCATCACCACGACGCCGTAGCGGACCTCCCTCTTCCGCGACTCCCGCGCACCACCTTCCACGGGCCCATCCAAGGCCAGGGACTGCGCGCGATACAGGATTCGAACCTGCCGCCTTTGGCTCCGGAGGCCAACGCCCCCGCGTTCAGGGTTCCCAACAGCTCATCGGCAACCCTCCCCCGGGGCCATGTGCTCCGTGCACCAGCTCCCATGTGCCAGGCCCACGCGTGAGAATCCGGACGCGCCGACGGGTGCACGGCTGGCGATGACGCGACCGGGCTCCCTAGACAGGGGGCTCCCATGCGCCCTTTCGCGCGCGGCGTCCACGGGCCTACAGCGCCCTGCCCGGAAGGAGGGCGAAGCAGATGACCGCACCGGCCCCCCGCATCGCGTTCGCCATCGAGACGACGCTCGGCAACTCCGTCTTCCTCCAGAACCTCCAGCGCGCCATGGCCCGGCGCGATGACATCACGCCCGTGTGGTTGCCCATCGACGAGCATGTGGACGACGTGTGGGAACAGCTCCCGCTGGTGCGCTCCCGCCTGTCCGTGAGGGGCGGCCTGCGCACGCGGTCCGCACTGCAGCAAGCCCTCGCCCACAAACCTGTCGACGCATCCGTCGTCCACACACAGCGGATGGCGCACCTGGCCCACGACTTCATGCGCCGCGTGCCGAGCGTCATCTCCACCGACGCCACGCCCAGCGGACTGGAGGACTACCTCCGCTATTACGGCCTGCGCTCCCAGCACGCCGGCTGGCTGGGCCGGGCGAAGAACCTGCTGCACCGCCGCACGTACGCGCTCGCCAAGGGCATGCTGTCCTTCTCCGAGTTCACCAAGCGCTCCCTGGTGGAGGAGTACGGCGTGCCCGACGCGCGGGTCCACGTCGTGTGGCCCAGCGTCGACACCACCCTGTGGCGCCCGGATCCAGCGCAGCGGCCTCGCGACGGCGTGGTGCGCCTGCTCTTCGTGGGCGGGGACCTGGGCCGCAAGGGCGGCGAGTTCCTGCTGCGCTGGGCCCGGGAGACGCACCAGCGCAACTGGCAGCTCGACGTGGTGACGTCCGCCACCTTCGAGGCCCCGCCCGGCGTCCGCGTCCACGTGGGCGTCCAGCCCAACTCGCCGGATCTGATCCGCCTCGCGCAGGCCGCGGACCTCTTCGTGCTGCCGACGCTGGCGGACATGTCGTCCTGGGCCATCGCGGAAGCGAAGTCCGCAGGCCTCGCCGTGCTCACCACGCCGTCGGGCGGCGTGGGCGAGCTGGTGCGCGATGGCGTGGACGGGCGCATCGTGCCGGTGGGTGACTACGAGGCCCTCGCGAGCGCCCTGGACGCGCTGGTGGCGGACCCGGCCGCGTTGCGGACCATGGGTCACGCGGCCCGCCGGATGGCCGAGGAGCACATGGACCTGGACGCCACCTGCTCCCGCATGATCGCGTTCATCCGCCACGTCACCGGCGTCTGAACGGAAAAAGGCCCGGAACCAGTGGGTTTCCCCAATGATTCCGGGCCTTTGTTTCTGCGCGCGATGCAGGATTCGAACCTGCGGCCTTTGGCTCCGGAGGCCAACGCTCTATCCAGCTGAGCTAATCGCGCAGGACTGACTTCCGGTGTCGGAGGAGTAACCGAAGTCCCAGAACGACGCAAGCACGCAATCCGGGGCCACGGGGAGGGGCCCGGGGCGACGGGCGGCGCTGCGCACTCCTTCACAGATGGGCCCTCCGACAGGCGCCGTCCCGTGGGGGGGATGAACTAAACCGGGGTCCATGAACCGCGCCCCCCTGCTGTCCGCCTGCCTCCTGCTCACCTGCCTGGCCTGCACCGAGTCTCCCCGCGCGCCCGCGAGTCCGTCCGTGCCGGCCCCGGCGCCCGCGCGCCCCACCC
>SECN01000729.1 GCA_004173515.1 Myxococcaceae bacterium | reverse complement strand
GGCTCCGCCCACACGCGCGAGCGCGGCCCCAGCTCCTTGGGCGCGAGGCTCCCCACCGCGAACGCCAGCAGGTACGGGGGCACCGGCTGCGGCATCTCGAAGTGCTCCTCCGCCTCCACCCCGTGCTCCTCACGGCCCACGAAGCTCGCCGCCATCACGGCCTTGAGCACCTTGGGCACGCGCAGCGACGCGCGGTAGCGGATGCGCAGCCGGGGCGTGTCCTGCAGCGGCACCACGCTGCGCGCGTGGATGGCCTGGCACTGACTGAAGAGGAACGGCTGCTGGCCTCCCGCCGTCTGGGAAGGCGACAGCCACTGCAACGCGCTCGCCTCCGGGGAGGTGCGGTAGCGCACCGTGAGCTGCTTGAGCCCATCGGGAAGCTGGATGCGCAGCCGGCTCCCGAGGATGGGCTCGGGAGGGGAGAGGATGTAGGGCAAGGGGCGACCCTGGGCATCCACGACGGCGCGGATGTCCAGGTCGCGGGTGTCCAGGTCGAGCGGACCGGCTGACGCCTCCTTGAGGGTCAGCGTGGCCTCCGCGTGCAGGCGCCGCGTCCGGAAATCGACGCGGGCCTTCCAGTCCAGGGTTTCCGTCTCAGGCTGCGTGCTGTCGTTGTACGAGTGCGGGTCGAGGCGAGCCATCCCCGACTTGTAGTCGGGGAGGCGACCTCCTGGCGAGCACACCCGACGGCAATGCCGGTTGACTTCCGGGTCAATCGCCTACATTTGTGCAGTCCCCTACTTCCCTCAAGGGAGCCAATTTCCGATGACGACCCGGATCCGAAAAGTGGCGGTGCTTGGCGCTGGCGTGATGGGCAGCGGCATCGCCGCGCATCTGGCCAACTCCGGCGTTCGCGCCCTGTTGCTGGACATCGTTCCCCCCAAGGCCGCACCGGGGGAGGACACCGCCTCCAAGGCGTTCCGCAACAAGTTCTCCCAAGGCGCGCTCGCCAACCTGCGCAAGCAGAAGCCCAGCCCCATCGTGTCCGAGCAGGTGTTCACCGCCATCGAGGTGGGAAACCTGGAGGACGACCTCGCCCGGCTCGCCGAGTGCGACTGGATCATCGAGGTGGTGAAGGAGGACCTGGCCGTCAAGCAGGCCCTGTTCGCCAAGGTGGAGAAGCACGCGCGCAAGGACGCCATCATCAGCTCCAACACGTCCGGCCTCTCCATCGTCGGGATGACGGAGGGCCGTGGCGCGGACTTCAAGAAGAACTTCCTGGTCACGCACTTCTTCAACCCCGTGCGCTACATGAAGCTCCTGGAGCTGGTGGCCGGCCAGCACACCGACCCGGAGGTGGTGAAGAGCATCCACCGCTTCGGTGAGGAGGTGCTCGGCAAGGGCATCGTCTACGGCAAGGACACCACCAACTTCATCGCGAACCGCATCGGCGTGTACGGGATGATGCGGACCATCTCGGAGATGTCCAAGTCGGAGATGTCCATCGAAGAGGTGGACAAGATCTTTGGCCCGGCCATGGGCCGCCCCAAGTCCGCCGTGTTCCGCACCGCGGACATCGTGGGCCTGGACACGTTCACCCACGTGGCGAAGAACTGTTACGACACGCTCACGCACGACGAAGAGCGCAACGTCTTCGCCATCCCCGACTTCCTCCAGAAGATGGTGGAGAAGGGGATGCTGGGCGACAAGAGCGGCGGCGGCTTCTACAAGAAGGACAAGTCCGCGGGCGGCAAGGACATCCTCGCGTTGGATCTGAAGTCGCTGGAGTACCGGCCCCAGGCCAAGGTGCGCTTCGACTCGCTGGGCGCCGCGAAGGACATCGAGAACGTCCGTGAGCGCGTCGCGTCCGTGATGAACGCGACCGACAAGGCGGGCACGTTCGCCGAGCGCGTCACCCTGGACGTGCTGGCCTACTCCAGCCGCCGCATCCCGGAGATCGCGGACGACGTGGTCAACGTGGACCGTGGCGTGCGCTGGGGCTTCGGTTGGGACCTGGGTCCCTTCGAAGTGTGGGACGCGTACGGCGTGCAGAAGGGCGTGGAGCGCATGAAGGCGCTGGGCCTGAAGCCGGCCGCCTGGGTGGAGGAGATGCTGGCCAAGGGCCGCACGTCCTTCTACGGCGTGAAGGACGGCCGCGACACCTACTGGGACATCCCGTCGAAGTCGGAGAAGGCCGTCGTCGAGAACGCGCGCACCTTCCGCGTGGAGTACCTCAAGCGCGGCAACAAGAAGATCACCGGCAACGACAGCGCCTCGCTGTGGGACACGGGCGACGGCGTCACGCTCTTGGAGTTCCACTCCAAGATGAACTCCATCG
>SECN01000243.1 GCA_004173515.1 Myxococcaceae bacterium | reverse complement strand
GGGCGGGTACGGCGCGGTGTACCGGGTGGAGCCGCTGGAGGGGACGGGCCGGAGCTTCGCGCTCAAGCTGTCCCTGCATCCGGATCCCGCGCGGGCGCTGCGGGAGATGGCGCTGCTGCTGGACCGGGCGTGGCATCCGCAGGTGGTCCGCGTCCATGCCACCGGTCGCTGGCCGGACCCCATCGACGGGCTGCCTTACTTCGTCATGGACCACATCCAGGGGATGGCGCTCCACACCTGGGCGGAGACGTCCAACCCCACGTTCCGACAGCTCGCCATGGTGGGGGGCTCGGTCGCGATGACGCTCGACGTGCTGCATGCACGGGGGGTGCTGCACCGCGACCTCAAGCCGGAGCACATCCTCGTCCGTGAGTCGGGCCACCTGCCGGTGCTCATCGACTTCGGGGCCGGGGACCAGGCGGGGGCGACGACGCTCACCACCACCACCCTGCCCCCGGGGACGCTCCACCTGCGCAGCCCGGAGGCCATCCGCTTCCAGCAGCTCCACTGGCGGCAGCCGGAGCTGCACTATCCGTATACGGAGGCGGATGACCTCTATGCGTTGGGCGTGTGCCTGTACCGCGCGGCCACCGGGCACTACCCGTTCTCTCCGGAGCTGACACCGGACCTGCTCACCGTGGCCATCACCCAGCGGTTGCCGCCGTCGCCCCGGACCATCAACCCGCAGGTGCCCGTGCCGCTCGCCACGGCCATCCTGCGGTTGCTGGAGAAGGAACCGGAGCAGCGGCCCCGCACGGGCGTGCAGGCGCACGCGGAGATCGTGGAAGGGCTGCTTTCAGACGGTGCGGCGTTCGAGGCACGGCTCTTCGACGAGATGTCTGGGGAGGAGCCCGGGAAGATCCGACGGCCTGACTGGCCATCCCAGCCCTACCGGACGGCGGAGCCCGTGGCGCTGCTGCCGCTGATGCGACCCGCGAGCTGGTTCCAGTCCCAGGGAGGCACCGGGCTGATCAGCCTGATGGTGTGCCTGATGCTCTTGTTCACGGTTTCTGGAACCTGGGAGGTCCTGTCCAGGGCCTGGACTCGCAATACAACCCCAGGGGTCCTACCCACAGCTTCCGCCTCCAGTGGTCATAAACTGGCGAGTCCGCCGGAGCGCCCGCACAGTGTTCCTGTCGCTGCCCCGCTGACCACGGGCCCTCCACCGGCGACCGTTGCCCCCGTGGCGACGCCTCCCAAGGAACGCTCCCCTGTGACTTCCAAACCGACTGTTGCACCGCCCCAGAAGCAAAACCGTCCGCTCAAGGCCGTGATGGCTTCGGTCTGTATGGGAATGGCCTGCGCCAGCAATCCACCCATGATGGATCGTCCCGATCCCCCCTTCGACTGCCCGGATGCAGCGGTCGCAGCCATGAAGGAACTGGGCGTCTATGGCACCCTGCTGGACGGCATGCTCGATCGCAAGGGGCCGCGGAATGGGAATGTGACCGTTCGTGAGGGACGAATTGCCATCTGGGTCTATGGCAAGAAAGGCGTCAGGGATGGTGACACGCTCACGGGTGAATTCTACATCGGCGCCGAACGGGTCTATGGTCATTTCACCCAGCTTCGGCAGAAGAAGACCGGTGAAACCTTTCCCGTCTGCTTTGAGTTCTGGACGCAGAACGAGCGTCAGAGAGGACTTGCGCGCCTCAACAGCAGCGCGGATGCCAACGCGGTCATCGCCAACCAGATCGAAGTCAAGACCGTGCTTCAACCCTACGAGGATTAGCGTGAAGGCAAATGCTGCTCATCCTCCTTCCATTTCTTGGGGCTGCTGAGGTCCTGGCGCCTGACGCAACTCCGCCGACGTCACAACAAACGTGTCGGTGCACCGTGGAACTCTCCGCGCTGCTGTCCTCGGGCATCCTGGATGCTCAAGGCGTCACAGCCCTGAGACTCGACGCCCTGGAATCGACAAGCCCGGTGAACGACAAAGCGGGCCTTCAGGTCAGGAGCTTTCGCTCTTCACAGCGGATCGCGGTGCTCATCGAACTCCCCGAAGGAGCGTCGCTGCCAGACAAGGACCTTCGCGCAAGCCTGAGCGCCCCCCGTCCTCAAGTCCTTCCAGCCTTGCAGGTGCTTCAATTCCCCCCCAGTTCCACAAGCGAAAGGGCCCGGATCATCGTGGAGGCACCAGCGTCCGTGGCAGAAGCCCGTGGCATCTACACGCTGGAGCTCCTGGACGCGGACGGCACGCGGTTCCTGATCCTTCCCGGGGTGCGGTTTCCGAACCTCTAGCCAAACGGAGGTTCGTGATTCCCTGAGCACGCTACCCCCTATTGGCGAGCACGGCGTCCAACTGCTGGTAGCAGGCCTCCATGCCCTCGTCCATGCCGGACGCGATCGCGCCATCACGGGCCTCTTTCAAGTCGTACGTTTGCGTGATGCGCACCGTGGTGACGCCGCCTTCCTCGGCGAACTCGTGCTTTTCCAGCAGCGAGCCGATCTCTTGACCCGACCCCAGCGCCATCGTTTCGGTGTGAACGGCCCGTTCGTGCAGGACGACCTCCGTGAATCTGCCCCGGAGCGTCATGGCCGGGTCGGCCTCGTCGCTCTTCCAGGCCACCTCGAGCGCGCCGCCCACGCGAGGCTCGCATTGGCAAGAGGTCAGGGTCCAGCCCGGCGGAGGAAGCATCCAACGGCGCATCTTGTCCGGAGTGAACATGGCCTCCCACACCAGTCGAAGAGGCGCATTGAACGCGCGGAGGAGGACGAGGGTGGTGTCCGTGGGCGTGGAGATGTGCAGGTGTTTGGGGGAGGTGGCGGGGATGGGGTCCATGAGCGGGTCCTTGTGACTGACAGTTGGAAGGTGAGAGAGGCCGCGGCGAGGCGGCGGTGAAGGCGCTCAGCGGCGACGCGCCCGCGATGGCTCCTCGGAGCTCATCTCATCGAGCAGCGAGTCCAGCGCCTCGAACCGGGCCTCCCAGCTCTGGCGGAACGACTCGGTCCAGAGCATCGCCTCCTTCAGCGGCGCGGCCTCCAACCGGCAGAAATGCTGCCGCCCGGCGACGCGGCGACGGACGAGCCTGGCGTGCTCCAGCACGCGCACGTGCTTGGTAGCCGCCGGGAAGGTCATTTTGAGGGGTGCGGCAAGCTCGCTGAGGTTGCACTCCCCGCCCGACAGCTGGCGGATGATCGCGCGCCGAGCGGGATGGGCCAGGGCGTGAAAAACGACGTCCAGCCGGGGCGATCGATCTAAAACCATGTGGTTTACTATACCAACGGGTTTCACGAGTTCAACCGCGAAGAGCGCCTGAGTCAGGTTGGAGAGCAGGCGGGCGCAGAGCGAGCGGGAAGAGGGAGCAGGCGCACCTCCCGTTCGGCGCTGTGTGCGCAGACACAACCGCTCGCGATCGCCAGCGCTCCGCCAGTCCATCCCTGCGCCGCACCGACCTTCGGCTCATCGCCTGAGGCCGTTCGAGAATCACGATCGTTGGTCTAGCGCTTCCGGTCCCGCCGCCACATCGCGGGCGTGGCGCCATGGACCCGACGGAAGGCCTTGCCGAAGTGCACGGCATCGGCGAATCCCGTCGCTTCAGCGACCTGCTCCAGCGAGGCCTGCGTCGTCAGCAGCATCGCCTGCGCGCGCTGGAGGCGGGCCTGCAACTGCCATTGATACGGCGCCACGCCGGTGGAGGCCTTGAAGGCACGGCTGAAGTGCGCTTGCGACAGGTCCACCAGCGCGGCCAACACTGACAACTCGACCCGTTCGGGCAGGCGCGACTCCAGGAAGTCGATCACCCGCCGCAGTTGCCACGGCGCCAGGCCCTTGCGCGTCGAGGTGCCTTCCCCACGGCGCGAGCCCAGCGCGGCGAAGATGGCGGCGGTCAGCCCGTCCCCGTAGAGCTGCGTCGCGGGGTCGTCGTCATCCACCGCCTCGGCGAGCAGGCGCACCAGCGTCCAGAGGCGATCATCGGCGAAGCGCAACCGCGGCGCATCCAGGGCGGCGGGGCGCAGCGATTGGCCCAGACGCTCGTCCAGGGTCGACGGGTCGAAGATGAGCACGGCATCGCGCACCATGCGTGAATTGGCGCTGTAGCCCCACAGCGGCATGCCGGCGGGCATGATGTTCATCTGCCGGGGGACGTAGCCGATTGCGCAGGGCCTGCCTTCGCGCAGGCGGGGCTCGCAGGGCGCCCCCACCTCCTCCAGCAGCGCGCTCAGGCGCGTGTAGTCCGCCAGGAACAGGGGGTGCGCGGTCGGGCCCGAGCTCCGGACCTCGTTCACATCCACGCAGACCCCGTTCCACTTCCGCCGAGCCACGGAGACGCCAACCACGTTCTCCGGCAGCGGGCTCAGCCGCTCAGCGCGTGTCTCCACGGCATCGTTCTCCCGAGTGGTCCGTCGCTCGGGAGAACGTTGTCAGCAATCCGGAGGAGAGTCATCTCTCCGAAGCGGCGAAGGCCGCCCGTTCAGACGCCCTTGCCGGGTCGGCCTGCCAGCAGTTGCAGTTCCCAGGCGAAGGCCACGCCGCTGCCACCACCGTGTTCGGCGAGCACGCCAGCGAGCCCGGCGGCGCTGGCTTCACGGGCCCAGTCGCGCTGCCACTCGGAGATGACCGCCATCCAGGTGAGGGGCGTCACGCCCGCCATCTGCATGCGCCTCACCGCCATGTCATGCGCCTCGCGGCTGACGCCGCCCGAGGCGTCGGTGACGACATAGACCTCATAGCCCTCGCCCGCCGCCTGGATCGCGGGCATGGCCAGGCAGACTTCGGTCCACAGCGCGGCGAGCACCAGCTTCTTCCGCCCTGTCTTCTTCACCGCATCCACCACGCGGCTGTCTTCCCAGGTGTTGATGAAGGTGCGGTCGATGGGCTTCTGCTCGGGGAACACGTCCTGGAGGCCCTTGACCAGGTAGCCGCCGCGCTCCTCGAGCACGGTGGTGAGGAGGGTCGGCACATTGAAGACCTTGGCCGCCTTGGCCAGGCCCATCACGTTGTTCAACACCAGCGTCGGTTCGTGGCTGTGCAGGTTGGCGAACTGGAAGGGCTGGTGGTCGATCAGCACCACCACGCTGTTCTGGGGCGTCAGGAGGGCGTCGAGTCCACGGTGGGAGGAAGTCTGGTTCGTGCTCATGACGACATTGGGCCCGAGACCGGACGCGGAGACACGGTACGGACCTGCGGCGTCTGGTCCGTTCCTGCTCCGAAATCTCCTTCGCGAGCGCCTCAGTCCACGATGAACAGCCGGGCCCCCGTCTCCGTCGACGAGCGGTGGGCCCCGTCGTCATCGGCGACCTGATAGCTCATCATCGGCCCGAGCTCGAAACGCCGGCCGTCCTTCAGCTCCGTGTGCAGCGTCCCCTCCAGCACGAGCAGGATGTGTCCTCGGCTGCACCAGTGGTCCGACACGTACCCGGGGGTGTACTCGACGAGCCGGACCCGGATGTCTCCTGCCTGGAGCGTCCGCCAGAGCGCCTTGCCTGTTTCTCCCGGGTGCTCCGTGGGTGGGATGGTGCTCCAGTCCGTCGTGCCGAAGGGGATGTTCGAGATCTTCAGAAGTGACTCCTTCCAGGTGGCAAGGAGTCTACCGAGTCTCAGAACGCCGTCGCGCGCGCGATCTGCTCCGTGCGCTCCACGTCCGCCAGCACCTGCGTGAGCTTCTCGCGAATGGAGTCCACGGCATCCCCGCCCAAGGGGAGTCGCAACGTGGTGGAGCCCGAAGTCACGGCCTCCACGATGGCGCGCGCGGCCTTGGCGGGGTCACCGGGCTGCTGATTGTCGGACTGCGTCGCATACGTGCGCATCGGTCCGACCGTCTCGGCGTACTCCGCCATCGCCGGCATCGCGCGGTACGACGGGCCGAGCAGGTTCGTGCGGAACATGCCCGGCTCGACGATCAGCACCCGCACGCCCAACGGCCCGACCTCCTTGGAGAGCGCCTCCGACAGCCCCTCCAGCGCATGCTTCGCCGCGCTGTACGCGCTCGTGCCCGGGTAGGTGGCGAACCCTGTCGCGCTCGTGAGCTGCACGATGGTGCCCGAGCGACGCTCGCGCATCTGGGGGAGCACGGCGCGCGTCATCGCCACCGCGCCGAAGAACAGCGGCTCGAACGCGGCCCGCAGCTCCTCCTCGCTCGTCTCCTCCACCGCGCCGAGGATTGTGTAGCCCGCGTTGTTCACCAGCACGTCGATGCCGCCGAAGCGCTCCGTGGCCGCCGCGACGGCGCTCCGGACCTCGTCCGGCTTCGTGACATCCAGCCGGACCGCGAGGACGCGGTCGGGGGCGCGTGCCACCAGGTCCGCCAGCGTGCGCGGATCCCTCGCCGTCGCGACGACGCGCTCCCCCTTCGCCAGCGCCTCCTCCACGATGCAGCGACCGAACCCCGTCGACGACCCCGTGACGAACCAGACCCTGCCTTGCTGTGCGCTCATGACGTCCTCCATGGCCCACAAGCTACGGTCCTCGACTTCGCGCCGAAACACGTCGTATCTGGATGCGCTTTGTAGTTACGCTAAAGAATGCGCGACGACCTCTCGGGCCTCACGGCGCTCCTCGCGGTGGCGGAGAAACGCAGCTTCACCGCCGCGGCGAAGCAGCTCCGCGTCACCCCTTCCGCGGTGAGCCAGTCCCTCCGGGCGCTCGAGGAGCGCGTCGGCGTGCGGCTCCTCCAGCGCACCACGCGCAGCGTCGGGCTCACCGAGGCGGGGGCTCACTTCCTCGCCCGGCTGGAGCCCGCGATGCAGGGCGTGCACGAAGCCTTCGACTCCCTGGGTGAGCTGCGCGACCGCCCCGCGGGCGTCCTGAAGCTGACCCTGCCCCGCTATGGCTACCAGGAGGTGCTCGCGCCCCAGCTCGCGAACTTCCTCGCGGCCCATCCCGACATCCAGATGGAGATCCACCTGGAGGACGCGCTCGTCGACATCGTGAAGCGGGGCTTCGACGCGGGCATTCGCATTGGCCAGTTGCTGGAGCGCGAGATGATCGCCGTGCAGGTGAGCAGCGACATCCACATGCACGTGGTGGGCTCACCGTCGTACTTCGCGACGCACGGCAAGCCCCGGCACCCCCGCGACCTGCGCGACCATGACTGCATCAACTACCGCAGCCGGACGCATGGAGGCGTCTTCCGCTGGGAGCTGGTGGACGGCGGAAAGCGCATCGAGGTCGCGGTCCGAGGGCGCGTGTCCCTGGACGACGTGGACTTCGCGGTGGACGCCGCGGTGGACGGCCTGGGGCTCGGCTTCCTGCCGGAGACCCGCGTGCGGAGGTTCATCGCCGACAAGCGCCTCGTGCGGGTGCTCGAACCGTACTGCCCCGCCCTCCCCGGCTTCTTCCTCTACTACCCGAGCCGGACCCACGTGACGCCGAAGCTCAAGGCCCTCATCGACTTCTTGAAGAAGGGCCGACGGCGCGGCGCGGTGAAATGATCAAGCCCCCAGGGCCATCGCGGGCGGCGCAAGCCACGGGGCCGCCAGCGCCTCCGCCTCCGCCAGCAATCGCAGACGTCGGGCCTCATCGGGCACTGGAGCCACCGTGCTTCTTGGGAGCGCGTCGTACGTGCGCCCATCCAGCACGCGCCCCGTCGTCGCCTTGCGCACGCCGCCCCACTGTTTGAAGAAGAAGGCCACGCCCGCGGCGTCACACTGCTCGCGCACCGAACGCACCCAGGCTGGATCCAACGGCCTTGCCTTCGCGCCGCTCTCCCCTCCCACAATCACCCCGTCCACGCCCGTGAAGTCCACCGGGCCCAGGTCCTCCAGCAGCGGCTCCACCGACAGGAACCGCACCCGCGCTGGTGCCGCCTGGAGGTGCCTCACGCGCGGCAGGCCATACCGGCGGTCCTCCACGCTCACGCCCCACCACACGTTCGGCAGCCTCGCCGCGAACGCCAGCCGCGTGGACAACAGCCGCTGCATCCGCTCCGAGCGCTTCGTCAGCACCTGGAACGTGTGCCAGTCCGCAAGCGCCATCACCCGCGCCACCGCCTCGATGTACGCCTCCGGGACGTCGTCCAGGAACAGGTCGCTCATCGAGTTCACGAACACCCGCTTGGACGCCTTCCAGCGCAGCGGCTCGGCGAGCTTCCCCGGAATCAGTCTCAGGTCGAAGCCCTGCGTGTACGGATGCCCGGGCACGCCCCGGAACCGCTCCGCGAAGGTCTCCGCGTAGCAGTGCTTGCACCCCGGGCTCAGCTTCACGCAGCCGCGCACCGGGTTCCACGTCGCATCCGTCCACTCAATCTTGGAGTTGTCAGCCATGGCGTCTGGAAGGAACACCCGGACCGCCCGCCTCCATCCCCGCGGACCTACTTCGCCGGGGGTGTCACCGTCAGCGACTTCGCGCGCTTCTCCACCGCGCGCAGCGTGTCCACCACCGCGTCCTTCTGGCCCACGTTCGCCAGGAACCCGGGGATGGAGCCCGCGGGGTCCACCGTGAACTTGTACACGGCCCAGGACTTCCCCTCGCCGCGCGGCTCCACCTTCCAGCTGCCCTCGTTGGTGCGCAGGCGCACCACGTCGCGCCTCGCGGGGAACGCATCCGGCTCCGCCTTCCAGCGCTGCGCGTACACGCCCGTCCCATCCGGCGCGACCTTCGACTCCGTCACCACGTGCGAGATGTAGTCGCGCGAGGACACCACCGGCAGGTCCAGCCGCGTGTACGTCAGCCGGCCGCCGTCGTCCGTCGGCTTCACCACCCGCGACTCCTTCACGTACGGCATCCACCGCCGGTAGGACTCCGCGTCCTCCAGCGCCGCCTGCACCTGCGCCGCGCTCGCCTTCAGCTCGCCTTCCGCCCACACGTCCTTCGCCTTGGTGCCCGGGCGCGGCCGCACCTTCACCACGAACGGCTCTGTCGCCACCGTGTCCCAGGCCTCCTCCGCCCCCGCCACGCCCGACACCAGCAGCGCCGCCGCCGCCACCGCTCCGCTGAACCGTCGCGTCATTTCCACCGTGTCCCTGCCCTTCGCGTCTCACCCGCCGCCGGCCCTCGCGTCGAGCGCGTCACCCGTATCCCATCTTTCCGACACCTGGACGACCCACGCCCTGCCCACGAACCAACGGAATGCACGGGCCGCTCGACTTTGCCCTCGCAGCTTGGCAAGCCTTCATCCCATGCGTTCTCAATACTCCGGTCCCCCGCCCGAGCGTGGCCTGTTCTGCAACCGCACCCTCAACATGCGCGCCATCAAGGCCGTGGGCTACGACATGGACTACACGCTCATCCACTACCGCGTGGAAGCGTGGGAGCGCCGCGCCTACGAGTACATCCGCGACCGGCTGGTCGAGCAGGGCTGGCCCGTCGCCGACCTGACGTTCGATCCGATGCTCGCCATCCGCGGGCTCATCATCGACACCGCCAAGGGCAACCTGCTCAAGGCCAACCGCTTCGGCTTCGTGAAGAAGGCCCTCCATGGCAGCAAGCCCATGGACTTCGACGCGCAGCGCGAGGCCTACAACCGCACCATCATCGACCTGGCCGACCGCCGCTGGGTGTTCCTCAACACGCTCTTCTCCCTGTCGGAGGCGTGCATCTACGCGCAGTTGGTGGACCGCCTGGACGCAGGCCAGCTCCCCGGCCCCATGGGCTACGTGGACCTCTACGAGCACGTGCGCAAGAACCTGGACGCCACGCACATGCAGGGGCGCCTCAAGGCCGAAATCATCGCGGACCCCGAGCGCTACGTCATCGATGATCCGGAGACGCCGCTCGCGCTGCTGGACCAGAAGAGCGCGGGCAAGAAGCTGCTGCTCATCACCAACAGCGAGTGGGCCTACACCGAGCCCATGATGCACTTCGCCTTCGACAAGCACCTGCCCGACGGCATGACCTGGCGCCAGCTCTTCGACGTCGTCATCGTCAGCGCGCGCAAGCCCGAGTTCTTCACCACCCGCTCCACCCTCTTCGAGGTCGTGGAGGCCAACGGTGAAGCGCTGCTGCGCCCCCACTCCGGACCGCTCAATCGCAGCAAGCCCTACTTCGGCGGCAGCGCGCTGGAGCTGGAGCGGCACCTGGGATTGTCCGGCGATGAAATCCTGTACGTGGGCGACCACATGTTCGGCGACGTGCACGTCACCAAGAACGTGCTGCGCTGGCGCACCGCGCTCATCCTGCGCGAGTTGGAGGACGAGGTGCGCGCCATCGCCGCGTTCCGCGCCACGGAGATCCGCATCCACTGGGGCCTGCTCACCCGCGCCGGCAACGACAAGAGCCACCTGGCGCGGCAGGTGGAGCGCTACGCGGACATCTACACGTCGCGCGTGAGCAACTTCCTGTTCGCCACGCCGTTCGTCTACCTGCGCAGCCCTCGCGGCAGCCTCCCGCACGACCCCAGCCTCCCCGGAGGAACCCCGGTGTTCACCACCGGGGACGGCGCGGGCAGCGTCCCCACGGAGTAGCAGCCGCCGCAGGACTCCTGGCGCCTTGCCTACTGCGTGAGGCGCCAGAGGGCCTGGAGGTCCGCGGGGAGGTTGCTGGCGAACTTGTCCGCCTCGCCCTCCGTGATCTGGTCCTGGAACGCGCGCAGCACCGCGCGGATGACCAGCTCCGCGCGCTCCACCGGCATCTTCAGGTCCTCCGCCACGGACGCGATGAACTCCTCCTGGCCGAAGCGCTGGAGCCGGGGGGGGCGCTCCTCCGCGGGCGGAAGGAAGGCCACCAGCAGGCGGGGCAGCTGCGCCTCCAGGTTGCGCGCCCCCTCCGGCAGGACGCGGCGCTCCAGGGTGGTCAGCACCGACACGGCGGCGCACTCGGCCAGGTTGCGGGGCAGGCCGCTCACCTCCTCCAGGTGGCGGAGGAAGGCCGCGTAGGTGGCTCGCAGGTGGGAATCGTGGCGCCGCTCGTGGCGGGCCTGCTTCTCGGCTTCGCTCTCATGAAACTGGGCCATGGCACACCTCGGGTTGGGTGAGGGAAGGGCAGCCCCAAGGTGCTCATCCCCCCGGCCGTTCGCGGCGTCCAACCCGCCGAGCCCAGGCCCCTGACACCCCTGCCTGCGACCGACCACCGGCGGAAATAGCCGCCAAGTGCCCGGAGTTACTGAACATGTGTCCAGACCTCCCAACGGAGGGGGACCTGGCGGGCAGGCGCGCGAACCGTCCATGTCAGACCCCTCCCGTATGAATGATCGCGTGAGCCACTCGACCCCGCCATCGTCGTCGTCGCGAGACGTCGATGACGCGCTGCCCGCGCTGCGGCCACACGGGGCCCACGGAGCAGGACTTCGGCTTCCGCATCATGAGCCGGGGCCAGCGCCGTCCGCAGTCCTGGTGCCGGGGCTGCCGGGGTCAGCACCTGGACCCGGTGGTGAACACCACCGCGCCCCGCCCCGAGGATGGCTGGCTGTTTCCGCCAGAGACCACGCGCCAGCAGAAGGCCCGGCCGGAAGCCAAGCCGAGCAAGCCCAAGGCGAAGAAGCGCGCCCGCCGCAGCAACGACGACCTCACCTGAGCAGGCGCTGATCACGCGCCTGCTGGGGCTGCGCGCCGGTGAGCGCCGGCCCGATGTGCCGTCCCTCCTTCGTGCCAAAACGAGCGCCCCCCCTGCATGCACCGGGAGCGGCCCTTGCCCCGCCCGTCGCCAGGGATGGCATCACCAGCCCGGGGTCCCTACCTCTTGAAGACAAGGAGGACTTCATGTCCGTGCGGACCCTGGTGGCGGGAATCAAGAACAAGCGGCGCGTGGATGCCCATGCGGCCCAACCCAGCGTGCAGGCCAGCAAGGGCCGCAAGGTGCTGGCGCACGACGACGCAGCTGAGGAGCTGCGACAGAAGGACCTGAAGCGCGTGACGCTGGGACCCGCCGCGGCCGACCACGGCCCCAAGCGCAACAACCGGGGCACCGGGCTCCGGGGTCGCAAGAAGGCGCCCAGCCAGATCCACATCAAGAGCGCGGGCGGACCGCGCAACCGCTCCGGGCTGCACGGAGGCTGAAGGCCCGCGCCCCGCGCCGGAAAAAAGACGACGCCCCGCGTGGCAGACGAAGTCCCTCTCTTCGGGGGACCGCCTTCCACCGCGGGGCGCGGTGCTGCCTGGGGGGTGGGGCGCCGGTCAGTAACCGACGTAGCCGCCGCCGCCGTTGAGGCCCTTGATGCCTGGGACGTTGGACACCGAGCCGTAGCGGTCGATGGAGTAGCGGACCGCCGCGATGATGTTGTCCACCGGGTTGCGGATGTTGTCGTGGCCGGGGAGCTTGTACGCGTCGAACGTCGGCTGGATGGTCTGCATCAGGCCGATGGACGGGGTGCCCTTCTGGGCGTTGGAGTCCCAGAGGTTGATGGCGTTCGGGTTCCCGCTGGACTCGTGCTGGATGATCTTCGCGATGTCCTGGGGGTTCATCTTGTCCGCCGGGACGCCGTTGGCCTTGAGGATGTCCATGGCCTGCTTGATCCAGTCGCCCACCTGGCCCGGGGGCGCGTCACCCACGGCCTGCGCGCCCTGCGTCTGCTGCGCGCCGCCCGTCAGGTCCGGCCCCTTGGAGACACCCTGCGCCTGGAAGTCATCCTTGCTGCCCGGGATGTTGAGCGTCGCATCCGCGTAGATGAGGTCCTTGTTCGTGATGTTCGGGTTCGCCTTCACCAGCGAATCCACATCCGTGTTGAAGCGCTTGGCCAGCGCACCCAGCGTGTCGCCCGACTTGATCTTGTAGTCCATGGGGGGAGGGACCTTTGCGATTGCCGAAAACGTCGATGCCTGATTCTCGGAGTTGGGTTCGCGGAGTTTCGCCTACATTTGCGGTTCTGTAGGTGCTTTCACGCGGAGTCACGAGACCGTCGCCAGAACAGCCCCAGCAGGACGGCGAGTGTAGCGCCCAGGCCGCCGGGGCCGCTGCCGCACCCGCATTTGACGTCGGGCCGGTCCAGCTCCGGTGTCAGCGGGTCGACGGTGGCCTCGCAGGGGGTGAAGCAGCGGCAGGCGGCGTCCCCGTCCACCTCCAGCCGGGCGCACACGCCCTGCTCTCC
>SECN01000728.1 GCA_004173515.1 Myxococcaceae bacterium | reverse complement strand
TCTGAATCCCAGGGGGGCCGGAGGTGGGGGTGACGGGGCGCGGATGACAGGCGGCGAGCGTCAGGAGGAGCAGCAGGGCGGCGTGGCGCATGGGCAAGGGGAAACTCTACCTTGCACGGGTGATTGAGCGACGCGTAGATTGCCGCGCGCTCCATGGCCCGGGAAAAGGACAACATTGCTCTGTCCGATGAGCACAACACCCGCGGCATCGAGCTGGCGGACCGGGGCTGGCTGGATGAGGCCATCAAGGAGTTCCGGAAGGCCATCGACCTGGACCCCACGTCGGCGCACGCGCACGACAACCTGGCCACGGTCTACGCGGAGAAGAAGCAGTTCCGCGAGGCGCTGGGCGAGTACCTCACCGCGCTGAAGCTGGAGCCGGAGAGCGCCACCGCGCACTACAACCTGGCCTGCTTCCTCTCCACCCACGCCAGCGAGATGGCCGTGGAGGAGTACAAGGAGGCCATCGAGCTGGATCCGGAGTACCCGGACGCCCACCTCAACCTGGGCCTCACGTACGCGGATCAGGGCCGGGTGGAGGAGGCGATGCGCGAACTCCAGTCCGCCATCGAGCTGGATCCGCAGGACGCCTTCCCCCGGCACGAACTGGCGGCGCTGATGATGGACGAGGGCGACTACCGCTCCTCCATCACGCAGCTGAAGGAAGTGGTGCGGCTGGAGCCGGACAACTTCGAGGCGCAGCTGGACCTGGGCATCTGCTACGCCCAGAAGGGCTTCTACGCCGAAGCGGAGCGCGCCTACGAGCGCGCCCGGGCGTTGAATGCGGAAGACCTGTTGCTCAACTACAACCTGGCGGCGCTGTACGCGCTGTGGGGCCGTCCGAAGGACTCCGTCCAGTACCTGCAGAAGGCGCTGGCGGCGGACCGTCAGAAGGTCCTGGGGTGGCTGTCCGCCGACCCCATGTTCGACGTGCTCAAGGGCGATCCGGACTTCGAAGCCCTCTTCTGAGGGAAGCACAACATGGAATGGGTTTTCCTGGGGCTGGCGCTGCTGCTGGTCGTCGCGAACGGCTTCTTCGTCGCGACGGAGTTCGCCATCGTGAAGATTCGCGCCACGCGCCTGCAGTCCCTGGTGGACGAGGGCACGCCCGGCGCCAGCCAGGCGCTGAAGATGGTCAGCGAGCTGGACGCGTACCTGTCCGCCACGCAGTTCGGCATCACGCTCGCGTCGCTGGGCCTGGGCTGGCTGGGTGAGCCCGCGTTCGCGCACCTGCTGGAGCCGGTGCTCAACCGCATCGTGCCGGAGGGGGCCGCGTCCACGCTCGCGCACAGCGCGTCGGTGGTCATCGCCTTCAGCATCATCACGTTCCTGCACATCGTGCTGGGGGAGCTGGCGCCCAAGAGCCTCGCCATCCAGCGCGCGGAGCAGACGACGCTCGCGGTCGCGCTGCCCATGCGCGCGTTCTACTTCCTCTTCTACCCGGCCATCCGGCTGCTGAACTGGCTGGCGTCGCTGGTGCTCAAGGCCTTCGGCCTGCACTCGGCGGGCGAGGCGCACGAGGCCACGAGCGAGGAGGAGCTGCGCGTCATCCTGCACTCCTCCGCGCAGGCGGGCGCCATCACCACGGCGCGCGCGGAGCTGCTGGAGCGCGCGCTGGAGATGGCGCAGAAGACGGCGCGCCAGGTGATGGTCCCCCGCAACCAGATGCGCTACCTGGACGTGGAGGAGGCGCTGGACAAGAACGTGGTGGACGCGCGCGCCTCCGGACACACGTGGCTGCCGGTGTGCCGGGGCAACCTCGATGACGTCGAGGGCGTGGTCAACGTGAAGGACCTGTTCTTCCTCCTGTCGCGCGGGGAGCTGCGGAGCCTGTCCCAGGTGCAGCGGCCGGTGCTCTTCATCCCGGAGAACGCGACGCTGGAGCAGCTCCTGGCGGAGTTCCGCCGACGGCGCCGGCAGATCGCCATGGTGGTGGACGAGCACGGCGGCACGTCGGGCCTCGTCACCATCGCGGACGTGGTGTCGGAAGTGGTGGGCGACGTGGCGGAGCTGGGGCGGCGCGTGGAGGAGGTCCGGGCGCTGCCGGGTGGCCGCTTCGAGCTGCCGGGCACCGCGCAGCTGGACGACCTGGAAGCGCAGCTGGACGTGGACTTCGACCTGAGCGACGACGAGAAGGGCGAGGTCACCACCATCGCCGGCTACCTGATGACGAAGCTGGGCCGGGTGCCGGAGAAGGGCGACCACCTCAAGCTCGACATGTGGCGCATCCTCGTGGAGGAGGTGGACGGGCCGCGCGTCGTGCGCGTGACGGTGGAGCCGCAGTCGCGCCCC
>SECN01000242.1 GCA_004173515.1 Myxococcaceae bacterium | reverse complement strand
CCCCTCCACCTGTCACCCCAACCCATAGCCAATCCCCCTCGTGTAGGCCGTGCACGCGTCAGCCCCGCACGGTATCGCGACTGCATGGGACGTTGGTGGGCGTGGGAACTCACGCCAACCCTGATTGGACCCGGGGGCCGGCGCCCGTCGGTTTCTGGATGGGTTGAAGGCGTGAGGTGCCCGGGGCGCGGGAACTTGCGCGGACGGCGTGGGGGAGCACGATGGGCGGTGGTTTCCCGCACCGTGAGGCCCCTTCGTGAGCAGCAGCAGCGACAGTCAGGAACGGACGGAACGTTGGCGGCGGTTCCTGTCGGACACCCGCGTGGGGTCGGAGGCTCGCGCCGCGTCCCGCGAGGAGCGCGCGGCGGATCCGCAGTCGGACGAGCGCACCGACTACAACCGGGACTACGACCGCATCGTCTTCTCCAGCGAGTTCCGCTGCCTGCACGACAAGACGCAGGTGTTCCCCCTGTCGACCAGCGACTACACGCGCACGCGCCTCACGCACAGCATCGAGGCGTCGTGCGTGGGTCGCTCGCTGGGCCATCAGGCCGGGCTGAAGCTGCGGGCCCAGGGCGTGGAGCTTGTGCCCTCGGACCTGGGCACCATCGTGGCGGCGGCGTGCCTGGCGCACGACATCGGCAATCCGCCCTTCGGCCACTCGGGGGAGGACGCCATCCAGCACTGGGTGGAGCAGCGTTTGACGCCGCCCGGTGAAGGCAACAGCCCCTTCGCGACGGAGGCGGAGTGGAAGGACCTGCGCGACTTCGAGGGCAACGCGCAGGGCTTCCGCATCCTCAACCGGCTCCAGTCGCGTGAGCGACGGGGCGGGCTGCGCTACACGGCCGCCACGCTGGGCGCGATGAGCAAGTACCCGCGTCCGTCCGTGCTGCCCGGCTCGCGCGCGAAGGTGAAGGGCCGCGTGTCGGAGAAAAAGTTCGGTTACTTCCAGGACGACCGAGCCCTGGCGCTGGAGGCCTACCGCGCCACGGGCTTGAAGGAGCGTGAGCCGGGCGTGTTCTCCCGCCACCCGCTGGCCTTCCTCGTCGAGGCGGCGGACGACATCTGCTACGCGGTCATCGACCTGGAGGACTCCGCGAAGCTGGGGCTGGTCCCCATGCTGCGCGCCTGTGAGTTCCTGGAGGCGGTGCTGCCGGAGCCCGGACGCCGCAAGCCGCCCCGGCACCTGGAGACGCGCATGGCGCAGGCGCGCGCGGTGGCCATCGGCAAGCTCATCCCGCAGTGTGTCGGGGCGTTCATGGACCACGTGCACGCGCTGGAGGAGGGGACCGCGGAGACGTCGCTCACGTCCCTGCGGCCCGACGTGGAGTCGGCGCTGGATGCCATCACCGACTTCACCAGCGAGTTCGGCTACCGCAGCGAGCGCGTGCTCCAGATTGAAAGCGCGGGATTCAAGACACTGGGCGGACTGCTGGACATGTTCGCCAATGCGGTGGTGACGGACGCGCCCAACCGCGAGGAGAAGAAGCTGCGGCAGTTGATGCCGATGGAGTGCTTCCAGCGCCCGGAGTTCGCGGCCGTGGACGAGGAAAAGCCCCCCAAGCGCGACGAGGCCATCCTGCGCCTCACCCCGTACCAGCGCCTGCTGTGCGTGACGGACTACATCTCCGGCCTGTCGGACAGCCGCGCGGTAGAGCTCTTCCAGCGCCTGTCCGGCATCAAGCTGCCCACGTAGTCCCGGCCGGCTGCCCTCCGGCCAGACGCCTGGAACGTGCGAGCCCGGCCTCCGGGCGCTACGCTTGCCGCCATGTGTGGCCGAGTCACCGTCCGGACCTCTCCCGCCCAGCTCGTCGCCGAGCTGGAGCTCGCGGGCGCGCGCGCGACGTTGGAGCGCGAGCGTTTCAACCTGTGTCCCACGCAGTTGTTGCCCGTGGTGCCCAACGACGGCGCGCGGCTGTTGGACGTGTTCCGCTGGGGGCTCATCCCCTCGTGGGCGAAGGACGCGTCCATTGGCAACAAGCTGATCAACGCGCGCGGTGAGACGGTGGCGGAGAAGCCCAGCTTCCGCTCGGCGCTGAAGCGACGCCGGTGTCTGGTGGTGGTGGACGGCTGGTACGAGTGGAAGCAGACGACGAAGCCCAAGACGCCCTTCCTCTTCCACCGCCGCGACGGAAGGCCGCTGGCGCTGGCGGGCCTCTGGGAGGAGTGGACGGCGCCGGACACGGGCGAGGTGCTGCGCACGTGCACCATCATCACCACCGGCCCCAACGCGCTGATGGCGCCCATCCACGACCGGATGCCCGTCATCCTGTCGCCGGAGGCACAGGCCGTGTGGCTGCGTCCGGAGCCGCAGGAGGCCGCGGACCTGCTGCCGCTCCTCGTCCCGGCGCAGGACACGACGCTGGAGGCCTATGAAGTGGCGCGCGTGGTGAACTCGCCCGCCAACGATGGGCCGGAGTGCGTGGCCCGTCTGGCCGCCTGACACAGGTTTCGCTACGACGGGGAGGCAGACGCTCCTGGAAGCGTGAACGCGAAGGTGCTGCCCTGTCCGGGGTGGCTTTCGGCCCAGATCCGTCCCCCGTGGGCTTCCACGATGCCCCGGGAGATGTAGAGCCCGAGCCCCAGCCCCCTCCGGTCTTCGCGGCGGGCCTGCCAGAATCGCTCGAACACATGCTCCAACTGGTCACCCTGGATTCCGGAGCCGGTGTCCGCCACGGAGAAGCGGACGTCCTGGCCCACCGGCTCCACGTGAAGCGAAATCCTGCCGCCTGCCGCCGTGAACTTGAGGGCATTGGACAACAGGTTGGCGAGCACCTGGAGGACACGCTCATGGTCGAACTTCGCCATCAGCGTGTTCCCGCGGATCTTCACGTCGAGCGAGATTCCCTGCGCGGAGGCCTGGGGCTGGAACGCCTCGACGGATTCGCGCACGAGCGCGGTCGCGTCCTGCAACTCGGGGGCGATCCGGATCCTCCCCGTTTCGATGCTGGCCACATCCACCAGGTCTCCAATCAGCCGGTTCATCCTCGCGGTGAAACGCTGGATCTTCGCGGCGGCCTCGGCCGTCCTCCGGCCCACCTCGTCATCGGCGGCGTTGCGTTTGAGCAGGGCCGACTGCAAGGCGATGCCCCCCAGGAGCGTGCGCAGGTCATGGCTGACCATCCCCATGAACTCATCCCGTGTCGCCAACCCAGTGTCGGCATGCGCTCGTTCGACCAGCAGTCGCGAGTCGGTCTCCATTCGCTCCAGGTGGAGGAGGGCGGACAAGGCGCGCATCCGCTCCGCGCGTTCATCCCGCAGCTTCTCATCCGCGGTCGCACGCTCTCCCTGGAGGGCCGTGTCCGCGTCTTCCCGCTCCTGGTGGATGGCCTCGCTCTCCGAGGGCGCCTCACGCTGCTCCATCCGTTCATCCGCGTGGTCCCGGGACGTACGCAGGGCCTCATCCGCCTGGCCGCGGGCTTTATCGATGGCGGCATCCGAGTCCTCTTCGATGGCGGCCTGCCCCCTGGCGTACTCGCGGTCGGACTTCTCCCGCTCCGTGCGCAGTCCCTCATCCGTGTGGTCGCGCTCGGGTTTCGGGGGGTGTTTCTTGTTCGTCATGAAGCCATCCTCTGAAACGCCATCTGCAAAGGTACGGAGCATTCCAGAAACAGCCTGCCTGGATGCCTGCTCAAGCTGTTGGGTCCGTCTGGCTCAAGCCTTCTTGCGGCGCAGGAGCGCGTCCAGGCTGAACGGACCGCCGCCGATGATGAGCGCCGCCACCATCACCGTCAGGAAGAGCAGGGACAGCTCCATCTTCCCGAACGGATCCGCGCGGTGCCGGAAGAGGGCCACCAGCATGGTGAACCCGGCGAACAGCGCCGCGGGCCGGGTCAGCAGCCCCAGCGCCACGGCGATGCCTCCCAGGAACTCCGCGAGCGCCGCGCACCAGGCGAAGAACATCGGCGCGGGGAAGCCAAGCTTCGCCACCCCTTCGGCGAAGCCGGACATGTCCCCCGTCACCTTGCCCAGGCCATGGCCAAAGGCCAGCGTCAGCCCGAACACCACCCGCACCAACGTCCAGCCCACCGCACCGCGCTCCGCCATGATCCGTGTCCTCCAGGATGCTTCGTGACGGCGCATCCTGGCACGGGCGGCGCCCGCCGCAGCAGCGGAATGCCCGCGCGCGCGTGACAGCGAACGGAACTCCGAATCGCAATCACAGCCTGCCTGCTCCAGCCCGGTGGGTGCACCCCGTCCCGGATGTTTCATCCTCCAGCTCCGAGGGCGTGAAACATGCGTGAAGCAACGGCAGGAGGCCGGGGAACACCAGCGTCTCAATTGGGTTTGGAATTCTCGTCTTCATTGGGGAGCGGGCAGTACGGCGCCACCGCTTCCAGCAAGACCTCCATGTGCAGGGGTTTCTGCAGCAGGCCCACCGCGCCCGCCATCAGCTCCGTGTTGAAGCTGGCGGTGAGCACGAAGACGGGCAGTCCGCAGAGGGTCGCATCATCGTGCAGCCGTCGGAGGAAGCCGTAGCCGTCCATCACCGGCATCATCAGGTCCAACAAGACGATGCAGGGTTTGCGACAGGAGGCGAGGGCCAACAACCCCTCCTCGCCGTTGGTGGCCGTCAGGACGGAATAGCCTTCGAGTTCGAGGTAGCGGGCCAGGACTTCCAGCTCCGGCTCGTCGTCGATGATGAGAATGAGGGGCGTGGCGTTCGCGTGGGGCACGACTCTCTCTTCCGTGGGGTCCGTTGAAAGCTAGGTCGCCCGACCGGCGCACCGCCCAGGGCCGGCTGCTCATTCCGGGCAGACCGCCAGGGCCAGGGGAGGCAAGGCAGGGGCCCGCCAGCCCGGCTGCCCTGAAATAGGGGCGTGGCGGAGTGCACCCCCCGTAAAGGGCTTGGGTTCCTTCCGGGACTTCCGGGGAACGACACCCCGGGTGCGATCCCCGCTCACCCCACGTGCCCGGCGAGCACCCTAACCCCCTGATCCCCGGGGCCCCTGGGGAACGAAAGCATCCCGGCGCCTGCCCACCTCCATGGTTTTCATGGTTGGCGTGGAACTGGCGCCTCGACTGACCTACAGTTCTAGGACGGAGGGGGAAGGTTGCCCGAACTGCCACCCAGCGCGTATCCGGCCTTGTTCGAGCACATGCGCGACGGTGCGCTCGTGCTGGACCCGACCCTGCGGGTCGTGGCCGTGAATCGCGCCGCGGAGGGCCTGCTGGGCCCCCACGACGTGCTGGTGGGCATGCCCGTGGACCGCGTGCTGCCGGGCTGGACGCCGCCGCGAATCCCCGAAGGCGGAGGCCCCCCGGCGGAGGTGGAATGGCACGCGGGCCCGGCGCACTCGGTGCGCGTGCTGGCCCTGCCGCAGCCGGGCGAGGGCGGCTGGGTGCTGATGCTCCGGGGCCTGGACGGCACGCTGGAGGCGGAGTCCGTGCTCCGGCAGCAGAAGGAGTTCTTCGAGGCGGTGGTGGACCACAGTCCGGTGGCCATCGTGACCATCAGCCGCGCCTTCGAGGTCCTTACCTGGAACCCCGCGGCGGAGCGGCTCTTCGGCTACACGCCGCAGGAGGCGCTGGGTCGCAACATCCTCAAGCTCGTGGCCAACGTGGACGACATCCGTCCGGAGGCCGAGGAGACGTCGCGCGAGGTGCTGCGCATGGACCGGGTGCACGTCGTCACCCGGCGCGTGCGCAAGGACGGCTCGGTGGTGGACGTGGAACTGCGGGCGCTGCCGGTGATGGTGGCCGGCCAGTCGCTGGGCTTCATCGCCATCTACCACGACGTCACCGACCTGCAGCGGGCGCGCCAGGCCGCCGAGGACGCCAACCAGGCCAAGAGCCTGTTCCTGGCCACCGTGAGCCATGAGATCCGCACGCCGATGAACGCCATCATCGGCATGGCGGGGCTCTTGATGGACACGGCGCTGACGCCCGAGCAGCGCGACTTCGCGTCCACCATCCGGCAGAGCGGCGACGCGCTGTTGGAGCTGCTCAACGACATGCTGGACTTCTCCAAGATCGAAGCCGGCCGGGTCGAACTGGAGGAGAAGCCCTTCAACCTGCGCCAGTGCGTGGAGTCCGTGATGGACCTGCTGGCGGTGCGCGCCAGCGAGAAGTCCCTGGACCTGGGCTACCACGTCAGCAACGAGACGCCGGTCAACGTGGTGGGCGACGCCGCGAGGCTGCGTCAGGTGCTGCTCAACCTGGTGGGCAACGCGGTGAAGTTCACCGAGCGCGGCGGCGTGTCCATCTCCGTGGATGCCCCCCGGCCGGCCCTGGCCCCGGGCGCGTCATTCGAGCTGCACTTCGCGGTGCAGGACACCGGCCTGGGCATCGCCGAGTCCGCGCGCGGCGGCCTGTTCCAGCCCTTCAACCAGTTGAACGAGTCGGTGTCCCGGCGCTTCGGCGGCACGGGCCTGGGGCTCGCCATCTGCAAGCGGCTGGTGGAGGCGATGGGCGGGCGGCTGTGGATGGAGAGCGAAGGCGTGCCCGGCAAGGGCGCCACGTTCCACTTCACCTTCCAGGCGCGCGAGGCCCCGCGCAGCGGCAACGCCCTGCGCCCGGATCCGCTGAAGCTCCAGGGCCGGCGCGTGCTGGTGGTGGATGACAACGCCATCAACCGCAAGCTGCTGGGCCGTCAGCTCTCCGCCTGGGGCATGGACCTCGTGGAGGTGGGCTCCGGGGCGGAGGCGCTCGCCCGTCTGGAGTCGGGGGCCCGCTTCGACCTGGCCATCCTGGACCACCGCATGCCGCTGATGGACGGCCCGACGCTGGCGGGGCTCATCCGTCAGCAGCGCGACGCGCGCGAGCTGCCGCTGCTGCTGCTCACCTCGTTCGACCAGCGCGACGCGCAGCCTCCGGGCATGTTCACCGCCGTGCTGCCCCGGCCGGTGAAGGCCTCGCAGCTCCACGACGCGCTGATGACGTGCCTGGCGCAGGACCTCATCTCCGCGAAGCTGGTGCCGCCGGTGCCCGCGCTCGCCACCCGCGAGCGCTCGGTGTTCAACGCGCGCCCCGGCGACCAGATGCCGCTGCGCATCCTGCTGGTGGAGGACAACCCCACCAACCAGAAGCTGGCGCTGCTGGTGTTGGATCGGTTGGGCTACCCGGCGGACACGGCGTCCAACGGCCGCGAGGGTCTCCAGGTCCTGGAGCGCGCGCGTTACGACGTCGTGCTGATGGACGTGCAGATGCCGGAGATGGACGGCCTGGAGACCACGCGCCACCTGCGCACGGAGGTGCCGGCCAGCGAGCAGCCCTGGGTCATCGCGATGACGGCCAACGCGATGACGGCGGACCGGCGCGAATGCCTGGATGCGGGCATGGACGACTTCTTGAGCAAGCCCATCCGCGTGGAGGAGCTCATCTCCGCGCTGCGCCGCGCCTGGGAGCGCCTGCCACGCGATCCCGGCCCCGGGCCCGCCGCGCCCGCGCGCGCCTTGGAGGTGCCCCGCGTGGGCACCCCGCGCATCCGGGGGCTGGAGGCCTCCGCGTTGGACCGCCTGTGGCAGTCGCTGGACGGACAGGTGGAGCGGCTGCTGCCAGAGCTCATCGACACGGCGCTGGAGAGCATGCCCCGGCTGATGGACGACGCGCGCGCGGCGCTGGCGCAGGGCGAGCTGGAGAATCTGGCCCGCGCGGCCCACACGCTCAAGTCCAACGCGGCCTACTTCGGGGCGGCCTCGCTGGAGTCGCTGTGCTGGGACATCGAGCAGCGCGCGGACGCCCGGGTGGTGGAAGGCCTGGAGCCGCTGGTGGCCCACTGCCAGGAGGCGCTGGAGGAGAGCCGCCTGCTGCTGGAGCAGCTCCGGGGCATGGTGACGTCCCGGGCCACCGGCTGACATTCCGGCCGCGTCAGCGCCGCTGGGGCGCGTTCGGGTCGGTGATGGTCAGAGGCTGACGCTGACCGTCCGGCGCGACGAGGCTGGCGGCGAGGGAGAAGTCCGGCGCCATGCGCAGCTCCAGGGTGGTGGGCCCGGGGTGGGCCAGGCGCCAGTCCGGTTCGATGCGCACGGTGCCCAGCAGCTCGCGCTCCACGGTGGTGCGGTCCAACGCCTCGAAGAGGGCCACCGGCACGGGGCCGGCCCACTGCGGCAGCTCCAGGACGACGGAGCGGGTGCCGGGCACGGGGGTGTTGGCGGGCAGCACTTCATGCTGGGCGCCGCCGGGCACCATGGCGCCAATGGGCATGGGCACCACGTCCGACAGGCCGCTGATGCCGCGCGCCAGGTTGCGTCCCAGGATGGCCGCGCCCACGGCCACGCCCAGCTCCGGGTGCACCTCCTTGTCCGACGACAGCTTGCGGAAGTGGGAGAGGCGCTTGCGGATGGCGGGCATGCGCGTCTGGCCGCCCACCATCACCAGCTCGTCGATGGCGTCCGCCTTCATGCCGGCCTTCTCCAGCACGTCGTCGCACGCGGCGGCGGTGCGCTCGATGAGCTGGAAGACAATGGACTCCACCTGTTCGCGGGTGAGCGTGTAGTTGAAGTCCACGAAGGCGCCGTCCTTCTGGGTGATGCACGGCACGCGCAGCGGGACGGACGCAGCGTTGCTGAGCGCCATCTTCGCGGACTCGGCGGCGAAGACGAGCCGCTGCATGACGACCTTGTTGTCGCGCAGGTCGATGCCGTGCTTCTTGCGGAAGTCGTCCACCAGCGCTTCGACGATGGCCTCGTCGAAGTTGGCGCCGCCCAGGAACGCGTCGCCGCCGGTGGCCAGCACCTTCACCACGCGGTTGTGCACCGCCATCAGGGTGACGTCGAAGGTGCCGCCGCCCAGGTCGAACACCATCACCGTCTGCTCGGGGTTGCGCAGGTTGGCGTAGTAGAGCGCCGCGGCGGTGGGCTCGTTGACGATGGCGCGCACGCGCAGGCCGGCCTTCTCCGCGGCGTGACGGATGGCCTCGCGCTGGCGGATGTTGGCGTGCGCCGGCACCGTGAGCACGCACTCCTCGAAGCGCGCGCCGGCCGCGTGCGTGGCCAGGGTGTTGATGTGCTTGAGGATGAAGTGCGCCACGTCGATGAGCGGCGTCACCTTGCCGTACACCTCCACGGCGGTGTAGCCGTCCGGGCCTTCCACCAATTCGAAGGCGAAGCGGCCCCGGTGGCGCGCCACGTACTCGGACTGGAAGCGGCGGCCCAGGAAGCGCTTGGCGCCGAAGATGGTGTGGCGCGGATCATCGATGATCTGCCGCCGGGCCGCCGGGCCGACGATGGCCTTGTCGCCCGCGTGGAACCACGCGATGGAGGGCAGCGTGAGGCTCTTCTCCGCGATGGGCACCACCCGCAGCTTTCCTGCCTTGTCGAAGAAGGCCGCCGCGGTGTTGGTGGTCCCGAAGTCGATGCCGAGGATGGGGGCGGCGCTCGTGCTCATGCGAAGGTCCATCCTCGCACGTCTCGGCGCGTCGAGGCACCCGTCCCACCCCGGAGGGTGGGGAAGGGCGCGCCGGGGTGTGCCAGCGCGCCCCTTCCACGACGCAGACCGACCCCGAGGCTCAGGGGCTGGGAGGGGTGTTGTAGCCGGCGTCGCCGTAGGGTTTCAGGCGCTCCAGCCACATCTCTTCCAGCACCTTCAACTCCTCCACGGGCGGGGTGGGGCCGGGCTCGTCCAGGGGCTTGAGCTGATCCAGGACCTCGAACGAGAAGGCCGCCTCGCCAAGGCGCTCCCAATCCGCCTGGAGTTCAGGGACGCGGTGCATGCGCTGGGCGAACTCGAAGCGGATGCGATTGAACATCGCGGGCAGGTTGAGGCTGTGGCCCACGAACACCTTGCCATTGGCGAGGTTGCGGATGGCGTAGATGCCCATGGGGACGGCGGCTTCCTTGTAGGCCCGCTTGCGTTCGGCGCGGGACGCGCGCGAGTCCTCAACCGGCGACATGCTGGCCTCCGTACCCGAGCGCCACGAGCTTCGCTTCCAGGCGCGCTTTCGCGGCGGTGTCGCGCGGGCGCACCCAGTCGTGGCCCATCCGTTCCCAATCAGGGTCCTTCGTGTCGACGCCCAGCGCGCGGAGGAAGTCGGCTTCGCAGACGAAGTACTGGTGGCGGAAGGGGAAGAGGAAGCCGCCCTGCGCCGCGAGGGACGTCGCCGCTTCCTCGTAGGTGGCGCACCAGCGGTTGAGGAAGACGCTCGTGCCCTTCTGGAAGAACACGCGCGTGTCCAGGCCCGGCGCGGATGTGGCTTCCAGTGCCTGTTTCAGTTGCGTCCAGGTGGCATGGCCCGCTTCCCGGGCGATGACGGTGAGCCCGTGCTTGTGTTTCACGGTGTCGCGGCGTGCGAGCACCTCGCCCAGGGACAGGCCGGCTCGGTGGCGGCCCTCACCCGCTGGTGGACCGTGGAAGGACTTCATCGGGAGCATGTCGGCTGCGGGTGAAGCGAGGGTGACGTCGTCTTTTCGGGCACAGGCGCCCCTCGGCGCCCGTGAAGCAATAGACCAGACGCCACACGCGGACGTCAATGCGTCCCAAGGCACGCGACCAGACGGGCCCTCTGCGTCTTCGCGAACCCGGGCTCAGGACTCCGACTGTCCGCGCCGCAGGCCCAGCGCCTTCATTTTTTTGTAAAAATGGCCTCGCTCCAGATCGAGGATCCGAGCCGCCTCCGTCACGTTGTCATGCGTGTGGGCGAGTACATGCTGGATGATCTCCCGCTCCGCGTCCTCCACCTGCTCGCGGAACGTCTGATCCACGCGGGGCCGCCAGCCCACGGGGCCCGCCGCCACGGGCGCGGTGGCCACGGCCGTCACCGGGGCCAGGGGCGCGTCTCCGCCCACGGTGGCCGCGGGCATCGGGGGCAACTGCCGACCCCGGGGCAGGAGCTCCAGCGCGTCCGTGCGCGAGACGACCGGGCCTTCACACAGGATGGCCAGCCGCTCCACCAGGTTGCGCAGCTCGCGCACGTTGCCCGGGTAGTCGTAGGCGCTCATCACCGCGAGCGCATCCGGCGACAGCATCAGCGGCCGGCGGCCGTTCTTCGCGCACGCCTCGCTCAGGAAGGTGTTGATGAGGTCCGGCAGGTCCTCCGCCCGCTCGCGCAGCGGGGGCGAGTGAATCTGCACCACGTTGATGCGGTAGTAGAGGTCCTCGCGGAACCGCCCGGCGGCGATCTCCTTCTCCAGGTTCTTGTTCGTCGCCGCGAGCACGCGCACGTCCACCTTGAGCGTCTCCGTGCCGCCCACGCGCTCCAGCTCCCCCTCCTGGAGCACGCGCAAGAGCTTCGACTGCATCGCGGCCGGCATGTCGCCAATCTCATCCAGGAAGAGGGTGCCCTCGTGCGCCAGCTCGAACTTGCCGCGCCGCACGCTCACCGCGCCGGTGAACGCGCCCTTCTCGTGGCCGAACAGCTCGCTCTCGATGAGGTCGTGGGGCACCGCCGCGCAGTTGAGCTTCACGAACGGCCCGCCCTTGCGCTTGGAGTGCTGATGCAACGCCCGCGCGATGAGCTCCTTGCCGGTGCCGTTCTCGCCGGTGATGAGGACGCGGCCCTCGCTGGGCGCCGCGCGCTGGATGAGGGAGAAGATGCGCTGCATGGCCGGCCCGCCGCCCACCATGTCGAAGCGGCCCAGCTGCGCGCGCAGCTCCTGCAACTCCTCCATCGCCGCCTGGTGCGTGAGCACATTCCGCAGCGCCACCAGCAGCTTGTCGCGCGCCAGGGGCTTCTCCAGGAAGTCCCGCGCCCCCAACTGCGTCGCCTTCACCGCCGTGTCGATGGTGCCGTGGCCCGACATCATGATGACGGGCAATTCCGGCTTGAGCTCCGTGAGCTTCGCCAGCACCGTGAGCCCGTCCATGTCCGGCATCTTCACGTCCATCAGCACCGCGTCCACCGGACGCGCGCTCACCACGTCCAGCGCCACCTGACCACTGCTGGCCAGCTCCGTGCGGTATCCGGCCAGCTGCAGCGACTGGCTCAGGGTGAGGAGGATGTTCTTCTCGTCATCGACGATGAGGACGGCGGCGGGCATGGGCAAACCGGTCACACTCTCATGGAAATAATCGGGGCTTCAAGCGACTCGTTCGGCCCCGAAGGAGGACAACGGGACAAATCTTTTGACTCCCGGAGGGGTGTGCGACTACACGCGACAGCCTTGACCCGCGAGCTAGCGGGTCTCCTTTTCCCGTGAATGCTGTACGGAGGAATGATGCGTCGGATTTCGCTTTGGGCGGGGTTGGCCCTCGCCGTGGCCGTGCTGACCGGGTGCCCGCCCACCTACCCCAAGTGCAACAACGACGAGACCTGCAAGGAGAAGGGCGAAGTCTGCGTCC
>SECN01000241.1 GCA_004173515.1 Myxococcaceae bacterium | reverse complement strand
ACGTCCTGCTTCCACGCGCGCAGGCTGAGGCCGTAGTCGCGGTAGTCCTCGTCGCGCCAGCGCATGGGGATGAGCGGCAGGTAGAGGAAGCCCACCGTGGCCACCAGCTTGGGCACGCTGGTGCCGCCCGCGAGCAGGAACGCGGCGACGATGCCCAGGAAGCCCACCGCCCACAGGCCCACCGCCTCCTGCACCGCGCTCACCTTGAACGGTGGCCCCGGAGGCCGGCTCATGGCGTGTCCGCCGACGCCAGCTCCGCCTTCACCGCGCTCAGGGGCAGCGCCCGGACGCCTCGGCCCCGGCGCTCGACGACCACGGCCACCAGCCGCCCGTCGCCGTCGTACAGGGGACTGCCCGGCGCGAGCGCCAGCGGCACGTCGAAGAACGGCGCGGGCGCGGCCTTCGCCTTCACGGCGCGCGGCGTGTCCCTCTGGCCCTTGCCCCCGGGCGTCACACCCACGACCCAGCGGCCCTCGAACCCCTCCGGCACCAGGCGCACGGGCGCCGCGGGCCACGCGCCCTGGGGGCCCGCCACCACCGCGACCTGGAGGACGGTGCTCAGGAGCACCACGCGCGCCGTCAGCGCATTGCCCGCGTGCACCACCTGGGCGGACTGGGGGCCCACGTGCGCCACGGCGGTGAGGACCTGCCCGTCCGCGCCCACGATGATGCCGGGGCCCGCGTGCTGGGGACCGCGCACGCGCACCACGCAGCGGACGTGCAGCTCGAGCACGCGCTGGAGGTCGGCGCGCGACGGACGGGGCTCCGCGCCGGCCCGGGTGGGCGTGACGAGGAGCAGGAGCAGGAAGAGGACGAAGAGGAGCGGGCGGAACATCAGCGCGCCCGCGAGCCTATCAGCGCTCTCGCAGGGCGGCGAGGAAGCTGGCCGCGGGGCGGGTGTTGAGGATGTCCTTCTTCCGGGCCCAGCCCCTGCGCGCGGTGGCCACCGCATAGGACAGGTTGCGCAGGTCCTCCTGACGGTGCGCGTCGCAGCTCACCACCAGCTTCACCCCGCGCGAGACGGCCTGCCGCACGTACTCGGCCTTCAGGTCCAGCCGCTGGGGCTTGCCGTTGACCTCCACCGCCACGCCCCTTTCGGCGGCGCGCTCCAGCACCTCCTCCATGCGCAGGGGGTACGGCTCCCGGCTCTGGATGAGACGCCCGGTGGGGTGTCCCAGGATGTGCATGTGCGGATTGTCCAGCGCGGCCAGCACCCGGCGCGTCATCTGGTCCTCGTCCATGGAGTGGCGCACGTGGATGGAGGCGATGACGACCTCCAACTGCTCCAGCACGCTGTCCGCGTAGTCCAGCGCGCCCGTCTCCAGGATGTCCACCTCGATGCCCTTGAGCAGCCGCAGGCCGGGCACCGCCGCGTTCACGCGGTCGATCTCCTCCCACTGCCGCTTGAGGTCGTCCACCTTGAGGCCGCCCGCGTAGATGGCCGCCTCGCTGTGCTCGGTGATGGTCAGGTACTGGAGGCCCAGGGCCTGCGCCGCCCGCGCCATCTCCTCCAGCGAGTTGCGCCCGTCGGACCACGTGGTGTGCGCATGCACCGCGCCCAGCACGTCCTCCAGCGTCACCAGCTCCTCGGGCAGCTTGCCGGCGAGCGCCGCCTCCACCTCGCCCGAGTCCTCGCGCAGCTCCGGTGGCACCTCCTGCATGCCCAGCAGCCGGTACAGCGTCGCCTCGTCGGGGACCGGGACCTTGGTGCCGTCCTCGCGGTGCACGCCCCATTCGGAGATCTTCAGGCCCTGGCCCTGCCCCAGGTTGCGCAGCCGGATGTGGTGGCCCTTGGAGCCGGTGAAGTGGTGCAGCGCGGTGGCGAAGTCCTCATCCGGCAGCACGCGCAGGTCCACCTGGAGATCGCCCGCCACCATCCGCACCGAACACTTGCTGTCGCCCTTGCCCAGCACCGTCGCCACGCCCGGCGCGTTCGCGAGCGTGTCCAGCACCGGCCCGGCCTCCGGCGCGGAGGCGATGATGTCCACGTCGGACACCGTCTCCGCTCGGCGGCGCACGCTGCCACCCAGGCTCGCGCGCACCACGCCCGGGGCCGAGCGGATGAGCTCCAGCAACTGCTCCGCGAGGGGCAGCGCGTCGCCCAGCAGCTTGCGCTCGCCCTTCGCGCGCCGGTACACGGCGATGCCGTCCAAGAGCTTCGTCTCGCTCTTGGCGCCAAAGCCCTTGAGCTCGCGCACGCGGCCTTCCTGGCAGGCGCGCTCCAGGTCCTCCACGCTGCCCACCTGGAGCTCCTTCCAGAGCACGGCGACCTTTTTGGGGCCCACGTCCGGCAGCTTCATCAGCTCCAGGAGGCCGGCGGGAAAGCGGGCCTTCAGCTCCTCGAAGGCGCTCATGCGGCCGGTCTTCACCAGCTCGGTGAGCTTCTCGGCGAGCCCGGGGCCGATGCCCTGGAGGTCCTGCAGGCGGCCCTCGGTGACGATGGCGCCCAGCTCCTGGGGCAGGTTCGCGATGCGGTCGGCGGCGATGTCGTAGGCCCGGACGCGGAAGCCCGTCTCCCCCTGGAGTTGGAGCAGCAGGGACATGTCCCGGAGGACCTGGGCGACGGTCGCCTTGTCGGTGAGCACGGCCGCGGAGGGTGTCACGTCGGAAGTCACGGTCGGAAAATTAATGCCGGGGGATGGTGGATGCAGGCCCGGACGGGTTGTGGGAAAAGGGAACGCGGAAAAAGGAACGCAATGACGAAGATAAAGCTGGGGCCAGCGGACTTCGCCGAGAGGGAGATGCGCGGCTACGAGATCGGCAAGCGCAATGTCTGCATCGCGAAGATTCAAGGCCGGTACAAGGGCCTCGACGACTGGTGCAACCACGCCGGGTGCCTGCTGTCGGGCGGCCGCATCGAGGGCAACACCGTCGTCTGTCCCTGCCACGAGGTCGGCTTCGACATGGACACCGGCCAGAACGCCACCTCGCCCGGGGTGTGTGACGACCAGCCGACGGTGCAGCTCGCGGTCGAGGACGGCACGCTCGTCGTCGACCTGCCCGACGCCTGAAGCACCCTTCCAGCCCCCCTTCGCACCGCCTCAGGAGCGTCCACCATGGGACACGACGGACACGATCACGACCATGACCACGGTCATGGCCACGCGCACTCCCACCCGCATGACCACGGCAAGGAGCATGGCCACGGTCATTCGCATGACCACGACCACGGTCACTCGCATGAGCAGGGTCACGCGCACGACCATGCCCATGAGCACGAGCACGGTCATGAGCACGGCCACTCCCATGAGGTCTCGGCGGTGGCGGCGGAGCACAAGCTGCGAGCGCCGGTGCACGTCAGCGCGTTCGTGGTGACGTGTTCGGACAGCCGGGACGCGGCGCACGACGACAGCGGCAAGGACCTGCGCGAGGGCCTGTCCGCCGCGGGGCACACCGTCGCCGGGCACACGGTGGTGAAGGATGATCCGGAGGCCATCCGGGGCGCGCTCGCGCAGGCGCAGGCGGCGGGGGCTCGCGCGGTGCTCTTCACCGGCGGCACCGGCATTGGCCGGCGCGACTGCACGGTGGAGACCCTGCGCGCGCTCTTCGAGAAGGAGCTGCCCGGCTTCGGAGAGCTGTTCCGCATGCTGTCGTACCAGCGGATCGGCAGCCCCGCGATGATGTCCCGCGCCACGGCGGGCACCTACCAGGGGATGATCCTCTTCGCGCTCCCGGGCTCGCCGCAGGCGGTGCGGCTGGCGCTGGAGGCGCTCATCCTCCCGGAGCTGGGCCACGCGGTACGCGAGCTCACCCGTTAAGAAGGAAGGGGCGCGCGGCCCTTTTCCGGCGCGCGCCAGCCGATGACGGAGGAGCGCATCCGATGAAGAAGCGCCGTGGCGCGCACACAGGCTTGAGCATCCAGGCGGCCGAGCGGCTGCGCCCCCGCCTGGATGCCTTCCTCGCCAACACCGACGCCGGGGCCCGCATCGGGTTCGACCCGGTGGAGTTCCCCCATCGCTACCAGGACCCTCGCGACGTGGAGGTCAGCGCGCTGCTCGCGGCGGCGCTGGCGTACGGGCGCGCGGACCTGTTCCGCCCGAAGGTGGATGGGCTGTTGCGGCGCATGGGGAAGTCTCCCGCGGCCTTCGTGCGCAAGCTGGACGTGGCCGGCGCGAAGGCGCTGCTGACGGGCTTCGTGTACCGCTTCAACGTGGGCACCGACCTGGCCGTGCTGCTGCTGGGCATGGGCCGGGCGCTGCGCGAACACGGCAGCCTGGAGGCGCTCTTCGTCCGGGGCTGGAAGGCCAGCGGCACGCTGCACGGCGCGCTCGCGGCCTTCACCGCCGCGCTCCGGGACGTGCCCATGGAGCCGCTGCGGGAGGCGATGGGCCCGGAGCGGGGCCTGCACCACCTGTTGCCCTCGCCGCTGGGGCCGGGCGCCGCCAAGCGCCTCAACCTGTACCTGCGCTGGATGGTGCGCGGACCCGACGCGGTGGATTTCGGCATCTGGAAGCAGGTGCCCCCGTCCGCACTGCTGGTGCCGTTGGACACACACATCGGACGCATGGCGCTCCACCTGGGGCTGACGCGTCGCACGGACCTCACCTGGCGCACGGCGGAGGAGGTGACGGCGTCCCTGCGCGCGCTCGATCCCGAGGACCCCGTGCGTTACGACTTCGCCCTGTGTCACTACGGGATGAGTGGGGCCTGCCCTGCGAAGACGCTGCCCCAGCACTGCGTCCGGTGCGCGCTGCTACCCTCGTGCAAGGTAGGACCCCGCGTCGTCGCGCGAGCCTCCCTGCAAGTCTGAGTCCCACCGGACCCTGAAAATGTTTGCAAGCGGTCCACATGGCCCCTCGTTGACGGGTTGGCCCCGGAGGGCTGCAATGCGGGCCGGCGGCGCGGGTGTCACGGACCGCGGGGCGCGAGGAGCAACGCGGTGCAGGCAATGCTGGTGGCGGTCCCAGCCCCGGTGGCCCAGGACGTGGAGCGCGACCTCTGCGCCACGGCGGTGGGGCGCGCATGTCGGGTGCTGCGTGTCGAAACGCCCCCGGAGCCGCTGCCCGAGGGATTGCTCGTGCTGTGGGACCAGGGAGGTCCCCTGGAGGCGGTGAAGGCCCGCTGTCAGTGGGTGCACGCGCGGCGGCTGCCGACGCGGACCTGGCTGGTGGTGCTCACGTCGCGCGACGGCGCGGAGGCGGAGATCCTCAACGAGGCGGGCGCGGACGAGTGCGTCGCGCCGCCCGGCACGCGCTGGGGCGCGAGGATTTCGGCGCTGCGGCGGCGTTCGGCGGACGGGGACGCGCTGGCGCTGCGGCGCACCCGCGACATCTTCCAGGGCGCGCTGGACGCGGTGCCGGAGCCGCTGTTCGTCAAGGACCGCGAGCATCGCTACGTGGCGGTGAACGTCGCCTTCTGCCGCCTGATGGGGCAGTCCGTCGAAACGCTGCGCGGCAACGTGTCCTCGTCGGTCATCCCCGCCCATGAGGCGGAGCTGTCCTGGCGCCAGGACGAGCGCGCCTTCACCACCGGCCAGACGGTGGAGGACGAGGCGAGCTTCACCGACATGAAGGGCCGCACCTGCGAGGTGCTCACGCAGCGGGCCGCGTACACGCTGCCCAACGGCGAGCGCTTCGTCGTGGGGCTCGTGCGCGACGTCACCGAGGGCTCCCGCCAGGAGACGCAGCGGCGGCTGGCGGAGCGGATGACGTCCGTGGGGACGCTGGCGGCGGGCGTCGCGCATGAGATCAACAACCCGCTCTCCTACGTCACGTCCAACCTGGCGTACCTCTGGGAGCGCGTGGCGCAGCCGATGGTGCCAGCGGAGCAGTTGGAGGAATTGCGGCAGGTGGTGGCCGAAGCGCTGGAGGGCGCCGGGCGCGTGCGCTCCATCGTGCGCGACCTGCGGACCTTCTCCCGGGCGGAGGAGGAGAGCCACGGGCCGGTGGACGTGCAGCGGGCGGTGGACGGCGCGCTCAAGCTGATGCGCGACGAGCTCCAGCACCGCGCGCGCCTGACGTGCGACGTGGAGCCGGTGGCCGCGGTGCTCGGCAACGAGGGGCGGTTGGGGCAGGTCGTCACGCACCTGCTGCTCAACGCGATTCAAGCCTTCGGCGAGCGGCCCGCGGAGGAGAACCTGTTGCGGCTGCGCGTGCGCCCGGGGCGTGAGGGGCACGTGTTGATCGAAGTGGAGGACAACGGGCAGGGGATGCCGGGCGACGTGCGCCAGCGCATCTTCGATCCGTTCTTCACCACGCGCTCGCCCAAGGGCGGCACGGGGCTGGGCCTGTCCATCTGCCTCACGCTGGTGCACGCGATGGGCGGCCACATCGAGGTCGCCAGCGAGCAGGGACAGGGCAGCCTCTTCCGCGTGGAGCTGCCGGCGCTCACGGCGCAGGCTGAAGCGTCGAAGCCGAGGGTCGTCGCGGTCCCGGTGGACGGTCCTCCCCAGGCCCTCCAGTCGCCCCAGTCCACGCGAGCGACGCGCGACCTGCGGCGCCTGCTGCTCATCGACGACGAACCGGCGGTGGGCAGCGCGGTGAGCCGGCTGCTGCGCAACCTCTACGACGTGCACGTCATCCAGGACGCGCGCGAGGCCCTGAAGCGGCTGTCCCACGGGGAGCGCTTCGATGCCATCCTCTGCGACCTGATGATGCCGGGCATGAGTGGCATGGACTTCCTGGTGGAACTGGAGCGGCTGGCGCCGGAGCTGGCGCCGCGCACCGGCCTGATGACGGGCGGGGTGAACCCCCAGGCCCGTGAGTTCGTGGGCCGCCGCGCGAAGGAGCTGCTGGAGAAGCCCTTCGAGCGCGACCAGTTGTGCACCTTCGTCGAAACCCTGATGCAATGAAGCGACGCACCCGCTGGGCGCTCATGGCCGCGGTGGCGGTCCTGCTGCTCGCGCTCGTGTTCCTGCTGCCTCCGGAGCTGAGGGGGCTGTCCTTCATGCTGCGCGCGGCGGGGCTTCGCGGGGCCACGGCCGAGTCGCTGGCCCGCTTCGACACGGGGCCCTTCACGGTGTCGCAGCTCCAGGTGCCCACGCGCCACGGCCCGGTGCGTGCGCGGCTCTACCAGCCGGCACAGCGCAGGGGCCGCCTCATCGTGCTCACGTCGGGCGTGCACGCGGCGGGCATCGACGAGCCACGGCTGATGAAGCTCGCGGGGGACCTGGCCACGGGAGGACAGCCGGTGCTCACGCCGGAGCCTCCGGACCTGCTGCGCTACGAAATCACCGCGCGCCTGCCGGACGTCATCGAGGACGCGGCGCTCTGGGCGCTGAAGCAGCCGACGCTGACGCCCGACGGGAAGCTGGACCTGTTCGGCATCAGCTTCTCCGGAGGCCTGTCCGTCGTCGCGGCGGGGAGGCCGTCCCTGCGCGACAACGTCGCGGCGGTGCTGTCCTTCGGCGGTCACGGCGAGCTGTCGCGCGTGCTGTCCTTCCTGTGCACGGGTGTCCAGACAGATGGGGTGCGCCGCAAGCCCCATGACTACGGCGTGGTGGTCATCCTGCTCAGCGCGGCGGATCGGCTGGTGCCCGCCGAACAGGTGGAGCCGCTGCGCGCCGGGGTCCGCACCTTCCTGCACGCGTCGCACCTGACGCTGGTGGATGGCAAGCAGGCGGAGGCCGCATTCGAGGACGCCCGCAGGAAGGAGGCGGAGCTTCCCGAGCCCTCCGCCACGCTGTTGCATCAGGTGAACACGCGCGATGTGGCCGCGTTGGGCGCGCACCTGCTGCCCCTCGTGAAGGACTTCGCGGGAGACCCGTCGCTGTCGCCGGAGCTTTCGCCTCCGCCGCGTGCGCCGGTGTACCTGCTGCACGGGTTGGACGACTCGGTCATCCCCGCGATCGAGTCCACGCTGCTGGCGCGCGCGCTGGAGCCCTTCACGACCGTGCACCTGCGGCCCACGCCGCTCATCACCCACGCGGAGATGGACCGGGAGGTCAACGCGCTGGAGGCACTGCGGCTGGTGCGCTTCTGGTCCGGACTGCTCGGGGAGTAGCGCGTCGGTCTGGGCCGAACGGGTGTCTCTGGGGGGCTGGCTTGACGCCCGGTGGTGTGTGGGGCTGCCATGCGTGGCATGTCCCTGTCCTTCGTGGTGTCGGCCGGGCTTGGCTGGCTGTTGGCGGCCGCGCCTCGCATCCTTCCGTGTGCTCCGGACACGCCCGAATGGGTCGCGGCACGTGACGGACTGGCCGCGTTCGACCAGCGGATGGAGGCCCTCCCCGACGAGGGCACGGTGGCCCCGTTGCGGCCCGCGATGATCGCCCTGCGAGACCTGCGCTGCTTCGCGCTGGCCCGTGAGGAGGACGACGGGCTGCCCGTCGCGGAACCCGAAGCCGGTGAGCAGGATGTGCCCGCGCTCGCGTTGAAGACGTGGTGGCGCGACGGCGGCAAGGCGTTCTTCGCCTCCCACCTGGAGCTGGGACGTCCCGGTCCCCACACCGTCGTCGTCCCTCCGGGCCTTCGCGAGGTGCTGACGCGCGAGCATTCGAAGGGCCATCGGCTGGAGGCCCTGGTGTGCCCGGCGAAGAGCGACGCGTGCGGCGGTGAGACCGCGCCCTGGCGTGCACGGGCGGAGCAGGCCTTCCGTCCGGAGTTCCTGCGCGACGGCGAACCGCGTGCATCCGCGAGGGACCGTCCACGCCCTCCGGACTGCGCGGCGCTCGCGAGGAAGCAGCCCGCGAAGCTTCGCTACAAGGCCTGGCGCGAATGTCTGTCCGAGACCCAGGGGGCACGGCCCCTCTTGCCGGCACTGCCGCTGGGGCGGATCCGCGCGCCGATGGACGGATGGCTCGTGGTGCGAGGCCGACGCGGGCACCATGCCTTCTGTGATCAGCTGGACGCGTACCACCTGGGGACCGGCGCGACATACGAGGCGCGCAGTTGCTCGGGGCTGGCGTTGCAGGCGCGGGGACAGGTGGACGTGGCTCGCACGGAGGCCGGGCGCCGCTCCGAAGTGAAGGTGGGCCGCATGGATCCGGAGCGGCTTCGCGAGCTGACGTGGATGTTGCTGCTGGCCCCGGACGTGCGGGCCGACGTGCAGGTGGAGGCCCTGCTCGCGCCGGTGCCGAAGGACTTCCGGATTGAGTGGACCGCGACGAACGAGGGACGCGGAATCTCAGGAGGCGCCTTCGGGGGCTCGTCGGGACAGACGCGCCTGCGCTGGAGCTGGTTCCCGGAGGGCGGCACCGAACCGTGGTCGGGCGTCTGGACCCATCCGTGGTCCTGGGCCGTCGGTGAGGACCACGCGAACGACCTTTTGAAGGCCGCGGAGGCCACCTTCCAGGAAGGCTGCCCACGTCAGGCGGTCCCCTCCAGGATGATGGCCTTCACGCGCGAGCCTCCCGTCAACGGGCGCGACGCACCGAACGGCGTGGCGCGGGTGCCGGACACCCTGTTGGACGACCTGAGTGCATGGCGGCCGCCTCCAGGCTGCGTCCCGGGCGCGGATGGTGGAGGAGGTACCCCTTGAGGCGGTGGGGCCGGATTCCACCTGACGATTGCAGCAGCAAGCTTCAGGAACAGCAGGCATCCGGGCGTCGCGCAGGCGACAGCGCCCTGGGGGGATGGTGGCGAGGCGGGGCTGCCGGTTAAAGCTGATGCCCCATGAGCGTCAGCCTCCCCGACGTCCTCCCCGAAGAAGACGTGCTGGACTTCGTGCAGCGGCAACACGGTGCCTTCGATGCGCGCCTGTACCAGCAGGTGCTGGGCGCGGCGAACGCGTTCAAGGAAGGCGACGAGGCCATCGGGGTCGCGGCGGCGGATGAGGGCTCGCGGCAGCGGGCCCGGACGCTGTTGTCGCGCACGCGGCTGGACGACCTCCACGCGCATCCGCCCTTCGAGGACCGACTGCACGTGTTCAGCCTGGAGGCGTGGGACGCGGCGCGCTGGCGGCGCGTGGCGGACTGGACGCTGGGTCAGCTCAAGGACTTCCTGCTCACCGCGCCCGAGGCGTCCGTGCACGACGTGCTCGACGGGCTTCCCAGCGACGTCATCGCGTGCGTCGTGAAGCTGATGAGCGACGCGGAGCTGAAGGCCGTGGGGGGACGCGTGTTCCATCCACTGCCGGGGAGCAAGGTCGGCGCGCGGGGCTACCTGGGCGCGCGGTTGCAGCCCAACTCGCCCACGGATCATCCGGAGGACATCCGCTGGCAGGTCTTCGACGGGTGGTCCTTCGCGGTGGGGGACGTGGTGCTGGGGACCAACCCGGTGGGAACGAGGCGGCCAACCGCACCTTCGACGTGACGCTGGAGAAGATGGTGGCGCACGCGGCGGCGCGCACCGGGCGCTGGGGCCTGTACTTCGAGACGGGGCAGGGCGCGGACGCGACGAACGGGCACCACCACGGCACGGACATGCTCATCCACGAGTCGCGCAAGTACGGCTTCGCCCGGGCCCTCAAGCGTCGGGTCGCCGTGGCGCAGGGCAGCGCGGGGCGGGACGCGGCGCCGTGGGTGCACGTCAACGACGTGGCGGGCTTCATCGGGCCGGAGGTGTTCCGCACGCGCGAGCAACTGGTGCGCTGCTGCCTGGAAGACATCGTGATGGGCAAGCTGCACGGCCTCACGCTGGGCCTGGACGTGTGCTCCACGCTGCACATGGACGTGACGCTGGATGACCTGGGCTGGTGCCAGGAGCAGCTCGCGGAAGCGGGGCCCGCGTACCTGATGGCGCTGCCCACTCGGAATGATCCGATGCTCAGCTACCTCACCACGTCCTTCCAGGACCACGTGCGGCTGCGCGAGCGCTACGGCCTGAAGGTGGATGACCGGATGTGGGCCTTCTTCCAGTCGCTGGGCGTCATCGACGCGGACGGCCGGCCCACGGAGCACTTCGGGGATCCGCGCCACGTCTACGTGCACTACCGCCGTCGCCAGGGGGACACGCGGCCGGAGGCGGAACTCCGCGCGGAGGCGGAGGCGCAGATGGCCCGGGTGCGCGCCCGGGGCGTGCCGCTGGCGGTGGGGCACGGTGAGGCGTCGTGGACGCCGGAGCCCGCGCTGGAGCAGGACCTGCGTCGGTTGTACGAGGACGCCAAGGTGGGTCTGTGGTCGGAGCTGTCCGACGCGACGGTGGCGTCCCTGCCCGGAGCGGTGCGGTTGCGGACGCGCTCCGAGGACCGGCGCGACTACATCCTGCATCCGCCGTCGGGCGAATCCCTGGACGGCGATTCGGAGACCGCGGTGCGGAAGCTGCGCGAGCAGCACGCGGGGCGGTGGGACGCGCAGCTCGTCGTGTCGGACGGTTTGGATCCCCGGTCGTTGATGGACCCGGGGCACCTGCCGCCGTTCCTCGACACGTTGCGCGCGGAGCTGGACGCGCAGGGCTGGAGCGTGGCCCCCGAGGTGCTGGTGGTGAAGCACGGCCGGGTGCGCGCGGGCTATCAGGTGGGGCGTCTGCTGTTTGGTGACGAAGGCGATGCCCGGCCCCGGGCCCTGGTGCATGTGATTGGTGAACGCCCCGGCTCAGGGCATCACGCGTACTCCGCGTACCTCACGGCGCCCGCCGCGAGCACGTGGGCGCGGCAGGGCGCGGTGGACCATGACCGCACGCGGCTCATCGCCGGCATCTCCGACACCAGCGTGCGTCCGGAGGAGGCCGCCAGGGAGGCCGTGCGCATCCTCGCGGAGCTGGCGGAGAGCGCCCGCACGATGCCCCCGAGCGCAGGGGACACGGCGGCGATGGGGTAGGGCTGTCAGAGCGCCGACGCGATGCTCGCCGCCGTGCGCACGCCGCCGACCGCCGTGGCCAGGGTGCTCTGGCCCGGGAACACCGAATCCCCCACGAGCCACAGGCCCCGCTGCGCCTGGAACGGCCCCAGCAGCCGGTAGTTGTCCAGGCCCGCGCGCCGGGGCACGCCGCCCACCGCGCCCGCCTCTCGCAGCGTGTAGCGCTGGAACGTGCGCGGCGAGCCCGTCATGGCGTGCACCACGTGGCCCATCCACTCGGGGGCCATGGCCTCCAGGCCCTCGCGCATCCGCGCATGGAGGTCGGTGAAGTAGGGCGCCCGAGCTTCCGGTGACAGGGCCGCGAGCTTCTTCAAGGGCACGTGCGTGGACACCGTCACCGTCCGCTGTCCCGGCCTCGCCCGCCCTTCGTCCATCGCCCCGCTCACCGAGGCGAACAGGTGGTTGCCTTCGATGAAGGCCGCCTCCGGATCCCTCACCAGCTCCAGGTGGTGCGCGCTCCCCGAGTCTCCTTCAGGTGGCCGCACCACGAGGTACAACATCGCCGCGCCCCAGCCTCCGTCCACGCGCTCGGCGAGCGCATCCACGCGGGGAAGGCGCCCCACGGGCACGTCCAGCAGTGAGCGCAGGCCCTGCGGCAACACGTTGGCGACCACATGCCGGGCGAGCAGGTCACCCCGCCGCGCCGTCACCTTCCAGCCTCCGTCCACGGGCGTCAACGCGCGCACGCGGTTGGCCATCAGCACCTCGCCGCCCCGGGCCTGGATCGCCTTCGTGAGCGCCGTCGCCAACCGGCCGATGCCGCCCCGCACGTGCCCGGTGCCGCGCCAGTAGTAGTCCATCGCCGCGAACGCGAAGGGCGCCTCCGCTTCCCCGGCGGAGCACTGCACGGTGATCTGACAGAGCGCGTCCAGGTAGATGCGCAGCGGCGTGAAGTGCTGAAGCCCCTGGTGCGCCAGCACCGCGCCCAGCGGTCGTCCCAGCCAGCGTGTCAGCGGCGCATATGTCCACGCGCGCCCCGCGTGCCGCAGCAGCGACGTCACGTTCAACGGCGGCAGCAGGTCCGGGTCATCGAACAGCGGCCACAGCGCGTCGGCCGCGCGGGCCTGGAGCGCGAAGAAGCGCCGCAAGGCCACCACCGGCGCGCCCGGCATCGCGCAGAATGAATCGATGAGTCGCGCGCGGTCCCGGTGGACGGGCAGCCGCAGCCCCGGGGCGCGCATCTCCACCAGCGGATCCAGCCAGTCCACCGTGACATCCAGCGAGTGCTCGCGGATCCACCGGCCGAAGAGCTGATGCGCGTCGAAGCCGGAGAACAGCGTGGCGCCGGATTCGAAGCCGTAGCCTCCCCGGCGAAAGGTGCTCGCGCAGCCGCCCGGATAGTTGAGGCCTTCGCAGAGCGCCACGCGAGCGCCCCGACGACACAACTCCAGAGCGGTGGCCAGTCCACCGAAGCCCGCGCCCACCACCACCGCGTCGTACCAGGTGTTCGACATCGCTTGAGGAAAAGGGACCGGCACCGGAAGCGGGCCGGGGGAGGCCCGCTCCTCCCGGTGCCGGTATCGCGCACATGGCCAGGCGCGACGAGCATTTCCTAACGGGCGCGCTTTCCCACCGCGAACCTTTTCCCCTGACCCCAGGGGGCAGGCATCCGGGCGCTTTCACTGGCGAACACCCGGAGCCCGCCGAAGCCTACCGGGGCATCTTGAGGTTGATGTTGAACGTGTACGACACGTTCACCGGACGGCCCTGGAACGTCATCGGCTGATACTGGCGTGAGGCGAGCGCCGACAGCACGGCGTCATTCATGTGCGGCAGGCCCTTGAGGATGCGGCAGTCGCGCACCGTGCCTTCCGCGGTGATGACGCACCTTGCGACGATCAAGCCTTCCACGCCCGCGAGCTGCGCCTCGCGCGTGTAGCTGAACTGGGCGCCGCTCAGCATCTCCGGCCGGGACATGCCCTCTCCGAAGGGGACGATCTGGGTGCCGGTGGCTTCCTGGGACGGGATGTTCGGCACGTAGGGAAGCCCGATGGGACTGTCGCTGTCCGGATCCCCATCCGGGTGACCCACCGGTTCGTCGGAGCCAGGGCCCGCCGTCGGGTCGGTGTTCGTCGCGTCCGCCACCGTCGTCGGCTCCGGATCCGGCTTCGGCTCCGGCTGCGTGGAGGGCAGCGGCTTCACGGCGCGCGGGATGCGGTCGGTGCGCGGCTTGGGCTTCGGGGCCGCTGGGGTGGCGGCGGCCGGCTTCGGCTGCGCGGCCTGCTGCACGCCCTTGCGGATGGCGGGCTGGCGGAAGGTGATCACCGGCTCGTCCTTGACGGTCTCCTCCGGCGTGCGGCCGGAGATGAAGACCACCAGGCCCAGGAGCCCCGCGTGCACGCCGATGGACAGCCAAGCGCCCGTGCCGAACCGTTCCGAGCGCAATCCCCGCCGTTCGATGACCGACTCAAACATCTGCCCGCCTCCTGGTTGGGGCGAACGCTCCAGGCGTCCCGTCCCCACAAGAAGCAACCTACGGAGTCGCGCCCCCCGAAGGGCCGCCAGCGCTCCATGTGTTCGTCATGGTTGTGTCATGCCGGGGAAGCACCCGGCACCTCCATGCGGTAGCCCACGCCGCGCAGCGTGTGGATGGTGAAGCCGGACACGCTCGTCCACCCGAGCTTCTTCTTCAGGTTGGACACGAAGTTGTCCACCGTGCGCGGATCCACGATGACGTCGCGGCCCCACACCGCGTCCAGGATTTCTCCCCGGGGCAGCGCGCGGTCCCGGTGGCGCAGCAGGAACGCCAGCAGGTCGAACTCCGTGCGCGTCAGGTCCACCTCGCTGCCATCCGGGCGCAGCACCGCCCTGCGGCCCAGATCCAACGTGAAGGCGCCGAACGTCATCACCTGCGGCGGCGCCGTGCCGGCCCTGCGCACCAGCGCCCGCACGCGCGCGAGCAGCTCCCGCAGCCGGTACGGCTTGGTGAGGTAGTCCTGCGCGCCGGCCTCGAAGCCGCGCACCAGGTCGTCCTCCAGCGAGCGCGCGGTGAGCATCATCACCATGCTCTTGACGCCCTCGGAGCGCAGCCGGCGACAGAGGCTGTAGCCGTCCTCGCCCGGCAGCATCACGTCCAGGATGAGCAGGTCGAACACGCGCCCCTGGAGCAGCGGCCCCGCGTCCTTCGCCGACGCGGCGTCCGTCACGTCGTAGCCCTCGTCGCGCAGGTTGTCGCGCAGGCCCAGGCGCAGGTTGGCGTCGTCCTCGACGATGAGGATGGAGGGGCGGGTGGACGGGGGCGTCGTCGTCGTCATCGGCGCGTCTCGGGAAAGGTCAGCGCGAAGGTGGTGCCTTCAGGGCTGGAGGAGGCAATCTGGATGCTGCCCTGGTGCAGGCCCATGATTCTGCGGCACAGCGCGAGCCCCAGGCCACTGCCGTGCACTTCGGGGCCGCTCGTCGTCAGCCGGTAGAAGTCGTCGAAGACGCGCTCCCACTCCTCCGGCGGGATGCCCATGCCGTTGTCGCTGAAGAGCACCGTGGCGCCAAAGCCCGGCTGGGGGTACGCGCGCACGGTGAGCACCACCGGGCTGCGCTGGTTGTAGAGGCACGCGTTGCGGCCCAGGTTGGCGAACAACATCCGCACGAGCGACGCGTCCGCGTCCAGCTCCACGTCGTCCACCTCCGAGCGCAGCTCCACCGGCACCTGCACCGCGTCCAGCAGGTCATCGCGCAGCGTGCCCACCGCCTCCTCCAGCCGCACGCGCGAAGGCCGCAGCGCCCACCGCCCCTTGTCGATGCGGTTGAACGACAGGATGTTCTCCACCAGGAAGTGCAGCCCCTCCGCCGCGCGCACGATGCGGGTGGGGTAGTCCCCGGCCTCGGGACTCCTGCCCAGCCTGCGCTCCAGCGTCTCGCCCAGCAGGCGGATGGACGCGAGCGGCGTGCGCAGCTCGTGGGAGACGGTGGAGACGAAGTCGCTCTTCAGCTCCACGAAGCGGTACTTGCGCTGCTGGGCCACCACCGCCAGCGCCGCGATGGCCGACGCGAGCGCGCCGCACACCGCCACCAGCAGCGTCTTCAGGCCATACCGCGCCTCGATGTCCGCCTCCGCCTTCGCCCAGCCGGGCATGGCCACCTCCAGCCCGGGGTCGGACAGGGGCCGCACCACGCCCGCGGGCCGCAGGAGCACCTGGCTGTCCTTCAGCAGCAGGCCCCGCACGCGCAGGTCCTTCGTCAGGTCCGCGAGCAGCGTGGGCACGTCCACCGCCAACCCCCGCACCTGTTCGGCCCCCGGCTCCACGTACCACTGCTCGCCGAAGAGCGACGGCCCCCGCAGGGAGTCCGGGAGCACCAGCGCGCCGGCGCCGGCCTCCCGCACGCGGGCCTGGAACGCGTCGCTGGGCTCCCCCAGCTCGTGGCTCAGCGCCACGATGCGCTCCTGGAGGAAGTCGAAGTCGGACCGGGTGAGCTTGGGACGCGCGCGCAGCAGGTCGCGTTGCAGGCCCGCGCCCCGGGCCATGCCGCCCAGCTCCTCCGGAAGGCCCTCGCCCACCAGCGCGCGGATCAACGGCGGGGTCTCCTCCCCGCGGCGCAGGTGCTCCACCGCGAGCAGCATGAAGGGCAGCTCCTGCTCGGTCGGCAGGGGATGCACCGCGTGGTAGCGCAGCAGCGCCTCCACCGCCGCGCTGATGCGCGCGTTGCTCCCGGTGGCCACCGCGACATCCACCGCGCGCAGCCGCGCCAGCCGCTCCTCCCAGGGGGCCGGGGCCTCGCCGCGCTCCAGCGCCTGCGCCAGCTTCTCGTAGGCGGCCTTCGCGGGGGTGGCCATGCCCTCCCGGGGCCAATCCACGCGCGGCAGGAACTGGTGGCCGCGAAACAGCAGGTAGTAGCCCTCCGCGGGCTGGAGCGGATCCCCCATGGCCGCGTTGAGCGCGGGCAGGTGCTCCTTCATCCGCTGATCCAGCGCGGTGCGCAGCGCCTCCGCCGCGAGCAGCTCCAGGGCCGCGCTGCGGGAATGCACCTGGGCGCGGGCATCCTCGCGCTCCTGGGTGAAGATGCGCTGGAGGGTCACCAGCCCCCAACCGAGGGCCAGCAGTCCACAACCCAGGGCGAGCAATGTGGGGAGGAGTCGGCGCAGCATTCGCGTCCGTCGGGACTGTAGCAGTGTCGCACCGGAATCCGGGCCGCCCGTCCAGAAGATGAATAAATAGGGGAAGACCCGCGTCCCCTCCGGGGTCTGGAGATCGGAGACGAAGTCATGAGTTCTCGATGGTTGGTCTGTTTGATTGTCGGCCTGGCCTCCCAGGGGGCGTACGCGCAGACCGCACCGGTCGCCGCGGACGACTGGGGGGATGATGCGTACGTCGAGCAGCCCAACGCGGACGAGTCCGGGCCCATCGCGCCGACCGCCCCCCCTGACATGCCCGCCGAGACGCCGAGCGCCCGGCCCTACGCCGGCGCGGTGTGGACCTCCGGCCATTGGTACTGGGATGGCGACCAGTGGCTCTTCAAGTCCGGCGGCTGGGTGGAGCGCATGCCCGGCTACCAGTTCGTCAACGGCTACTGGGCCCAGGACGGCGACGTGTGGCGGTGGATCACCGGCGGCTGGGCCCCGCAGGGCTCCGACGACGTGGAGATCCCGGTGGAGGTCGCCAGCGAGGACGTGACGGCCACCCAGGCGCCGCCGCCCCTGCGCGTGGAGGTGCAGTCCGCGGCCCCCGCCCCCGACTACACGTGGGCGCCGGGCTACTGGTACTGGGGCGCCAACGGCTACGAGTGGGTGGACGGCTCCTGGATGGAGCCGCCGCGTCCGGGCCTCGTGTTCGTGTCACCGCACTGGACCCACCGGGGTTCGTCGTGGGTGTTCGTTGGTGGCGGCTGGGCGTCGCACGGCTCGGTCCGCGTCATCGTCCCGGTATACCGCCACGCGCACATCGCCTTCTCCTTCGGCCGCCCCAATCCGTTCCTGCGCACCTGGTACCGGTATCCGGGCGTGTCGTGGCGCTACTACGGCTACGGCTACGGCCGCTACCACCACGACCGCTACCGCTCGGGTTACGGCCGGCAGAACGGCTACGGCTACGGCCGTCCGAACTACTACGGCGGCTCCCGCTCGCATGATGCGTCACCGGGTCCGCGCTACAACGGCCGGTACAACGGGCGTCCCGGCAACGGCGGCGGCTACCACCAGCAGTCCGGGGGCAACGGCGGCGGGCGTCCTTCGAACGGTGGCGGTTGGAACTCCGGTCCCCGTTCGCCTCCGGGCGGCAACGGCTCCGGCGCGCGTCCTCCGTCCAGCAGCGGCTCCGGCGGTTGGGGCGGCGGGCGTCCTTCGAGCAGCGGCAACTCCAGCGGCGTCCACCAGACGAACGGCGGCTCCGGCGGTTGGGGCGGCGGCTCCGGTGGCGGGCGTCCTTCGAGCAGCGGTGGTTCCGGCAGCGTGAAGCCGTCCAGCGGCGGCTCCAACAGCGGTTGGAACGGCGGCTCCGGCGGCGGGCGTCCTTCGAGCAGCGGCAGCTCCGGCAGCGTGAAGCCGTCCAGCGGCGGCTCCGGCGGTGGTTGGGGCGGCGGCTCCAGCAGCGGGCGTCCGTCGGGTGGCGGCGCCAGCCGTCCTTCGGGGGGTGGTTCTTCCAGCAGTTGGAGCGGGGGTGGCTCCGGCGTCCACTCGTCCGGCGGTGCGTCGTCCAGCGGC
>SECN01000017.1 GCA_004173515.1 Myxococcaceae bacterium | reverse complement strand
GCTACCTGCTGCACGAGTTCCTGTCGCCGCTGTCGAACAAGCGGACGGACCGGTACGGCGGCTCGTTCGAGAACCGCACGCGCTTCGCGCTGGAGGTGACGCGCGCGGTGCGGGAGAAGTGGCCGGAGTCACAGCCGCTCTTCATGCGCATCTCCGCCACGGATTGGGTGGAGGGGGGCTGGACGCCGGAGGACTCGGTGGCGCTGGCGAAGTTGGTGGCGAAGGAGGGCGTGGACCTCATCGACTGCTCGTCGGGGGGCGTGGTGCCCGGGGTGAAGATTCCGGTGGGGCCGGGCTACCAGACGTCGCTGGCGGAGAAGGTGCGCAAGGAGACGGGCCTGCTGACGGGCGCGGTGGGGATGATCCGCTCCGCCTTCCAGGCCGAGCACGTCCTGGCCACGGGGCAGGCGGACGTCGTCATCCTGGCCCGGGAGCTGCTGCGGGATCCGTACTGGCCGCTGCGCGCCGCGACGGAGCTGCACGCGGACGTCCTCTGGCCGCACCAGTACGAGCGGGCGAAGAACTGAGGTTGGACGTGGGGACGCCGGTTCAGTCGTCGAGGAACCGGCGGTCCTACTGTTGGAAGGTCGCGGCGGGGAAGCCCGGTGGGCCCTGGGGGGGATGGAAGGCCCAGGGTTCCAGGACGCGGGCCAGCTCCCGGTACGCGGGCAGAGGCTGGTCGGGGCCTCCGGGTTCCGGAGCCGGGCCCAGGGTGACGACGGCCCGGGACGCGTCCAGGGACTCCACGGTGGTGCCAGGGGTATGGAGTTGGGAGCGCAGGAAGTTCGTGCCTCCCATTTCGCTCAGGGCGGGATCGCCAATGAATGTCATCCAGTGCGGGACGCGCAAGCGGGTGCCGATGTCATAGGCGGTGAGCAGCAGATCCATGACGTCGACGCCTGGGTGCTGGACCAGTTGGGGGACGAGACTCTCCATGATGGTGGCCCCGTCCAGGGGGCCCGTCGCGGAGAGCCCCGCATGTCCTGAGTTGAAGGGCAGCCGCGAGGCCAGCGTGAGCGCCAGGTCCCGGACCCGTTGAGGGCCGTGTGACTTCAGCCATGCTGTGGGAAGAATGAATTGAACGGCTGTGACTGCTTTCGGGTTACGACGAAACATCGGGCTGTTGAGATCCTTGCCGTCATAGTTGAATTCATATTTATCGGGATACGGCCTGTCGTTTGTGAGCGCAACGTGCGTGCGGATCGGGCGCAGGATTTTTACGCGAATGATTTCCCTTCCGTCATCGTCCAGGTCGCACCACTCCCCGTCTTCGTTGGCATAGAGCGTGAGGGCCTGCATCCCGACGGTTTCAAGAAAGGCACGCAGTGATTCCAGGACGTCGCTTGATACATTCGCAGTGGATTTGGAGAAATAGAAGCAGATGCAGATGCTTTCTTGAGTAAGTGCTCTGCCGTTTCGCGTGACGTGCATCCTCGGAATTTCCATGGTCAGGGCCCCACTCCCAGCCAGGGAGAGACACGAAAGACGGATTGCGTCCGGAACGCCTTGATGTACATGTCGCGCTGGCTGCTTCCTTCGTAGGGATGCCCTTGAGGGTAGTCGCGCCACTTGGGCCAAACCGAGAGGTCAATACAAGGAAACTTGAAGTCGAATGCAGCCTGGATCTTCAATGGATGTCCCTCATGAAGCACCACATCGGGGACGAGGGATCCTTTCAATTCGAAGAAGTCCCCGTCGCGCCGGATACTGTCCACCTTGTCTTGTGACAACCAAGTCGTCTTCTCGCTGTCTTGGTCATACTGGTAGGTGGGCTCGATGCTGAATCTCCCCGGCCGGAGTTCATCCAACTTCTCAGCGGGTTGGGTCCGGCAGGCGCTTGTCGCGGAGTCGAGCCTGAGCTGACCCTTCCCTCCGCAGCCCTGGAACAGCACCGCGAGTCCCACCGTCCACAGCGGCTTCCAACTCACGAGCGCCTTCCTTCCAGAGTCCGCATAAGCTTCGCCGCATGCTGACCGAGGTGCAGGCAGGACCCTATACCGTGCGCGGTGTCTCCGTGGGTGGCGTGTACACGTCGCTCCTGGTGCCGGAGCTGGGCGTGCTGCTGGATGCCGGCATCCCCATCCGCTCCTTCGCCGGCACCGACCGCATCTTCCTGAGCCACGGCCATGCGGACCACGCCAGCGCGTTGGGCTCGCTGCTGGGCATCCGTGCGCTGGTGGGCAAGGGCCCGCCGCAGGTCTACCTCCCCGCGGAGATCGAAGCCCCCGTCCAGGAAGCCATCGCCGCGCTGGGGCGCCTGCATCGCATGAAGGCGGACATCCACACCGTCCCCATGCGCCCAGGTGAGACCGTCAAACTCCAGCAGGACCTGTGGGTGCGTGCCTTTCGCACGCACCACCCCGTGCCCTCGCTGGGCTACCAGTTCATCCGCCGCGTCTCCAAGCTCAAGCCGGAGTTCCGCGAGCTGCCACCGGCGGAGATTGGCCGCCGTCGCCAGGCCGGTGAGCCCCTCTTCGATGAAGTCGAACGGCTGGAGCTGGCCTACTGCACCGACACGCTGTCCAACGTGCTGGAGCGCCAGCCGTCCCTCTTCGACAGTCGCGTGCTCATCCTCGAATGTACGTTCATCGACGCGGAGCGCACCGTGCGCGATGCGCAGGAGCGCGCCCACATCCACCTGGAGGAGATCGCCTCCATGGCCGACCGCTTCCAGAACGAGGCCCTGGTCCTGATGCATTTCAGTCAGGCTTACAGCCCCGCGCAGGTCCACGCGACCCTCAAGGCCCGCCTGCCCATATCGCTCTGGGAGCGTGTGCGAGTCTTCGCGCCGGACTCCGGCCGCTGGTTCGGGTGACCTCTCGCGCCTGCCTTCCTGAAAGGCAGCCATGGTTCCGCCCTCCGCGCGACACATCCTCATTTCGGGGGCTGGCATTGGAGGACTCACGCTGGCGTGCGCCCTCCACCGCGCGGGTCTGCGCGCCACCGTCCTCGAAAGCGCGGACGCGCTGCGACAGGTGGGCGCGGGCCTCATCGTGCAGATGAACGCTTCGCTCGCCCTGCGCCGCATCGGCCTGTGCGACGCGGTCGTGGCGGAAGGGGCCCGGCCGGAGCAGACCGTCGTGTTGGACGCGAAGAGAGCGCGGCTCACCCGCGTGGACGTGGGCGTGCGTACCCGTCCGTCAGTCAACGCTCCCTTCGGTCACGACTCCACGTTTCACCGCGAATCGCCAGGCCTGACGCCGAACGGTCCTTTCGGCCCGGATAGCCTGTCCGGATTGCCAGGGACCGAAGTCCCAGGCCGGGGGCGTGGATGCAAGGACACATCGTAGGAGGATGGCTGGTCATCGCGTCGTTGACCGCTTGTCAGCGTTCCGAGCCTCCGGTGCCACCCGCGCGGACGACACCCACGGAGGCAGTCGCCGCGCCCCGCGTGGAACCGCCTGCCGCCGCTCTGGTCGATTCCGGGACGCCTGCCGCCACGGATGATCATGCCGAGGTCAACGCTCGCATCGACACCGTGCTGGGCAACCCTTCGAAGTACGAACAGGCCGTCGCGTCGTTGCAGCAGGCCGTGTCCGCGCACGATGCCAGCGCGGTCGCCGCGATGGTCGCGTATCCCTTCACCGCGAACATCGGCGGCAAGAAGGTGAGGATCGCCAATGCCAAGGCCTTCATCGCCCGCTACGACGCCATCGTCACGCCCGCCATCGCCCAGGCCATCACCGGGCAGCACTACGCCGACCTCTTCGTCAATGCCAAGGGGGTGATGTTTGGCAAGGGCGAGGCGTGGCTCAATGGCATCTGCAAGGACTCCGCCTGCAAGGACGTCGACGTCCGCGTGGTGGCGCTCCAACCTTCGAAGTGAGGGAGGCGCGCCTTCCGCGTGACGGACGCCAGGAACTACAGGCCGGACACCTTCGCGGCGCTGGACACCGTGAAGCCGAAGGCCACCGTCTGGCGTGAGCGCGGCGGCAGGTTCATCTGGAAGCGCACGATGCCTTCCTCGCTCACCTTCGTGGGCGCGGGCTTCGTGGCGTCCTTGAGCAGCGCCACCTCCACCGCCTCCACCTCCGACACCGGCATGCGCTCCTCCACCGCCAGATCCGCCGGCTTCGCACCCATGTTGGAGATGAACAGCTTCACCCGCTGCGTGCGCGTGCGCCGGCCGGTGATGCGCGCGACGTCCTCGCCCACGTCCACCTGCCGCGACACGCGCAGCGAGTCCTCGCTGCCGAAGCCCAGCTTCACCCGCTCGCCCCGGCCGGAGAACTTCAACTGCGCCCGGCCCACGTAGCCCTTCTCACGCACCAGATCCACGGGCCCCGCGAGCAGCACCGCCGGCCCGGTGTTGTCGAACCTCGCCACCCGGTGCACCAGCGGAGACTGCTCCGGACAGGCCACCAGCTCCGAGCTGGCGGGGGAGGTGAAGACGAACAGCGCCACGCGGTGGGCCTCGCCGTCCGAGGGCACCGTGGCCTTGTGGGTCGCCGCCAGCGTCACCGGCTCGCCGCCGTCGTCCATGCCGGGCAGCGCATCCGCGGCCTTCGTCGTCCCGCCCTCGCCGGTCGTCTGGAGTGCCTCCTCGCGGATGGACACGTCCACGACCTGCTTCTCGCGCACCGTCTTGTCGCGCAGGGACAGCCAGTCGTCCTGGAGCCGGGGCGGCGTGGCGCCCAGCGTGGGCCGCGCCGTGGAGAACGCCAGCGTCACGTCCTTCCAGGCCTCGCCCGTGTTCTGCCAGACGACGGCTTCGCACTCCAACGTCACCGTCGAAGCCTCCGGCGTGGAGCGCAGCGCCGCGCGGTAGGCCGGGCGCCAGGCCGCGCAGGGCACCAGGTACGTGAGCGTCAGGGTCGCCGTGCCTCCGGCCGCGTGGCTCACGTCCAGTTCCGCGCGCACGTCCAGCGTCGGCTCCGGCCGCTCCGTGCGGGACAGGATGTCGCGGGTCTCCTGCTGGTGCTGGCGCTGGAGGCGGGCCTCGTGGCGCCGGGCCTGCCGGAGCGCGTCGTCCGCCGCCGTCTGCTCCTGGCGAAGCGTGGCGAGCTGTTCCTTCCACCGCGCGGGGTCCGCCTCGCCCGCGCCGGTGCGCTCGGCGATGGCGCGCAGCACGTCCGCGCGCGCGGCCTGCATCAGGCCCCGCTTCACCTCCAGGCGCCGCACCTCCGCGTGGGCCAGCTCCATCGCCTGCTCATGTTCGAACGCTCGGCGGGCCAGCTCCGTGTGCTGCTCCCGCAGCGCTTCGGGAAGCACGGCGCGCATCGAGCGGCGCAGGCCGGCCTGCGTCACCATCCCGCCCGTGAGCTTCGCCTGGAGCGAGCGGTCCACCGCCACCGCCGGCAGGCCGTCCACGACCAGCCGGGAGGCGCCTTGCGGCACCGTCACCTCTCCGCTTCGTTCGATGAGGGCCCGGTCTTCCAGGACCGTCACCTTGACCAGGGGCAGCAAGATGGAAGTGCGCATCACGTCCTCCGGTTTCCGCCGAGCAGCATCTTGCTGGCGGGCAGCTTCACGATCCACGTGGCCTTCAGCGAGCGCTTCTCTCCGGCGGGAATGTTCACGCGCCAGACGCGCTCACCCTCCACCGCCGCCTCGCCCGGGATGGGCGTGGGCTTGTGCCAGGGCGGCACGACCTCCGTCTCCTCGACCTTGATGTCCTTCTGGGATTCCGGCACTGCGCCCACGCGCTCGGAGACCGCGATGGTCACGGGGCGGGGGAGGTCATCAGGAATTCATCCTCCAACGTCACGTCCACCGGGCCCGCGAGCAGGGGGTGGGGCGTCGGGTTGTCCAGGCGCACCGTGCGGAAGACGCGCGGCTCCACGGAGGGCACGCTCACGTACTCGGCCTTGAACTCCACCGGCAGCGTCAACATGGGCACGGTGTGCCACGCGCCGTCGGACGGCACGTCCGCGTTCGCCTCCGCGTCGAAGCGCGCATCGAAGTGCCGGGCGGATTCGCGCGGGGGCACGGCCCAGATGGGCGGCGACAGCACGTTCACGGCGTCGGCGCTCGCCATGGCCACCGCCACGAGGCTCACCACGTCCACCTGCACGCGCACCGCCGACAGGGCCAGCATCGCCTGCGTGACGTGCGCCGGGCGGGGCCGCAGCCGACCTCGGTGCGCCGGGGCTCCAGGAGGGGCGAGCGTCAGCGATTCGTAGTCGAGCAGCCCCTCCGCGGGCTCCAGGCCGTCCTCCGCGAACTCCTTCTCCGCGGGCATCGACATGTCCGCCATCGGCGCGTCGTCGAAGGCCACCTCGGCCTTGCGCTTCTTGGCGCGCTCCATCATCCGGCCCCCCTTGGGCGAGGGGGCCATGTTCCGCATCACCTCCTGCGGGATGGCGATCTCCCCGGTGGCGCTCCCGCCACGCGGGGCGGACGTCCCATGGCCGCCCACCCTGGGGGCTCCCGGGCGCCTCGGGGGCGGCGGAGGCATGGACATGGAGGGCGCGGCCGCCACCGGGCGGGGCGGGGCGCCAGGCGCGCCGCCAAAGGAAGACTCCTCCTCGTAGGAGTCCTCGTCGGCCTCGGGCGCGCCTCCCTCGTCGAAGGCATCGTCCTTCGGCATCTGCGGGAGAATGGGCTCGGGCATCAGGAGGGCCGTGGCCGGCGGGGCCCCCACCGCGTCGTAGCCCGCGAACAGCTCGTCCAGGCCCGGGGCGGCCTCGCGCCATCCCGAGCGCGCCGGGGGAGGCTGGCTGCGCCCGATGCGCAGCGACTTGAGCTCCGGCACCTCCGCCCTGCGCTCCAGGTCCGCGGTGGAGACGGACAGCCGCACCCCCGTCCAGTCCTCTCCGGTGCGCTGGAGCACGGCGGCGCGCATGCGCAGCGTGCCTTCCTCCAGCGTGCGCGGCAGGCGCAGATCATACGTGGGCACCCAGCGCGCGCCCGACACGGCGTACTCCAGCACCAGGCGCGCATCCGTGTTCGCGGGGAGGGGCCCGGACAGCGTCAGTTGCGCCGCGCGGAACAACTGGGCCCGGTCGCCGCTGAGCGCGGAGGACAGCTCCTGGACGCGGCGGCGGCGCAGCTCCACCTCCGCCGTGGCGTCCCGATGCTGTCGCTCCAGCTCCAGCCGCTGGGAAAGCAGGGCCGCCATCTCCGAATCCACGAAGCCCGCCAGCGACAACATCGCGCTCAGGGGCGCCTCTCTTGGAGGCTGGCCCTTGCGCGCGGGCGGGAAGACGGGCGTCAGTCGCTGCATCGCCTCCAGCTCCACGCGCACGCGATCCAGCCGACCATGCACGTCGGACAGCGCGGCCTCCGCGGCTTCGAGCGCGTGCTGCTCCGCGGGCAGGTCCGACTCCGACGGCAGCCGCACCTCGAAGGCGGGGCGCAGGTCGCGCACGAGCAGGCCGGACGGGCCTTCCACGACCCGGGCTCGCAGGGTGTGGGTGCGCAGGGCCAGGGGCAGGCCCTGGATGCGGACCTTGTCGGGCAGGTGGCCCTGCTCAGGGGACAGCACGAACGCGCGCGTGCACAGCGCTCCTTCGGCATGAACCGTGACGGATTCCAGGATGGACGGTACGACGCGCATGGGCCCCCTCTTCCATGGAGAGGGCCGCACGCTAACCGACGTCTGTGCGAATGGCGACGGTGGCCGTGCGGGCCTTTTCGACGCGGCGTCACGCACCGCGCCGTCAGGCCACCCGCCAGGTCAGAACGCCCGGTTCACGGCGTAGCCGCAGATGCGGTGTTCGGCCTTGTAGGTCGCGGGTCCGGGAACGCCGTCGATGGGGCCCGTGTAGCCGAAGCCGCGGCCCACAGTCTGCACGCGGGTCCAGTAGATGGAGCCGGGGATGCCATCCTCCTGCGCGGACGTGCGGGGCCCGCCCCGGTTGTTCAGCTCGCGCGCGGTGATGCGCACGCGGATCTTCTCCGTGTTCGCACCCGTCACCCCATCGATGGGGCCCGTGTAGCCGAAGTCGCGCTGGCCCACCGTCTGGATGCGCTTGTAATAGATTTCACCCGGGATGCCGTCGAACTCCGTGGACGTCTGCGGCAGGCTGCCGCCCGGTGAACCGCCGCCCCCCGCGATGCGGCCGCCCGCGTAGTCCATGGACCAGCCCAGGTAGCGCGCGCCCGTCTTCGACGTGTAGCCGGAGACGCTGTTGACGCCAATCGCATCCCCCCATGACTGCGACAGGTTGTAGGTCGCCATGAAGACCGTGCCGCCGCCGCCGTTCAGGTCCGCGCCCACGTGCCCCGCCGACCCGATGTCCCACCAGTGGAACGCGCCAATCAGCGCCGTCGACGCATTCGTGGAGACGATCTTCGACGCCCGGTAGGCCTCGATGGCGGTGGGCCGCACCGCGGAGTCGGGGAGCTGCCCGAAGCGGACCATCAGCGAACCGCACCACTGGTTCCAGGAACCTCCGTCACGCTTGGGATTGGCCGCCGCGTAGGCCCGCGCCCGATCGTAGATGGGCGAGTTCGCCTCGCCCTCCACCGTTCCAATCCCAGACACCTCCGGGGTGGACTCCTCCACCGGGCTTCCACCGCACGCGGCCAGCAGCAGGGTCGCGGACACCAGCAGGGCAGGGGACCACGTCATCCAGTTCGTTCGCATCATCCGTCTCCATGAGATTCAGCAGGGCTGAAATTTACCGGCAAAACATATTATACATGATTTGCGGAGCGCGGCGCGGGAGAGCGCGTCGCTGATGGACGGGTCAGGGCATGAGCGCGGCGCACGTGAACGGAGTCTTGTTGGCGATGGACTTGTCGAACAGCTTGTTCAGGAAGTCGTTCTGGGCAGGGTTGAGCGAGCCTGCGGGCGTGCCGAAGAAGTGCTGTACGCCCCACGCGAAGTCCTCCGCGGCAGGGAAGTTTGGCGCGCCCGGAAAGATAGAGACGCCGTACTGCGGCTGCAGGTTGAACTTGAAGTCGATGGCGTGCGCGAACTCGTGCACCACCTGGTCGAAGGTCCGCCAGTCGTCATCGCGCTGCTTGCGCTTGCCGGCGGCGAAGGCCGCGTTCCGGGTCGCGACCCCCTTCTTGCAGATCATCTGTTCCTCGATCCACAGGAAGGAGGGGCTGGTGCCTCCGCGCAGCTCGTCATTCTGGTCGTCGGCCCCCATGAATCCCATCGGGGGCCTGGGCTTGAGGTCCGACCACGCCTCCCCATTGGTGATGTAGACCTTGTAGCCGTCGAATTTCGACGCGTCGTACGGCGCCTTCAGGCTGGCCAGGATGGTGTTGTAGACCGTCGCCACCGCCTTCTGGGCCGCCAGACTGACCGCGGGGGTCGAGTAGATCCGCACGGTCTTCGACGAGGCGGCGACGACACGGCATCCCGACCAACCCGCCTCGACCTCGCACTCGAGCGCCGCCAGCGGCTCCAGGATCTTGAGCCCGCTGGAGATGGTGGCGTTGAGCTGCGTGGTCGCCGAAACGCAGTCATACTGCGATTTGTGGAGGTTCGGACAGTATCCGAGGATGCGATCACCGATGAAAACGATCCCACCGCGTCCCTGGAGGTAGTCCCCAAACGACGCGACACCGTCCGTCTTCATCACCGAGGATGCGGACGCGGCGACCGCCTGGGTGCTGTTGGCCTTGAGGTACGTGTTCACGCGATCGCATGCGGCGAGCTGCGTGGCCTTGAAGCGCGCGTACACGATCTTGAAGGACTCCCTGCCCGCCGCTGCCGCCGTCTCAGGCCGGGCCGGGTACCGATACATGTCGTTCTTGAGGGCCATCAGACCCGCCCGACAGGTGACGGCGTCGGTGCTCACCTGCGGCGCGGTCGGGGCGGCGGCCATGGCTGCGTTGGCGGACAGGAAGGCAGCGAACCCGAGTGCGGCGATCCGGACACGGGTGAAGACCTTGATTGCTTTCATGACGGCGGCTCCTGTGGTGGTTTCACAAGTGTAGACGGAACGCGTGCCTTGTTGAAGGCTGGCTCCGGCAGTCCCTTCCGCCTCGGCAGGAGTTACCCCCACTGGGTGCTGTTACACCCGTTGAAAACGCTTTCGACCCAGTGCGTCGTCCCTGTGACTGTCCTTGCGGAGCAAAGCCACACTCGGGAACATGGGGAAGACAGGGAGTGCTGGGAATGTTTTGTTTTCGGACTGGGTGGATTTAAATTCCTGGAGCACATCGGGATGGCTCCACCCCCACGCCCTTCTGAGTGCCTTCTGCTCCGTCGGGCGACGTCCAGCGGCTCGCCGGGCGCGCTCCGCGCTCACTCACGGCTTGACCTCACCGCTCGACGAAGCGCCGTCACGCTCAGCGCGGTGGTGTTGGAGGCGAGCACGGTGTCCGGCGCTGCCAGCCCGTCCAGTTGACGGAAGACCTCCTGTTTGAGCACGAAGTCCTCGGGCACGGACTCTGAGGACCAGGTCCTGGCCCACGGCGGCCTCGGCGAGCACCGTGGTGCGCCGGATCCGCCCGAGCGCGGCCTCACGCCCTGCCGGCGACAGCAGCCCCGTCTCCACCAGCAGCGCCGCGTCCCGTTCCAACTTCACCCGTGCGCGCTCACTGCTGTCCGGACGCGTGTTGAAGAGCACCACCTGCCTGCCAGCGATGGCGAGCTCGAGCGCGATTCCGCAACCCATGGCCCCCCCGCCCACAACGCCAATCCGCATCAGTCGCTTGTGTCCCATGGTGGCGCAGCGTCGCCGCGGGAGCATGGGACCGATAGCCCCTGCGGCAGGTGAACGGAGCCACCGCTGCCGATCGCGGCCCGAGTGGCCCGTGCGCACGGACTCCTGGAGCGCCACGGTCCACCGACGCGAGGAAGCATTCGCGTCAGGCGGGCTTTGTCTCCTGGATCACCGACGCCAGGATGTCTGTGTTTGTCAGCGTTGGCCCGCAGGCTTCCCTACTGGGAAAGTCGCCGGAGCCATGAATACGGATGGCGTTGGGGCCACCTGGCGGGCTCCTCGAAACGGAAGGGCTCCAGGCGGAGTGCCAACGCTCGATACTGGGGCGGGATGCCTTCCTTCTCGATGTCGATGATGGTGGGCCATTCGCCCAGGGCAATCAACAGGCGTTGGCTGTCCAGCGGGAGGAGGGAGACGTCCGGGAAGGGGAGCGCGCCCCGGAGGCCCTCGATGCCGCCGAGTTGACCGAGCAGGGGTTGGCCCAGGAAGGTGAGCCAGGAGGCGCTCCGGGCGTGGGTGCCGATGACGTCGCGGGTGTCCTCCAGGTGGTAGAGGTCCAGGCCCAGGTAGCGATCCCGGAGCAAGTCGAGCATGTCCCAATCCGAGTTGCCCCATGAGCCCTGTGGCGAGACTACGGCGAGGCTTGCGTAGCCGAAGCTGAAAGGCAGCTCCCACGCAAGCTTGAAGGCCAGGGCACGCAGGTGGTCCGGACCGTGCTCCAGCAGGTACTCGGTGGGGAACGTGAAGGACACCGCGGTCGCAGGGTTGCTCCAGAGCGGGCTGTCGAGTTTGCTGCCGTAGTACTCGACCTGGTAGCCACCGACTTCGCTGGGACTTTCCGAGAGTTCAAGGCGCCAGGTGCCATCCCAGGGATGTTCAAGCATCAACTTCCGCTGGCGCTCCCACGCTTTGTCATCGAACTCGACGAAGTCTCCTTCGTCCGACACGTACCAGTTCAGGGTCTTGGTTGGGATGGCCCGAAGGTAGAGTTGCAAGGCACGCCACATGTCGGAGGCTACCTGCGCGTGATCGCGGTGGATGAAGAAGGAGATCACGACACCATCCCGCGCCATGAGTGCTCCGCTCCTTGACCGGAGTCGGATGACAGGAAAGTCCTTGATCATCGGGTCAGGCCTTCCTTGGGCGAGATGAGCCATGCCTTGCCGCCCAATGCGTCTTCGTAGACGCCTTGCTGATTCTTGCCGGAGTAGGCGCTGCTCTTTCCATACGGCCTCCACCGAGGCTGATTGGACTCTGGGCAGGGGAATTTGAAGTCCAGGGTGAGAGCGGCTTTCAGCAGGTTGCGATCCGCGTGGAGGACGATGTCTGGCTTGAAGCTCCCCCAGAGTTGCTCGGTACACTCCTGGGCGATGATGCTCGCCTCCTTCTCGGGGCTGATGGTCTCCAAGAGCCGGGCATTCGGGTAGAAGCGATAGCGCTGCTCGATGCTGAAGGGCGCGGGCCACAGCCCCTCCAGGACCTCTCGTGCGCACTCCAGTGCGAGCACGTGCTTCTGCTGTCCCAGTTGCATGGCCCGGGTGATGGGCCGGCCGCATTCGTCCGAGGCCAGTTCCTCAAGACACTCCGCATGCGTCGGCGCGCGGTTCTTGAAGAAGAGGGCGTTGCCCCGCTCGTCAGCACGAACCGCGCACGCCTTGAGGCGCTCCTCGAGTTTCCCCGCCGCGTTGTGATCCTGCATCAAGGCGAGCATGACCGGTGCGGATTGCACCAGGAGGGAGGCCCCGACCCGCGTGGTTCCCTGGGCCGCGATTCCTTCCGCCAGGGTGGCGGCGTGACGGGCGTTCCCGACGGTGTACGTGTCCAAGCGCAAGGTAGAGCCGCTGGCGCAGGCCGTGAGCACAACACACGTCACCCCCAGGCATGGGAATCCGAGGGACTTGGGCCAACTGTCAGGACTCGGGTCGGAAGGCACGGCGCGGACTCTACTCGGAGGTCACGCCAGGTCCGGACCCCAAAGTCCGTCAGCGCTTGCCGCGCGCCAGCAGCATCATCGCGGCGTCAGCCGAAGTGGAAGCCGGAGATCTGGGTGCCCATCACGGTGCCGCTCCAAGCGGTGACTCCCGTGTCCTCCCCCGCAGCACCTGCGACGACCATCAGGGGGAGCAGGTGCTCCTCGCGCGGATGGGCCTGTCGCGCGAACGGAGCCTGGGCCCAGGCCTGGAGCTTCGCGTCGCGGACGGCGGCGGGGGAGGTGGCGGCGTCGCGCAGCCACGCATCGAACTTCACGGAGACGTCGTGGGCGCGCGGGTCGCCCATGGCGCGCAGGTTGTGGAACGACAGCCCGCTGCCGAGGATGAAGATGCCCTCGTCGCGGAGCGGCGCGAGCGCGCGGCCCATGCGCAGGTGTTCCTCGGGCTCCAGCCCCTGCTTCAGCGAGAGCTGCACGCAGGGGACATCCGCCTCCGGCCAGGTCAGCTTCAGGGGGATGAAGGTGCCGTGGTCGTACCCCCGCGCCGGATCCTCCGCGGTCGGGAAGCCCGCGGACGACAGCAGCCCGCGAACGCGCGCGGCGAGCCCGGGGTCGCCCGGAGCCGGCCAGGTGATGCGGTACGACTCGGGAGGGAAGCCGTAATAGTCATACAGGATGGGCGGCTTCGCTGCGGTCATCACGGTGGCCACGGGCTCCTCCCAGTGGGCCGAGACGACGAGCAGTGCCTTGGGATGTGTCGGGGGGACCTGGCGCAGCTCGCGCAGGTAGGTCGCGAGCGATTGGACCTCCGCCCTGGGAATGCCCAGGTCCACGAAGGGCCACGGGCCGCCACCGTGCGGGATGAAGGCGACCGGCAGGCGCGAGGAGGACTTCGCGGGGGTGGCAGGGGACATGGAGGGCACCGGGGGAGAGGACCGCTGGGCCTCTAACGCGCGACCCGACGGCGTTCAACGGGAACGCCGTCGGGCCCGCCCCAGGACCTGCTTGGGGGGCACCGCCTCGATGGGCCCCTCTTTGAGCGACAGCTTCCACTGGAGCAACTGCGGCGGTCCCCAGCGGCGGCAGCGCTTCTCCGTGTGGGCCCTGGACAGCATCCATCCGGAACGGGTCGCCAAGGGCGTGATGCTGAGCTTCGCGGGAGGGCCCGGGGCCGCGTTCGTGCACGCGGCCTCGGGCTTGGAACTCAGGGCAGCGGCGGCGACAGCACGCCGTTGCACTGGGTGGGCGAGGTCGGCACGCCGGTGCCGCCCCAGGGGGCGCCCGTGTTGACGGTCACGCTGGTGGTGACCGGAGGCTGCGGACAGCCGTTGGCGGCGGACTGGCGCACGGTGATGTTCGCGTTGGACGGCAGGTTGTACATGACGTCCGTGCCGTCACCCACGCGGATGTCGCGCGTCTGCATCCCGCCGCCGGGGATGGCGATCTCCAGCTTCAGGCAGACGGGCACCGGCGTGCCGGGCGGCAGCGCGGCGGCATTGAGGTTGATGCGCAGGCACGCGGGGTTGACCTTGTGGAGAAGCCTGCCCGACGGATGCTTGACCATGCGCGGGCCGCCCATGCGCTGACCCTTCGACCCATGACCTCACCGCTCGACGAAGCGGAAGGCCAGCGGGCGGCAGTGGGAGTCGGATTCGGACGGGGCGGCCCACGCCCCGAGCGCGTGGTGGAACCGACCCTCGCGCTGCTCCAGGTAGAGGATCATGTTGAGCGGCCAGCCGGCGCCCTGGAACAGGTGCCGGTCCATGGGCGTGGGCTCGTGGCTCACCCGCAGGCCGCGCTCGTGGGGCGGGCCGATGCGGTGCCAGTCCGGGTGCAGGTGGATGGAGCCGAGCACCTCCAGCCCCTCCGCCTCCGCCTCGGTGGTGATGCGCAGCAACTCCCGGGGCTCGCACCAGTAGCCGCGCCGGCCATTGGCATAGCAGGCGCCGAAGCGCGGGATGATGGTGGCGTCGAACTCCTGGAGCACGGTGTCGTCCGTCTCGCGGATGTTGGCGGCGAAGCGGACGCGCTCCACCCGCATCGCGTCGCCCACGAAGCGCCCCAGCAGGACGGCCCAGCTCCGGGGTGGCAGCTCCGGCGTACACGCCAGGTATTCGCGGGTGGCGTCCGCGAGGAAGTCCGACAGCACGTCCGGGGCCAGCAGCACGCGCTCCGGGCTCATTCCGGCGTCTCCAACGTGGGGCTGGGCAGGCGCCCCTCGGCCCGGTCCTCGCGAAGCTGGGTGATGAGGGCGCGAGCGACGCGCTCCTCGAAGGCGGCAGTGGCGTCCGGCGTCCAGGTGTAGAAGCCCTGGCCCGACTTCAGGCCCAGCTCACCGCGCTCCACCTTCTGCGCGAGCACCGGGGGCACCGGGCGTCCGGCGTTGCGCATGACGCCGGTGACGAGGTCCAGCCCCGCGAGATCCAACCGGTCGAAGATGCCGGACGCACCGAAGCGCCGCCCGATTCCCTGCGTGAGCACGCGGTCCACCATCTCCGGCGTGGCGACACCTTCCTGCACCAGCCGGATGCCCTCGCCGATGAGCGCCTGCAACAAGCGCGGGCCCACCGAGCCCGGCACGTCCTTCGTGAAAACCACCGGCGTCTTGCCCACCTCCACCAGGAAGCGCCGCACGGTCTCCACGACGTCAGGGCCCGTCTTCTCCCCGGGAATGACATCCACGAGGGGAATCAGGTGCGCCGGCAGGTAGTAGTGCGCCGCGAGGACGCGCTCGGGCCGGGTGCAGTCCCGCGCCAGCGCCGTCACGCTCAGCGCGGTGGTGTTGGAGGCGAGCACGGTGTCCGGCGCCGCCAGCCTGTCCAGTTGACGGAAGACCTCCTGCTTGAGCACGAGGTCCTCGGGCACGGACTCGAGGACCAGGTCCTGGCCCACGGCGGCCTCGGCGAGCACCGTGGTGCGCCGGATCCGCCCGAGCGCGGCCTCACGCCCTGCTGGCGACAACAGCCCCGTCTCCACCAGCAGCGCCGCATCCCGTTCCAACTTCACCCGCGCGCGCTCACTGCTGTCCGGACGCGTGTTGAAGAGCACCACCTGCCTGCCGGCGATGGCGAGCTCGAGCGCGATTCCGCAGCCCATGGCTCCCCCGCCCACCACGCCAATCCGCATCAGTCGCTTGTGTCCCATGGCGGCGCAGCGTCGCCGCGGCCGTGGGGCGGAGGCAATACCTTCCGGGCGTTCCCATCACGCCCGCGTCAGGGGCCCACCCCTGTTCATGCCGGGCTGGATGCGTTTCCTCCAACGCCTCGTCGACGGGGGTCTCAACCGGGCCTCCGAGCGTTGCCTGGTGGGAAGTTCGAGCCAGGCCCGCTGAGGAACGGCGGGAGGACAGGGCGCGAGGTGTTAGACGAGCTCCCTGACACCTCTGTCACCCGTCGTTCGAGCGGGCCCCCGAAAGGATCATCGCCATGTCGAAGGTTGTCGCAATCATGTCCATGTCGCTCGACGGCTACGTCGCCGACCTCAACAATGGCGTGGCCGAAGTGTTCGACTGGTACTTCAACTCGGGGGACGTCGAAATCCACGCCGGAGGGTCGGACGCCATGACGTTCAAGGTGTCCGGTCCGAGCGCCGAGCACCTTCGCGGTCTGTGGTCCGAACTGGGTGCCGTGCTCACCGGTCGCCGCACCTTCGAGGTCGCCCACGGCTGGGGCGGAAATCACGCTTGGGGACCCGCATTCGTCGTGACCCACCACATCCCCGCCGGATGGCCCCGCCCCGGCTCGACTGTCCATTTCGTGACCGACGGCATCGAAAGCGCCGTGAACCAGGCCAAAGCCGCCGCCGCCGGCAAGTCCGTTGGGGTCCACGGCGCTGACACCATCCAGCAGTGCCTGAATGCGGGGCTCCTCGACGAAATCCACGTCGACATCGCGGCGGTTCTTCTTGGCTCCGGAGTCCGACTCTTTGACCACCTCGCCGGCACGCCCGCCATCCTTGGCAACCCGAAGGTGATCTCCGGCGTCGGCGTTACACACCTGCGCTATCCCGTACGCAAGGCGTAGGCACACATCGGCGCAAGCGGAGCATGGGACCGATAGAGGCCCAATGTGCTGTCCGGCTCGGAAGCGGACGGACAAGAGCGCGCCTTCGATAGGGCCGTCCAGAGAGGGTTATGCCCCCGCGGCAGGTGAACGGGCAGACCACTGGCGAGCGCGGCGCGGGAGGACGCGGTGCTGAGGGGTGGGGTGCAAGGAGCCCGTGTCACGCTACCGCCAGGGCGCTGGAGCGTGCCCCTTCAACAGTTGTGGCGGTGGAACGCCCACGTACACGGATAGGACGTCATTCTCTTCTGAACGAAGATGATGAGGGCATGCATGATCCCTGGCGCCATGAGTTCTCCCCTCGATTCCGTCATGCGCGTGGCCTACCGGGGCGCCTACCACCTGGCGCTCGCGTGGTGGTTCGTGCGCCGTCCCCACACGGAAGGCACGCTCGTGGGGGTGTGGCGGGGGCGCGAGGTGCTGCTGCTCCAGAACTCCTACAAGCAGGCCTTCTCCCTGCCGGGGGGCGGACGGAATCGGGGCGAGTCCCCGGAGGAGACGGGCGCGCGGGAGCTGCGCGAGGAGGTAGGCCTGGACGTGCCCGCCACGCGGTTGCGCGTCGTGAGCGAGCTGCACCACACGGATGAGTTCAAGCACGACCGGTGTCACTTCGTCGAACTGGAACTCGACTCCGAGCCCGCGCTCACCATCGACCAACGGGAAGTGGTGTGGGCCCGGTGGCTCGACGTGGAGACCGTGCTGAGGCTGCCGCTCATGCCCGTGGTGCGGGCCTACCTGGAGGACGCCGCGCGGCGTCGGGGGCTCATGCCCTGACGGACCGTGAGGCCATGGGCCCAGGGGCAGGGCAGGGGGCCGTCTTGACAAGTTAGGAGTCCGAAGTTACTTCAAGGCCATGACTGGGAAGCTGCCGGGGTACTTCGACGAGAACAGCGAGCCGATCGCCGCGCGTATCGCGATGGGGCTGCACAAGATCGGGCTCGCGATGAAGCAGCAGTCGTGGCAGCAGGCGAACGAAGCGGGCCTGTCCGCCACGCAGGGGCAGATCCTCGCCGTGCTGGTCGCGAACGGTCCCCTTGCCGGAAAGGAGTTGAGCGAGCGCCTTGGCGTGTCGCTCCCCACCATCAGCGATTCCGTCCGCGTCCTCGTCGAGAAGGCGCTGGTGACGAGAGCCGCGGATCCGAGGCACCCGCGCGCCAGCCTCCTGACGCCCACGGCGAAGGGCGCCACGCTCGGTGCCCGTGCGCGCTCGTGGCCGGAGTTCATGGCGGACGCGGTGGCGGACCTCGCTCCGGAGGAACAGCGCGCGTTCTTCGCGGGCATCATCAAGATGATCCGGTCGCTCCAGGAACAGGGGCTCATTCCGGTCAACGGCATGTGCGTGACCTGCAAGCACTTCCGTCCGAACGTGCGCCCGGGTTCATCCCCGCATCACTGCGCCTTCGTGGACGCGCCGCTCTCGAATGAGCAACTGCGCGTCGACTGCCCGGAGCACGAACTCGCGGCCGAGACGGCGCGACGCGAGGTCTGGGAGCAGTTCCTGCGTCGTAGCTGACGCCATCGCGTTCCAGGACACGCGCGAACACGGATTCCGCGGCCCCTTTCGGCCGACGGTGACAGCGGAGCTTTGCTCCACGAAGGAGAAACGGCAATGAGCAACATCCCGGGTTATACCCATGGCACCTCGTCCGTCGCGCGTTCGCCTGTGTCCCTCGCCGACTTCGAGAAGATGAAGGCCAGCGTCCTCTTCGGTGAAGAGGACGTGAAGTCCCTGCGCATGTCGCACGACATCGTGAAGGGGCGCGTCGAGGCGATTCTCGATGTCTGGTATGGGTTTGTCGGGAGCCAGCCGCACCTGCTCGCCTCGTTCACGGCGAAGGCGGACGGCAAGCCCCTGGGGGACTACCTCGGAGCCGTCCGCAAGCGCTTCGGTCAGTGGATCCTCGACACGTCGAGCGCGCGGTACGACCAGGCGTGGCTCGACTACCAGCATGAGATGGGGCTGCGTCACCATCGGGTGAAGAAGAACAAGACGGACGGAGCCCCCTCGACGGACATCGTGCCCTTCCGGGACCTGTTCGCGCTCATCTTCCCGGTCACCTTCACCCTGCGCTCCTTCCTGGCCGAGCAGGGCCATGGCACGGAGGACGTCGAGAAGATGTATGCCGCATGGGTCAAGTCGTGCCTGTTGCAGGTGACGCTCTGGGCCTACCCCTACGTCAAGGAAGGGGACTTCTGATGCTGCCGCGCCCCGCACCGGCATGGCGGACGACCGACTGGCTCAACACCCCGGAGCCGCTCACCCTGGAGCGACTCCGAGGCAAGGTCATCCTCCTCCACGCCTTCCAGATGCTCTGTCCGGGTTGCGTCGCCAGGGGCATTCCGCAGGCACAGCGCGTCGCCGGGCTCTTCGCAGATGCCCCGCTCGTCGTGGTGGGGCTGCACACCGTCTTCGAGCACCACGAAGCCATGAGGCTCGAATCCCTGAAGGCGTTCCTCCACGAGTACCGGGTGGGGTTCCCGGTGGGCGTGGACGCACCGGGCGAAGCCGGCGACCCCATCCCGAGGACCATGAGGGCCTACGCCATGCAGGGAACGCCGACGACGGTCCTGATCGACGCGCAAGGACGCCTCCGTCGGCAGCTCTTCGGAGTGCACGACGACCTGCAACTGGGCGCCGAGATACAGACGCTCCTGCTCGAAGCACGCATGGAGCCGGCGGCCGGTGTGCAGCGGCCTTCAGCCCAGGGGCGCCCCGCCGCCGGCTGTGACGACAACGGCTGCGCCCTTCTGTAGGGCGCGGCGCTCCCCAGCCTCGCCGCGAGCGAAGGACACCCGCGCCTCACCTCGCGCGGCGCGGGTGTCCTCCTGCTGGGCGCGGGAGCTCAGAAGAAGGAGTCGGTCTGCGCGTTCCTCGCGCGAATGGCCCCTTCGGTTCTTGGAACGAGGCTCTCGAGCCCGGTCCTCACGGCCTCCGCCTGGACCTGCTCGATGAACGGGCGGAATCGCTCGTTGTAGGCCCGGAACGCGAGTTCGAAGTCGTGGTCGTGCTCTCGCATCGCATCCGCCAGTGCGGCCGCGCCATCGATGGCCAACGAGCCTCCCATGCCGGCAGCGGGTGAAGGGCAGTAACCCGCATCGCCCACCAATGCGACCCGGCCTTTCGTCCAGGAAGGCATTCGTATCTGGCACAGCTTGTCGAAGTAGAAGCTCCTCGAACTCCGCACTTCCTTGAGCAGCTCCGCGGTCCTCCAGCCCACCCCGACGAACTGGTCCGCGACAATCCGTCGTTGCTCCTCCTCATCGCGGCGGTCGTACGGAATCTCCGTGTCGGAAGCGAACGCGAGAATGATGTCCGTGTTGTTCTTGTAGGCGTTGAGCATCACGGCCTTGCCCGGCACATTGAACATCTGCGCGGTGTTCCGCTCGATGAGCAACCTGTCCACGATCGTGATCGAGAAGTACTGCCCGAGAAAATACATGTACCGGGCTTCGTCGCCGAACCAGAGCCTCCGCACGGCGGAGTGGACACCGTCGCAGCCGAACACCAGGTCGAACGTGCGCCTCGCGCCCCTGGCGAACGTGGCCTCGATGCTGTCTTTCGTCTCGCTCAGCGCGGTAACGCTGTCGTTGAAGACGACTTCGATGGGGTCCTTCACGGCGTCGAACAGCATGTTCAACAGAACGGTTCGTTCGATCTCGAACTCGTCGTCCGAAGGTGCTTCGCCTTCACCTCTCAGCACCAACGAGCGCTCCGTGACATCGCGCTCGTTCTTCATCTCCCACCGCTGCAGGCTCAATCGGTTCGACCGGATCTGATCGAAGAGGCCCATGCGCCGGACGATGTCGACGGTGTTGCCCTTGATGTCGACGGCCGTGCCGCCCGTCCGGAGCCCGCGCGCGACCTCCACGGCGGTGACCTCGTAGCCGAGGCGGCTCATCCAAAAAGCGGTCGACAGCCCGGCGAAGCTCGCGCCGGAGATGAGGACCCTCTTTCCATTCGCGTTCATGACGGCTCCGTCCGAGGGCCGCGTCCTGACAGCCCTTGAATCCAGGATATTATACTCGGTCAATATTTCCGCAAGGGATTCATTGACCGGGTATAGGAATCGATGTCCCCTTGCTGGCGGTGCTTCGCTACACTCCGGGGCATGGGAGAGCGACGTGAGAGCAAGAAGCGCGAGACCCGGCAGCGGATCTCCGATGTGGCGACGGAGCTTTTCTTCGCGAGGGGCTTCGATGCGGTGACGCTCGATGAGATCGCGGCCGCTGCGAGCGTCTCCAAGATGACGGTCTTCAACTACTTCGCGCGCAAGGAGGACCTCATGCTCGATCGCCAGGACGACTTGAAGCTGCTCTTCTTTCGCGAGGCGATCCGCGCGAGGCCGCAAGGGCAATCCCCGATCGCCGAGCTCCGCGTGCTCATGGGCAAGCTGCGGGAGCAGAAGCATCCGTTCGCCCACTTCGACCGCCATGCGGCCGACTTCTGGCGCTTTGTCGTGGCGAGCCCGTCGCTCGAGGCGCGGCTGCGGGAACTCAACGACGAAGCGGCAGAAGGGCTTGCGATCGAACTCGCCGGTCCGACGCCGGATGGACTCGCGCGGCTCGCAGCCGGCATGATCGTGCTGACGGTGCGCACGGCTCGCGAAGAAGCCGTCCGCGTGTTCGAACGCGGAGGCTCCGCGAAGAAGGCGAACGCTGTGTTCTTCGCCTTGATCGATCAGGGCTTCGCGGCCGTTCAAGCAATGGCGGCGACCGACGCGCGCGGCCAGTCACCGTGAAGCCACCGGTCCTCAGCCCCAGGAGCAGAGGACCGAGCTCCGTCGTCACGGCGCGGGCTCGTCAGCGCGTGGGGGGATTCGGCCGGCCTACAGCGCGACCTGGAACAGGAGGATCCACCGCGAGAAGGAGTCCGTCCCCTCCCACAGCGCCGGATAGTGGTCCCAGGTGAGCGCGGCCCCCAGCGGACCGAAGTGCAGATCCGCGAGGAGTCGCAGGCCTGGCCTGGCTTCGGGGAGCACCTGCACCGGGATGCCCAGGCCGAACCCGAGGCTTGGGATGATGGCGACCTGGGGCGTCGCATACTGCGTGAGGGGCGTGAGGACGACCTGCTCGCGAAAGTCCGTCTCCACCGACAGCGAATGGAGGAAGGACTCAGGCGCGGCGAACTGGTAGCCGAGCCGGGCCATCCAGCGGGAATCGTCTCCGAGCCCCGCGCCCAGTCCCAGTTGCACACCGCCCGAAGTCCACCACGGCTTGCGCTTCGTCAGCGTGACGTTGAGCCACTCGGGCGCGCCCTCCGCCGTGAGGCTCCGCTCCGCCACCACCTGCTCGCCCTCGTGCCGCAGCCGCCAGTCCGTGGCCACCGGCAACGTGCGCGCGAATGCGTCCGGGCTGCTGCCGACCTCCCACCCGGAAGGGACACGCACCGTGATGTGGAGCGTGGGGTTGCCTGCCCAGGTCCGGATGGGCCCCAGCAGATAGTCGATGTCCCAGTGCGTGGCCTGCGCCGGCCCGGGGGACAGCAGCACGTGCCGCGACTGGACCGCGGGCCACACGTACCCGGATGGCAGGAAGCGGCGCTCGAGCTGCATCAAGCCCCGCACCCGCAGCTCCCCCTCCCGTCCGGGTGGAAGCGTGAGGGTGAAGCCGAAGCGCTCCGCCTGGGCATGCGCGAGCCTTCCGGCCTCCGACGTGGGACCCATCGAGGCGGCCTGGGCTTCTGTCACCGGCAGAGGCTCCTCGTCGAACCGCACGCGGACCTCGCGCGTACGCAGTCCCAGGAAGGCGGCATCGATGACCTCCGCCTCGTCGGTCCCGTTGCGCAGCCTGTAGCGCGCCTCGAAGTGGCAGACCGCCTCCTGCTCCACCTCCGCGCAGTCGAAGTCCAGCTCCTCGCTGAGCACCTCCGAGCGCGTGCGCGCGGTCCCCGATGACAAGGTCAAGGTCGCCGGTGTGCGCGTGGAGGCGGCCACGTTGGCGGCGGCGGGCAATGCAGCGAGGAGACACACGAGGGACGCAAGACGGTTCGCCATGTCCGTCATTGTCGCTCAAGTCCAGGGCCCGGCAGCCTGCACCTGTCCGAATGATCCACGGTGAACCGAGCCGGGCCGTCCTTGCTCTCTGCCTCCCGTGAATAAAACCCGGTGGCCCCCGTCCCTGGGCCCGCATCCGGGAAGGCGGAGATCGCTGACCTTTGGATTTAGACAGGGAGTGACATACAGATGAGACACGCAACGGGGCGTCGGGCGTTCTGCCTGACGGGGCTCTGGCTGGGGTTTGGTTTCGCCGTGGGTTGTGGACAGGCCGTGGGGACGCAGGACGCGTTGGTGGAGGCAGCGTCCTCCACCGCGACCCTCATGCGCTCGCGGCCCAGGACGAAGCTGTCGGCGGGCCCCCACCATTCACTGGTGGTTCGAGCGGACGGCACGGTGTGGGCCGCGGGGGGCAACGCCCTGGGCCAGCTGGGAAACAACTCCCAGCAGGACAGCGTCACGCCCGTCCAGGTCCAGGGATTGACCTCGGTGACCTCGGTCTCCGCGGGCAGCAACCACTCGTTGGCCCTGCGCTCCGGGGGCACCGTCTGGGCCTGGGGCTGGAACGATGCGGGCCAGTTGGGGGACGGAGGCTCGCAGCCGCATCCCACGGCGATCCAGGTGCCGGGGCTGACGGGCGTCACCTCGGTGGCGGCGGGAGGCTCCCATTCCCTGGCGGTGAAGCCGGATGGCACGGTGTGGTCCTGGGGGTACAACTACTCCTGCCAGCTGGGGGAGAGCCGGACGGACAACCGCACGCCCATGAAGGTCCCGGGGCTCACGTCGGTGGTGGCGGTGATGGCCGGGGCCGAGTTCTCCATGGCCCTGCGCTCCGATGGCACCCTCTGGGCCTGGGGAAACAACGGGGTCGGGCAGTTGGGCAACGGCACCCGGACCTCCACCTGCGCTCCCACCCAGGTGCCAGGGCTGAGCGGCACGGTGGCGGCCGCCGCGGGCTACAACGGCGGCGTGGCCATCCTGTCGAATGGCACTGTCTGGGCCTGGGGAAGTCTCAAGGAGTGGTCGCTGTCGCCCGTGCAGGTGCAAGGGCTGACGGGCGCCGTGGACGTGGCCGCCTCCGAGCACGCGCTCGTGACCCGCTCCGACGGCACCCTCTGGGCCTGGGGCAGCAACGACATGGGGCAGGTGGGAAGCGGGCTTCGCAACTACACCGACGTGCCCGCCCAGGTGCAGGGCCTGACGGGGGTCACCGTCGCCGCGGCGGGGGACAAGCACTCGCTGGCCCTGCTGTCTGACAGCTCCGTATGGGGTTGGGGCACGAACCAGAGGGGAGCGCTGGGGAATGGCGAGCCGCTCCGCTACGACAGCCCGCTCCAGGTTCCCGGACTGAGCGCGGCCTTCGGCGTGGCCGCGGGGCAGCAGCACTCCCTGGTACTGAATGACGACGGCAGCGTCTGGAGTTGGGGCGACAACCTGCAAGGCCAGTTGGGCGTGGGCGCGTCCGTGGCCCGAAGCGCGACGCCCCAGGCGGTGGCTTCATTGAGCCACATCACGGCGATCTCCTCGCGCAACGCCAGTTCCCTGGCGCTGCGCGACGACGGCACCGTCTGGAGTTGGGGCTCGAACCTCACGGGACAGCTGGGAGATGGGACCACCACGAAGCGCCCGGTTCCCGTGCAGGTCCAGGGGCTGACGCATGTGGTGGCGGTCTCCATGGGCCTTGACCACGCCCTGGCGCTGCGCGACGACGGCACCGTCTGGGTCTGGGGCTCGAACGCCCATGGCCAGACGGGGGAATGGACTGGCACGAACCGCCTGACGCCCGTGCAGCTCCCGGGCCTCACCGACGTCGTGTCCATCGCCGCGGGGGATTACACCTCGATGGCGGTCCGCTCCGACGGAACCGTCTGGGGGTGGGGCAGCAATTACTATCGACTCATCAGCTCGGCGGACTCCCAACCCCGCTACAGGCCGGCGAAGCTCACGTGGCTGAGCGGCGCGGTCTCCGTGACCCTGGATGAACGCCACGCCATCGTGGTGCTCGCGGATGGAACCGGCCGGGGTTGGGGGCAGTACAACGCCTTTGGCGAACTGCTGTACCGAGGCCCGAGCGGGCAGTCGCTGGCCATCAGCGGCCTGAACCTGGTGGCCGCGGGAGACTACTTCTCGCTGGCCACGGACTACAGCGGCCGGGTGTGGGCGGGGGGCCGCAACAACTGGGGGCAGTTGGGCATTGGCAGCCTGGACCTGTCCAGCCAGGTCTCCCCGGTGGAGGTGACCGCCCTTCAGGGAGGACTCACCGCGATGGCGGTCACCGGCGAGCACGCGGTCGTGGTCCGCTCGGACGGCACGGTGTGGAGCTGGGGGCGAAACTCCGACGGGCAGTTGGGCAACGGGAAGTCCCTGGACGCGCTGGTGCCGGTCCGCTCGCTCTTGAACTGAGCCGGGCCGTCCTCCAACGTTTCATCGGGCAGGTGCCCGGGACGTAGCACTCAACGCCGCATGAGCCGGGCTTCGGCCGCCTTGAGGACGTGCTCCTTGAGGAGATAGCCGAAGCCCGCGTTGCGCAGTCGGACGATGAGCTCGTCCCGGGTCGTCTTGAGATGCTCGGCGGTGCGCTCCAGGTTCCAGCCGCCTTGCGCGAGCTGCTTGAGCAGGTAGGCCCGGCGCGTCTGCGCCGCCGAGAGCCGGTAGGTCTTGAGGTACTCGACCGTGCCGTCGTCGCGCAGGATGACCTCGCCCATGTGGTTCTCCTCCGAGGGCGACAGCCCCGTGATGAAGCGCTGGAGGTGGAAGGGACCGGCTTCGTAGACGGGGGCGAAGAGGACCTCGGCGCCGATGACGCCCTCGGCCATGAAGCCCATGAAGTCCGCCCAGTCCGCGCGCATGCGCTCGATGGCGGCCCGCAGGTCCTTCAGCGAATTCACCCGCGCATCTTCCACGCCCAGCCCCAGCACGGGGACGTCTCCCAGGAAGCCGTACTGCACGAGCAGATCCCCGTAGAAGTCCTCGAGCAGGGCCCGGTGCAGGGCGCGGTAATCCTCGGGGTGCGAGACGACGGCGCAGGAGAGCAGCGCGTCCGCCTGGAAGATGAGCATGCCCACCTGGCGCTCGTGCAACTCGAAGATGCGCAGCGCCTCCGCGAAGGCCGCGCTGGCCCAGCCCGAGAAGGCCCACTCGCTCCGGGGGTTGAGCCCGTGGGAGAGGGCTTCCTGGGAGTACTCGTTCCACGCCACCTCAGGCCCGCCGAAGTACAGCGCGAGGAAGCCCTCCATCGTCAGGTGCATGGGCAGCAGCCGCAGCCGGTTCCGGTCCTCGCGGTGCACCATGCGGTGCAACACCCGCGTCGAGAAGAGGGGCCCGTGCTTGAGGCTCTTGCCCTCCTTGCCCTGGGGCTTGCGCAGCCGGGTCTCGGGTGTCACCGCCGCGCCCTTGTCGTCCCAGTCCACCACCAGGCCATGGGGGACGTAGGAGGTGTAGTGGAGCCCGGATTCCATCAGCCCACCCTGGAGCGACACGGCGCTCACGTCCTCGCCGTAGCTCCTGCGGGTGATGCGCAGGTCTCCGGGGATGGCATCGCGCAGCACGGGCACCAGGCGGATGCTCCCCCAGACCTGTGAGGGCGCGAGCCGCAGCCCCGTGAGCGGCAGCCGCCGCACCGCGCTCTTGTTGCCCTCCTTCATGCCACCTCCTCGTCGAGCGGCTCTTCCGGGGGCTCGGTCCCTGCGGGGCTTCGGGGGGCGTGTTCGAGCATCCGCCGCACGCGCGCCGCCAGGTAGTCCTCGAGTTCCGCCAGCGGAGAGGCCCCCTCGGCGAAGCGCGCGAAGCCGAGCACCGTGGGCAGGTCCTCCGCGTCCCGCACGCCCACGGTGGGCACGTGCGTTCCGATTCCCCGAGGCGCGTAGAGCTCCGAGGCGAACACGGGGTTGGCGTGGATGATGGTGGTGCGGCGGGCGGGGTCCAGCTTCGTGCGAAACAAACGGGTGACCTCGGCCACGGCGTTGGGGGGATCGTTGTCGTAGCCATCCGACACGACGACCACCAGCTCGGGCCTCCAGTCCAGCGCGTCCAGCAGCGGGGTGGCGAGGTCCGTCTGGCCCTGGGCGCGCGCGAGCAGGGGGTGCTCGGCGGGGTGCATCCAGAAAGCGCGGTATTCGCGCGCCGTGGCGGCCAGCAGGTAGTGCGCCGCGAGCGCCACTCCCAGGGGCCGGCGGCGCTTCTCGCTCGAGCCCGAGGCGGAGTAGCTGTTGTCCAGCACGGCGGCCACCCGGCCCAGGGGCACCGAGGCCCGGCGCAGGCTGTTCACCGCCGCCCGCTCGAGCGCCGTGTGCAGCTCCGCCAGCCGCTCCTGTCGCGCCTCCAGGGGGAGGGAGAGCACGTAGAGCGCCAGCCGGGTGAGCGGCGTGCGCCCCAGGTCCAGCGCGATGGCCCCCTGGGCGCGCGTGGCCGAGCCCTGCAATCGCAGCCGCTCGGCGGCGGTGAGGCGCGGCTCGATCTTCCGCAGGAAGACGTCCCGGGAGAGCTGGTGCTTCGCGGCGAGCCCCTCGGCGACGGTGTAGGGCAATTCGAAGAGGGCGGAGGCGTCGTAGTGGGCCTTGCGGAACGTCTCCAGCAGGGGGGCCTGGAACACGCGCTTGCGCCAGCCGTGGAAGAGGAAGGCGTTGAGCTCTCCGGGCAGCTTGAGGTGGCCGTGCGCCACGGCGGCGCGCAGCTTGGAGCGATACTTCACCGCGTCGAAGTGCAGGTCCGCGCGCCCCTTCAGGAACTCGCGCACGATGGCGCGGGAGCGGCGGTTGTTGATGCGCCGCTCCCGCAGCACGTCCAGCACCCGGTAGGCCCGCTGGGGCGGCAGGGCCCGGAGCGCCGCCGCGATGAGCGCGCCCTCCTCGTGCCGGTCCACGGACGCGGTCTGCTTTCCGCTCGCCAGCAGGTTGAGGAGGATCTGCGCCTGATTGAAGTGGTTGATGCCCGCGGCCAGCGTGCGCGTGTAGAGGCGGCGGTAGTTGCCCAGGATGTAGGCGTGCAGGAACTCGATGGACACCGCCTGCCCGCGTCCGTCGTTGTAGAACTCGCGTTGCCCGGTGCACGAGAAGCACGCGTTGACGAACATGACCAGGTCCTCACGGGCAACCTGCTCGGCGCGTGCTCCCGCGATGTCCATCGGAGGTTCACCCTTCATGGGGAGGGAGCGCCGCTCGGGGAAGGCGGACACGATCAGCTAGTCAAGCTACAAAGGCTCGGTTCGGAAATCGCATCACAGTCCCGCGAGCGGCGCCCCTCACCGTAGCATGACGCGGCTGTCCGCGGCGGCCTCGTCAACCTCGAGGTGCGTGCGCAGCCAGTCTGCCATTGCCTCCGCCTGGTCCTGGCGGGTGAAATCGGCGATGGGTTCCTGTCGTACCTCTCCGCCCGCGGTGGAGAGCCCGAGCGTGAGAGGGTAGCGGGTCCTCTGCTTCCCGTTGCGCAGGCGAACCTGGGGGTCGACGCGGAGCGACCGCACGTCACGCCACCGGACGTCGAGCCGGTGCTTCCGGCCGGAGAAGGGCGGCAGGGAGAGGCTTCGCGTCTGGGCGTGGAGGCACAGGTCGAAGTGCCCGGCCTTTCGCCGTGCGCGCGCCCACCGCCCGGCGAGCACACCGCAGGCGATGACCACCGCCCAGGCCCCCACGCTCACGGGCAGCGGCGCGATGAACGCCCCCATGGCTCCTCCCATCACGACGCACACCAGGGCGGAGCCTCCCCATGCCAGGAACATCCAGGTGGCCGGCGACGGCGCATCGAGCGTCACGCACTCACTGCCGTCCTCCCGGACGAAGGTGGACAGGAGCGGCGGCTCCGGCTTGAAGCCCTGCACCACCATGGCGCCCAGCCAGAGCGCCACCAGGTGGAAGGGCAGCAGGACCATGAGCAGGAACAGGTCCGAACTCCCCAAGCCCGGCTGCAACAACGCCTCCGAGGGTTGATCGGGCTGGTAGTACACGGGGACACGGGTCCCGAGGGGGTAGCGCGCCACCAGTTCCTCCGCGTCCCCGGGGTCGCTCGTGCGCCATGAAGAGGAGCGGTGCTTGCTGCCCTCGTAGCGCTGCCCGTCGACGGAATAGGTGTAGGCCACCTTGAAGCTGTACTTGATGCCCTTCGAGCGCACCGCCTCCACCTCGCTCCGGGTGATGGTGCCCTGCACGGAGGGCCAGCTCGCGGCCTCGGCCTGACGGACCATGTGGGCGCTGGCGAAGACGTCGATGAGCCCCACGGCGGCCGTCCACGGCAGCACGAAGACGAGCAACAGAACGGATGAGGCCACGCGAGAGGACATGACCCCAGTCTACAGGGCCCCTCCGGGGTCGATGAAGCCGGCGCACGGTAGGGCCTACGCGTCCAGTCGCTTGCGCAGCGCTCCCAGTCGGCTGCGGCCCACCGGCAGCCGGGTGCCGTCCCTCAGCTCCACCTCGGTGCGCGAGCCCTCCGAGGCGACGAGCTCGCGGATGTCCGTCGCGCGGACGAGATACGAGCGGTGGATGCGAAGGAAGTCGGCGGGCAGCAGCTGCTCGAGCCGCTCCAGACTCTTCTCGCTCAGCTCGGTGCCACCGCCGCGCAGGACCAGCTCGGCGTAGTCGCCCGCGCCCCGGATGTATGCGACGGAGTCCAGGGGCACGAGGACCACGCCTCCGCCCTTCCTCACCGCCAGGGAGCGCAAGGCAATGGCCGCGCGGCTTCCCACGCGGGCGAGCGCGAGTGCGAGCCGCTCCGGCGTGTAGGGCTTGGGGATGAAGTCCAGCACCCCCAGCTCGAAGGCGCGCAGCGCCTGGTCGGTGTTCGCGGAGACCACCACGGCCTGGAATGCGCCCGCGGCCGCCTCCGTGAGCAGCGCGAAGCCGTCCTCGCCCGAGAGGTTCAGGTCCAGCAGCAGCACGTCCACGGTGTGCTCCGCGAGCAGCTCGCGCGCCTCGTCCAGACTCGCGCGGACGCGCGGGGGTGGGGTGCCCGGCCCCAGTTGCTGCTCGCACAGCCGGGCGAGGCGGCGCGCCGCCAACGGCTCGTCCTCCACGATGAGCAGCCTCATGCCGGCACCTCCACCCGCGTCATCCACCCCGCCGCCGTCGGCCCATCCTCGAGCCGCCACGCACCGGGGAAGGCCTCCTCCAGGCGCGCGCGCAGGTAGCGCGCGCCGGTGCCTTCACCGCCACCCTGGCGCGTGCCCGTGCCCACCGGCGCGAGGAAGACGTAGCGCCGACGTGGCCGCGCACCCCCGGCGATGAGGCTGCCTTCGAGCCGGAAGGTGTGGGGCGAGACGTAGCGGTTGTGGCTGAAGGCGTTCTCCAGCAGCGTGTGCAGCAGGGCAGGGGGGACGGGGGCTTCCAGGTCCACGCCCTCGGTCTCCAGGTGGAAGGCCGTGCCCTGTCGGCAGCCCATGACCTCCAGATGGGCGCGGCACAGCTCCAGCTCGCGAGCGAGCGGAATGGTGCGCTCACCGGAGACGGCCAGCAGGTGCCGGTACGCCGTGCCCAGGGCCTCGATGAAGCGCACGGCCTGCGCGGGCTCCGTCTCCACCCACTCACTCAGCGCACCCAGCGTGTTCATCAGGAAGTGCGGCTGCAGGCTGCGCTTGAGCAACTCCAGTTGCAGGCGCTCCGCGGCGCGCGTCGCGTTCTCGAACCGCTCCTGCTGACGGCGCTGCTGCCGGGCATGCACCGCCGTGAGGCAGAGCAGGAGCCCTCCGAAGGCGAGGAAGAAGCCGCGCTCGGAGAAGCCCCAGGGCTCCAACAGGTAGAGTGTCCCGGCGAAACCAAGCCCCGCCAGCGCTCCCAGGGCTCCCCCCGGTTCCCCTCGGCGCCACGCGCGCACGGCGAGCGCCGTGGAGACGATGAGCGCGGCCCCGAGCGCGACGCTGTTCTTGCCATCGAAGCCCGGGACGAAGGCGAGCGAGAGCAGCCCCAGGCCGAGTCCCATCCACCGCAGCCAGCGGCGTGGCTCGCCGAAGGCCGCGTGCACGGTCGCTGGCAGCAGCGCCGCCACCGCCAGCACGGCCACCGCCTGCAATCGCAGCCGCACCGCGTGCTGTGGGTAGGGATAGTTGGCGAGCCCGCGCCACGCTTCCAGCAGGACGAGCGCCGCGGCGGCGAGGCACAGCACGCCGAGCAGGCGCGTGGCGAGCTGGCCGTGAGCGAGCCGCACGCGCGCGAGGTGGTAGAGCCCCATCATCACCAGTGCGCCCAGCATGCAGAGGGCCGGCACCAGGCCGAGGATCCGCGCCTGGGCGAGGGACGCGGCCTCGCCCACCCGCATGTGGTGGAGGGTGCCCACGGGCTGGAAGCCGAGCCGGTGCGCGGAGATGCGCATCGTCAGCACGTGAGGGCCCGGCGCGCTGAGCTCGGGCGGAAGCGGGAGCAGGGCATCGACGCGTCCTGGCACCTCGTCCGAAGGCGTCCGCCCCACCCGTCCATTGCGGCCCAGGGGCCTGCCGTCCCACCAGGCCTCCCACGACCCGAGCACCGACAGGAAGAGGGCAGGCGTCGGGGCTCCGACTTCACGGGGGGGCACGTCCACCTGTGCGCGCAACCAGTAGGGGCCCGTCCCTTCGTTCAACTGGTGGGTCGCCACCGTGCGCCAGCCCCGTGCGTCCTCGGAGAGCGCGACCTCCGGGGGGAGGTCGTCCGCGTTCACCTGCACCTGTCCCTGTCGCGCGGAGGGCAGCGCGGCCGAGGCGGCGAGCGAGAGCGCGAAGCATCCCGCGAAGAGGGCGGAGGACATCATGGGCCCCAGCATACGCAGCCTGGTGTCGCCCCACGCGCACTCCGGCGACGCCGCGAGACGTTGGGCGACCGGCAGCCCACGCGCCGTGCTGCCCACCGCATCCTCCGGGTTGAATCCCTTCTCGAAGGAACGCCATGCGCGCCGTGCTCCTGCTTGCCCTCACCCTTCCGTTGTCTCTTGCCCGGGCCCAGGGCCTGGAACTGCGGCCTCACACCTTCCAGGCCCGCGACGGTCGCGGCGTTCAGGCCGAACTGGGCACCCTCACGGTGCCCCAGCGTCACGCTCGGCCGGAGGGCCCGGGCCTGCCCCTGCGCTTCGTGCGCTTCAAGAGCACGAACCCGTCGCCCGCGGCACCCATCGTGTACCTGGCCGGGGGGCCGGGCGGCTCCGGCATCGATGCCGCGCGCCATGGCCGCTTCGAGCTGTTCCTCGCCCTGCGCGAGGTGGCGGATGTCATCGCGTTGGATCAGCGCGGCACCGGCGAGTCGGATCCCCATCCCGAGCTGACGCATCGCTGGGCGGTCCCGCTGGAGCAGCGCATGGACGCGGCGGTGCTCGACACCACGATGAAGAAGGCCGCAGCGGAGGCGGGCCGCACCTGGACGGCGGCCGGCGTGGACCTGGGCGCGTACACCACGGTGGAGAGCGCCGAAGACCTTGAGGTGCTGCGCCAGGCGCTGGGCGCACCGAAGCTCAACCTCTGGGGCATCAGCTACGGCACCCACCTGGGCCTCGCCTACCTGCGGCGCCACCCACAGCGGGTGGACCACATCCTCCTCGCGGGCATCGAGGGACCGGACGACACCTGGAAGCGGCCTGCCCACACGGAGGCGCTGCTCGACAGATGGGAGGCCGTGCTGCGCGCCGAGGGCGAGCGCGGACCGGGCCTGAAGGCGCGGCTGGCGAAGCTGCTCAAGTCGCTGCGTCGCGAGCCTCGCACCGTTGCATTCACGGACCCGGCGAAGGGGGAGCGCCGCACCTGGACGGTCAGCCCCTTCGACCTCCAGTGCGCCACCTTCGAGTCCCTGAGGGATCCCGCCACCTTCCGGCGCTTCCTCGCCCTGCTCCCGGCGCTGGAGGCCGGAGACTACGAGCCGATGGCGCCCTTCGCCGGCATGCTGCGCGAAGGGATGCTGCGACCGATGCCGCTCGCCATGGATGCGGCCTCCGGCGTGAGCCCGGCGCGACACGCCCTCATCAAGAGCGAGGCGTCGAAGGCCCTGCTCGGTGGCAGCGTCAACCCGGGCGCACTGCGGGCGCAGGATGTGCCCGGCGTGAGCGACCTGGGCGATTCCTTCCGAGGCCCGCTGACGGCCGCGGTGCCCGTGCTCCTCATCAGCGGCACCCTGGATGGGCGCACGAGCCCGGACAACGCGGAGGCGCTGCGCCCCGGGCTCTCCCAGGCCGTGCACCTGGTGCTCGAGGGGGCGGGACATGACGGCCTCTTCCAGTCGGACCCTCGCATCCTCGAGCGGATGAAGAGCTTCCTGAAGGGCGAGGCGCTTCGCGACGAGCGACTGCGGGTCGAGGCGAAGCGCTGACGCCGACGGCTCACTCGTGGCTCAAGGGTCCTTGAAGGCTGGCTCCACCTGGGGCGGAGCCCAGGCCGGCATGGGGGTACAAAGCGCGTACGCATTCACGGTCGAATTCGTGTTCACCGGACACACGAAGGCGCCCAAGGTCTCATTTCCCCAGGTGTCGATGGCAAGGAAGGAGATCAGCGCGCCCGAGGTGATGTTGATGTTGGGTGGGAGGGTCCATTGCACGGAGTAGGGGGGCTGCGTCAGCATGACGCTGAAGGACAGACCGAACAGCGTGCTCATCCAGACGGAGCTGATTCCCCGGGGGTCCGACACATTCTCCGCGTTGATGAGATACGAGCGCGCACCGCCGAACATGGAGGCGATGAATGCGGGGCCGGTGTTGTCCGCGATCACCGTCCGGGTCACCGGGGTGCTCGCGAGGCCACCGGTGTCGGCGCAGTGGAACAGCACCGTGTAGTCGCCATCCTGCCTCCCCGTGGTGTCGACCACGAACTCGTAGGGAGCCAGGGTGTCCGTCTGCTTCACCACGCCGTTCTCTCGCATCTCCACGTGGTGGACGGCCTCATCGTCGGTGCACTGCACGGTGAACTTCGGCTTCTTCGGCTGGCTGTCATCCCGGAGGACGGAGGTGATGACGGGGGGCGTGACGTCCTTGACGAACACCGTCTGGAAGTTCGTCAGGTTGCCGCACCTGTCCCGCACGAGCGCCTGGAACATGTGCGGGCCCCCGGCCATGGAGGCGCCGAACTCCAGCAGGTAGCCGGGCGTGGTGGGCTGGGCCACGAGGTTCGCATCCACATACAGGGAGTAGGGGTACTGGATGTCACACGTATCGGAGGTGCCGACCTGGAGCCTCACGATGGAGCCCACCTGGGTCTTGCTGGCGGTCACCTGCGGGGGCGTCAGGTCGCGCGGGGCGGCCACCATCGCCACGCCCTTGTTGCCGAAGGCGTCCGTCACCTCCACGTGGAGGTTGTGGGACAGCGGGTCGCTGGGCGAGTACTGCGCCTGATACGCCGTGGCGTTGTTCGTCCTCGTGGCGAACACCAGTAGGTCCATCTTGAAGTCCACGCGGGTCACCTCCGAGGCATCCGACACGGAGGCGTTGACGCTGAAGGGCGGCACGCTGCCGCTCACCGTCATCGTCACGGTGGGCCGCGTGTTGTCCACCTTCAGCGCGTGGTGGAGGACGGTGACGTTTCCATAGACGTCAAAGACGTTGATGGTGAGGTCGTGGGTGCCATCCGTCCAGGTCGACGTGGCGAACAAGGCGTCGTAGGGCGGCGAGAACACCGCGGGGACGATGTCCTGGGCTCCCTTCTTGAATTCGACCAGGAGCACCCCACTGGAGTCGCTCGCCGTCACGGAGAGCCGGGGCTCCTTGGGATGCCCCGAGCGCGTGACGGAGGCCGTGGGCCCTGTCTTGTCGAGCACGACGGACACCGTCCGCGTGGCCTGGTTGTTCCAGAAGTCCCAGGCCTTCAACTGGATGGAGTGCGTCCCGCTCGCCAGCGCCGTGCCCGGCAGGCGCTGGGTGAAGTTCCAACCCGACAGCGTGACGGTCAGCGCGCCGCCGTCCACCACCAGTTGAGGGGCCCTGTTGTACTGGTTGGGGAGCTCCGCGTCGGCGATGGTGCCGGAGCACTCCAGGTCCAAGTCCACCTGGAGACAGCTCAGGGTCGTCAGGGGCGGAGTGCTGTCGGGGGGGAAGCCGACGTTGATGGCCGCGAACGCGGAGGCCACCGCCCTCTTGCGGGAGCCTCCGGAGGCGACATCCCGGGTCTCCGCCGCCGCGAGCGCCGACTGCCGGGCCTGGACATAGTCCGCGCCCATGGGAAGCGACTGCACGGCGAGGCCCCAGACGCGCAGGGCCTCGGCCGGCCCGAGGCCGGCGAAGCCGTCGGGAACCAACGCGCAGTTCCAGGGCCCCGGGATTCCGGAGGTGGGCATGGGCGTGCAGCCATAGGCCAGGAGCAGGAACATGCGTCCCAGCGGTCCTCCTGCCCTGTGTGCGGGTTCGTTCCCGATGTACTTGAACCACTCGGGATACTGGGGGGTGAGGATGTTCCGCTCGATCAAGCCGGCATCCTCGCCGAGGGAGAGGTTCGACGGCTTCAACGTCGTGGTGTCGATGCCGGACAAAGGCCGTCGGGCACGCACGGTGTCCCGGCCCAGCTCGGTGATGAAGCCGAAGATGTCGCCGGTGCCCTCGTTCATCCCCTGCAACTCCGAGGGTTCGGCGGGGAAGTTGACGGGGTTGCCGGCCACTTCCCGCATGAAGAAGTCATGCCCCAGCTCATGGCCGACGATGTCCGCGGTCGCCAGGGGCGCGCGGGGATTGTTGCCGGGCGGGAACATGAGCCCGGCATAGCCAATCATGACGGTCGGACGGGTGGGGTGCGGTGAGTAGGTCGCGTTGTTGGAAGGCTGGTGCACCCGGATGTTCATGCCGTAGCCCAACCCGGTGGGACCACTGCGGGACAGGAAGGTCTCGTAGACGGACCACGCGAGGTTCACGGCATGCAACGCGTCCACCGCCGCCGTCTCTCCATTGGCGCTGAGGACGTCATTGTTGGTGTTGAAGAGCTGCCCATTGCCGAAGCTCGCATCCTCGCTTTCATAGGGCTCGATGGCGGTGGTCCCCGACTCCGAAGGCTTGGAGTAGGCCACGTAGGTGTTGGTCCGCTCATCCTGGAGGAGGTAGAGCCCCTCGTCGGTGTCGTAGCGGGTGGGGAAGGTGAAGGTGCCCGCGTACGCTCCAGATCCCGTCGCATTCCTGAACGTCCCGAGCGGCGGCAGGGCCTGGAGCGCATTGACCTCCAGGGGCTCCCATCGCAGCACCTGCCCGGAGTGGGCGTCCACCTGGGCGCTCCAGCTCCGCGTCCACTCGGGGCCCGTGCCCGTGGCGAGCCTCAGCCGGTAGATGAGGCGCATCCCCGTGACGACTCGCTCGAAGTGCACAGCGTTGGCGCGGCCCGACGCGGGGAGGAGGGCATCCTTCCCTTGCCGATGCTCCATTTGGGGAAGCAGCACCAACCGCAGGTCTTCCACCCGCGCGGACGTGTCCTTCATCGCCTCGAGAACGGCCACCTCCGCCTGGGCCGGGGTGATCCGGGGCTCCGTGTCGACAGGGGACGCCGGCTCGAAGCGGGCGTTGGTGAAGAGGGTCCGCCCGTTCAGCGTCTTCGCCTCCAATCCCCAGACGGGCACCCCCTTGAAATGAAGTGTGTGCCGGTTCCCCGCGCCTTCGGGAGCGGGGACCAGCGTCACTTCCTGGAGACTGAAGCCCCGCTCCGAAGCCAGCCGCTCGGCCTGGGCCTGGGCCTGGGGCTTCTCCCCCTCCGACGACTCGGACTCCACCTCCGCGGCGTTACAGCTCGACAACACGACGACCAGGCTGAATGGCAGCCAACGGCGAAACCGCATGGGAACTCCCCCTCTGGATGTATCGCGCTCGATTGTCGGCGGAGTGGGGGAAAAGGTGCTTCTTTCTGGGCCTGGGGCTTCAACAACGAGGGCCCGTCAGGAGATGGGACGGCGACGGACCGCCGAACGCCCACGCAGGTGCCTGGACTGAATTTCTGACCGACGCGCTGCGCGGCGCGGATCCAAGAGAGGACCGATAGGCGGGAAGGCACGCCAACACGCGCCGCGCATGCGCTGCCCCTGACGCGCCGCCACGGTTCCGCCGACTACTTCTTGGGCTTCACGTTGACGGCCATTCTGCCGTAGGTCTCTTCAACGATCTTGAGGTCGAACGACACCTTCTGCCCCTCCACCAGGGGCGTCGCGCCCTCGGGGCATTCCACGATGACGATCTCCGTCTTGTCATCCGGCAGGATCGCCCCCAACGACTTCACCTCGTTGAACCACTGCACGGTTCCATCCGCCATGTCACTTCCCTCCAGCGCATCCCCGGAGACGTCCAGGGCGTGGTGGGAATCTGGGGGACGGCGGCCTGAAGCCCATCTGGTTCGGCGGTCGCACGCGGCCCCGGAAGGACCTGCCTTCCAGACGGAGCGCCAGGGTCCCGGATGCCCAGCCTCCCGGCGCCACTGGAGCCGAGGAGGCGCCGCCTCAAATTGAAAGGCCAACCGGTGACGGGGGATCTGAGATGGCCGATGACAAGGACAAGAAGGATGAAGAGGGAGCCAAGCCGTTCCGCGGGCTGAACTTCCTGGGCAGGTGCGTGGACATCACCGTGGTGAGCCCCCTGCAGCCCGGAATGCTGTTCCGTAACGGAGGCGGCGTACTGACCGAGGGGGTGGTGGCCTTCAAGGCGAAGGACTGCACGGAGGACACGAGCAATCCCGCCATCAAGCTGCCACCCAAGGTGCACTACAACCCGCTGTCCAATGGCATCCAGGACGAAGGCGAAACCATCGCCACGTCCGCCGAAGAGCTGATGAGTCGGTTCGCGGCCTCGGTGCAGGTGGAGGGCGAGTTCTCCGCCGTCTCCTTCAAGGCGAGCCTCGACTATCAGAACAGCGCGAAGGCCACGAGCGGCAGCTCGTCGTTCATCAGCTTCTCCCAGGCGTTCTTCGAGGACGAAGAGGTCGAGCTGGACGAGGACTTCGTCACGAGCGACGCGCTCAACGCGAAGCTCCAGAAGAGTCTCGAGGCGCTGCCGAAGGACCGTGCGTCGGACGCCGACCGGACGAAGTACGCCAACTTCATCAAGAAGTACGGCACCCACTTCATCTGGTCCGCCGTGTTCGGGGGGCGGGTGTACCGGCAGACCACGAAGTCAGCCTCCGAGTATTCCAAGGCCCGTTCGGAGGCCATCGCGGCCGAGGCCTCCGTGAACGTCTCCTCGTTGGTCTACAGCGCTGGCGTCTCCGCGTCGGCATCGAAGGACACGAGCTCCGCCTCCAGTGGAAGCAAGACGTTCTTCAAGGAGAACGCCACCTGGTACGGCGGGGAGAACCGGAGTGACTTCGTCGAGTGGGTGGAGACCATCGCGAAGGATCCGCAGCCCTTGAAGCTGCGCCTCCGCAGGCTGAGCACGCTGTTCCAGCAGAAACCCTTCAGCGACATCGCGGACATCCAGGTGAAGGGCAAGCACCTGGACGCGTCCGTGACGGATTTCATCGACGAACACTGCAAGACCCAGCGGAGCCTGTCGGGCCGGAAATTCCATCTCGCGGCAGGGCAGGGCTCCGACACCCGCTACCTGACCATCAGCGACTCCTACAGGGACAACAAGGCAACCCTCTCCAACGCGGAGGGAAAGGTTGCCTGGCGGATGATCCTCACGGGCCTGAAGGACGAATACCGCCTGGACTCCCTCTCTCCCCAGGGAACGCTCACGTATTCGTCCGGGGGCACGTCCTTCTATGGGGGCGAGCCCTTCCTCCTGGGAGTTTCGGACAGCGACGTCACCCTGGTCTCCGGCGAAGGGGCGGATGCACAGGTGTCGTGGCGGCTCGTCCCCGCCGATGGCGCGGAGGACGCGTACTACCTCCAGCTCCGCGCCACGACGGGCACGGTCCATTCGCTGCACGACCGGTGGCTCGTGGTCTCGAGCGGCAAGCTTCAGCTGGTGTCCAGCGGGGAGCTGCACCGTCGCACGGCCTGGCGGTTGGAACCCCTCACGGAGACGGCCCGCTAGTCCACGGTCGCCGACAACCCCATTCCAAGGAGCACTGAATCATGGCTGATGAAAAGACGTCGAAAGACAATGACAAGGATGAGGACTCCGGGTCGCCACACGCGGGCGTGGCCTTCCTGGGACGGCTGGTGGACTCCACGCGGATCAGTCCGCTGAGGCCCGGGGCGCTCGTGCGCGAGGGGGGAGGAGTGCTGTCCGAATGGGTCCACCGGTTCACGGCCGCGGACTGCGAGGAGGAAGCCACCGGCAACCCGGACATCAAGCTTCCCAAGGAGCTGACCTACAACCCCAAGGCGATTGGCTCCGAGGACCGCCAGGAGACCACCCTGACCTCGGCATCGGAGTTCACCGACAAGTTCGCGGGATCGGTGTCGGTGGAGGGCAGCGCCTTCGGAGTCACCTGCAAGGCCAGCCTGGACTACAAGAACTTCCTGGAGGTGACTCGCTCTGGCGAGCGGGTCATGACCTTCGCCCAGGCGGTTCGCGAGGACGACGAGGTGGAGCTGAACGATGACTTCCTGGACGACAGGAGCGTCAGCCCCGCCCTGCTGGAGGCCGTGAAGTCCCTGCCCCACACGACGACCCTGAGCGCCGACGACAAGGCCCGCTGCTGGCGGTTCATCAAGCGCTTCGGGACGCACTACATCTGGTCCGCGGTGTTCGGTGGGCGGGTCTTCCGGCAGACGGTGAAGACCGCCTCCGCCCAGTCGAAGGACCAGAGCACGGAGAAGTCCGCGAGCGCTTCGGCCGGATATTCGGGCGCGGCCGGCTCCGCCAGTGTGTCCGGCAAGGTGGAGGATGAGAAAGGCTCGAAGAGCAGTCAGGCGCAGTCCGTCTTCAACAGCACCTCCGCCTGGTATGGCGGAAAGCCGAAGGACACCTTTAATGACTGGGTACAGACCGTGGCCTCGGATCCCCAGCCGCTCAAGCTGCACCTGCGCCGGGTGAGCCATCTGTTCGACCAGAAGGGGTTCCAGGAAATCGAAAACATCGAACAGAAGGGCAAGAACCTGGACGCCTGCATCGACAGTTATCTTTCCGTGAACGACGCTCCGCGAACGGATTTGTCCTACCTGGCGAGGCAGGAGTTCCGCCTGAGGAACCACGGCTCCGATTCGAGCAAGACGTGGTCGGGGAACTTCCTTGGAGTCGGTGCCTTCAATTCGAAGTTCGCGACGCTCAAAGGGCAGTTCGGGAGCTTCAACACGAAGAACTGGCGGCTGGAGCCCGCGGAGGAACCGGATGAGTTCTACCTGCAGGCCGACGGGCAATACCTGGGGCCTGACCTCGGGAGCAGGAAACTGCTCTATCTGAAGCCAGCGCTTGAACGGATTCCCTTCCGCTTCGTGCCTGTCGAAGGCAAGCCCGCCGAGTTCTACCTCCGGTGCAGTCACTACGCGACTCGGGGAGACAACCTGCAAGGCAAGTGGGTGGTCCTTGATGCGGAATTCCTGACGCTGGGAGACAAGGACGACCTGACGAAGCGACTGGCGTGGAAGCTGGAACCCGCGGACCTGGGCGCGCTCGAGCAGGGGCACGACCCGTTCGACCCATTCGAGGTGGCCTCCATGGCACAGCCAGTGCTGAAGGAGCCCGAGGACTGAGCAACCGGGTTCCGCCTCCAGTGCCGCGCGCCGGGTGTCACCTGGAGTTCTTCCAGGGGCGCATCCGGAGCGCACCGTGGTAGCCCACTCAACCGGGCTGCCGCCTCGAACTGTCCTGCACCCGGGCTGGACCTGGTTTCGCGTTGACGCACGGTGATCCGTGCGAAGGTCGCGGGCCATGCGAACGTCCTCACTCGGGTTCTTGTTGCTCCTCTCCGCTTGTTCCACCACGCCGTCGGTGCCCACGGAGGGAGAGGGCGCGGATCCGCTGCACCAGGTGCGGCGCGTGGAGGTGGCCCAGGACGTGGAACTGGAGGTGCTGGACTACGGCGGCACGGGGCCGGCCCTCGTGTTCCTGCCGGGCATGGGCAGCACCGCGCATGTCTATGACGTGCTGGCGCCCGAGTTCCTGGCCACGCACCACGTCTATGCGTTCACCCGTCGCGGGTACGGCGCTTCGAGCTGGCCCGCCACGGGCTACGACAGCGCCACGCTGGGGCATGACGTCCTGGCCGCGCTCGACGGGCTGGGGCTCGCGAAGGCGACGCTCGCGGGGCACTCGCTCGCGGGCGACGAGCTGAACTGGCTGGGCGTCCACCATCCGGAGCGCGTGGAGGGGCTCGTCTTCCTGGATGCCACGGACAACCGGGGGGAGATCGCCGCGTTCCTCAAGGACGGGCCGTTGCCGCCGCTGCCGTTCTCCGTGCTGGATGGCCAGCCGTCACGCGAGGCCGTGGCCGCCATCCTGGAGCGGGACCTGGGAGGCCGCTTCCCGCCGCATGAAATGGATCAGGCGTATGAGTTCGACGCCTCGACCGGTGCCTACGTGGGCTACCGCCGTCTCCCCGAAGCGACGGAGCTGTCGGTGCGCGGCTCGGCCGTGCCGGACTTCGCGAAGCTGACAGGGCCCGTGTTGGACATCTCCGACGAGCAGGCCTTCGCGGGCTGGGTGGAGTTCCTGTCCCAGAATGAAAGCGTTCCGGCCGACCTCCGCGAGCGCGCGCGGGTCTTCTTGCCTGAGGTTCGCCAGCACGAGGCCGCGCAGGAAGCGCTGCTCCAGGGCATGCCGAACTGGAAGCGCGTGAGGCTCGAGGGCGCTGGTCACTACCTGTGGCTCACCCGGTACGCGGAGGTCGTTTCCGCGATGCGTGACTTCCTCGCGCGGTGACGCCAAGGGCTGTCAATCTTGCCCGTGACGTGGTGAGGCCTGACACCCTGGCGGAGTCAATTGCACCCCGCCGCTGCTGTGATTGACGCACCCTGACCACTGGTTTTGGCGTCGCTTTCAATGTTGGCCATCTATTCCCGGCTGTCCGACAGGCGTATGCTTTTCGCCTGTCCTGGCAGGGACGGACCCACTGGCGGTGCGTGGGGGGGATCCAACAGCGAAGGATGCACATGCAATGGAATGATTTGCGGTTGAAGGCCGTGTCGGCTCGGTCGTGGTGTGTCCTGGGGGCCCTCTGGGCGGTCAGCGGCTGCGTGGGTGAGGCCGTGCCCACGGAGGTCGTGAATCCCGCAGTGCAGGCCCAGGCCGCCCAGGTGGAGAAGGAAGAAGAAGGGGAGGAGGGCAAGATCCTCGACATGAAGGAGCTGCCCTTCGAGAAGGCGGAGGACTCCACCCGGGTGTTCCTCGAGCTGCTCAAGAACCCCACGAACCTCGAGGAGGACGTCGCGGTCAACGTGAGGCTCCGCGAGCCCGTCAACCCGGAGCTGAAGGACAGCCTGGTGCGCGTGGTGGGCAGCTCCAGCAATCCGGTGGTCCTCTTCCGCTCCGATGCCTTGGCGAAGCTGGGACACACCCAGGACAGCCCCGGCAGTGACTTCTTCGCTGGGTTCGCCAGGCTCCCCATGGAGGAGCTGGAGCGTCGCGTGAAGGGCGAAGAGGCGACCGCCGCGGGCGCTTTCGGGGAGGTGACCAGCGAGTCCCTGGTCTTCCAGGGGCGCCAGGTCGTCGCCCGCACGGAAGGATCCGCCTTGTCCCTCGAGCGCTTCTTCAGTGGCGCGCTCACGCCCCTGAGCGTGTGTCCGCTGCGGCCCGCCTCCACCCAGGCCGCCTGGGGCAAGGCGCTGCTCATCACCGACCCGGCCGTCGTGCAGAACCCCCAGCGCACCTGGGACCCTTGCACGGGCGCTGGCACCCAGGGCGGTGCCTGGACCTTCGCGCACCTCATCCGCGAGCTGGCGAACGGCTCGGGCAAGACGCCCGACCTCTTCGTGAAGGACTGGCTGTCGCTCTGGCTCAACAACTACACCGTCAATGGCGATGTCGTGGCTGCGCGCACCGCCATGTACTCCGAGGTCATCCAGCCCTGGGCCAACGCCAGCGGCGTGTCGTCCGCCCTCACCACCAACCCCACCACGGGGCGCCGGGAGGTCCTGTTCGGCGGGGCGCTCAACCTGAACATCTCTCCCTTCCGCTTGCTGGCCATCGTCAACCGCGTGGACCTGAGCAGCAGCACGGGCGGCGGCTATGGTGGTTCATCCAGCGCGGGCGAGCTGCGCTTCGTCTTCGGCGTCACCCGGCCCTCACCGTGGGGCGGCGGTACTCAGGCCTCCTGCGGCCTCAAGCCCTTCACCGTCATCTTCGAGTACGGCGTGCCCCGCTCGGGTTGCAGCGCGGTGATTGACTGGGCCCGGCAATGGCGGGACCTGTCCACCCACGCCACGTTCGACCCCAGCTACCTCGCCCAGCTCCAGACGATGACGGAGAGCGTCGTCCTCCATGGCAAGGCGCCGACGAAGGGCAACCAGAACGCCCTCAATCAGATCCGCACCAACGAGAACGCCCTCAACTCCCGATGGGAGCTGCGGGAGTTCACGCTGACGAATGAGAACCCCTCCGCCAACACCGACACGCCCGCCAACGGCGTGCTCCGGCCGCACACGGTGGCGCTGACGCCGGATGACGCCACCCACAACTCCAACACCGACCCGGACGTCAGCGCCTTCGTCCTGTCCACCGTCAAGAGCTCCGTGCCGTCGCCCACGCTCATCCCCACGAAGTGCTCGTCCAGCTACGACATGCCGTTCCGCTTCAATGGCGCGCCCTTCCGCGGTGGCAACTCGCTGGTCCGTACGCCCAACTTCTGGAAGGCGTCGGGCGCCAGTTCGAGCGATGCCAAGGACGTGTGCGCGCGCAGGGAGTTCTCGCTCAACACCTGCAATGGCTGCCACTTCGGGGATACCGGCACCACGAACGTGTTCAACACCACCAACCTGTCGTTCACGCACATCAGCCCCACCTCCGGCATTCCGGCGAGGCAGTCGAAGTTCCTCACGGGGGGCGGCGTCGGCTTCATGTTCAGCGTCGCGGACACCCAGTTCGGCAGTGGCGTGGCGAGCTGGCAGTACGCGGACCTGGAGCGGCGCTACCAGCGCCTCTTCGACCTGGCCACCTGCTCCGCCTGCAGCAGGATGGTCCAGTTGAGCCCGGCCCTCCTGGGCCGGATGGAGCAGATCGCTGGCGCCGTGCCGTTCGAGCCGTTCATCGCGGAGGAGAAGCCGCCGTTCAAGGTGGGGGCCATCCGCAGCCTCGATGACGTGCAGAAGCTCCTCGATGTGCGCAAGGACTTCATGACCGGCAGGGAGGACGACGTGGAGGTCGGCGTCTTCCAGCCGTCCGACATCTTCGTGCACTGACGCAGTGAAGACGTGAAGACAGGTGGCCCTGGGGCGACGTGCTCCAGGGCCGTCTGTTTGTCTTCAGGGGCCAGGGCGGGTGGAGCGGCGCGGTGGAGCTGTCAGGGACGATCCACCATGGAACTCCGCGTCAGCTCGCGTCCGTGCGGACCACCGTCGGCGTGGGCTCGGGCTCCACGTCCAGGGGGCGGCCCAGGCAGTCCTCGCCGTCCCGGGGCGCGGGCGTGCTGCGCGGCCGGTACTCCCAGTGCCACGGCTCGGACGCCACCGTGCGGCGGAAGCCGAAGCGGCACGCGTTTCCCGCCAGCCATTCATACGTCGGTGACTCCAGCTCGCCGCCCACGACCAGATCCACCGCCAGCCCCCGCTGGTGATTGGAGCGGCCCGGTCGTGCGGCCTTCGCGCCCTTGCCCTTGCGGTACAGGCGCCACAGGTAGCGCTGCTGCTGGTACGAACGCCACGCGCTCGTCACCAGCAGCGACTGCCCGGACTCACGGGCCGCCGCGGTCATGCGCTCGAAGGCCGCGGCCGCGTCGCGGTGCAGCCGGTGCCCGCCGTGGATTCGCACCATGCGCGGCGCCTGGGCCTTCGCCTTCGGGACCTTCTTCACGCCCTGGGCGAACCCGACGGGCGCCAGGAGACACACCAGGAGCACGAGGCCCCAACGCAGCAGGGGGGACGACATTCGGAGGTCCAAGCAATGAGCGAGGACACGACGGTGACGCCTTTATTCCCCGCAGAAAAGCAGGCAGGCCGCCGAGCGCTGGATGCGATTGCCCGGAGGCTCGGACGCTCGGTGGACCCTAGAAGAGCGTGAGCTGGGGCGACGGCGGCGAGGCGTCCCGGGACGGCAGCACGGTGACGCCGTGGGCACGTGCCCAGTCCTCGCTCGGGCCCTTCCAGTGGTGCGCGTCCCTGCGCACGTGGCCCTTCTCATCGAAGGCGACCCCTTCGGCCTCCAGCAGCTCGCGCTGGCGGGCACCGGACGTGCTGATACCGCCCGTGCGGTTGATGATCCGCTGCCAGGGCACGCTCGACGCTCGTGAACCCAGGGCGGCCATCGCGTGGCCCACCGTGCGCGCATCGCAGCCCTGTCCGACGATGGCGGCGATGTCACCGTAGGTGGCCACCTGCCCGGACGGTACCTGTTCACAGACGAGGTAGATGCGCTCGAAGGGGTCGTGCGGAGCAGTGGGGGATGCCATCGGGGCCTCCGGGGTGGGTTGTGTGGTGCCCACCCTACCCGGAACGTTGTCCGATGTCCTCCGGCATCCGCCCGACCCCGTGGGGTGAGCCTCAGGCCGCGACGGACCGCTGCGCTTGCTGGGGCACGCTGGCCTGGTTGAACCCGTCCCACTCCTTGCGCAGGCGCAGGAAGAGGTCGTACAGGGGCAGGCCCTCGGTTTCGTACTGCCCCGCGCGGTGTTCGATGATGTGGCGCAGGAGCACGAAGCAGAGGGTGGCCTCGCCCGCCGTCTCCAGCGTGGTGAACTGGGCCTCCTCCGTGAACCACAGCGTGGTGGGCATCTGGCAGGCGCTCGTGGCCAGGGCCACCAACTGGGGATTTGGCCGCAGCCACGGGTGGCGGACGAACAGGGGGCGTTGCGCCACCGTGAGCGTGTCGATGAGGTTCGACATGCGCCGGTCCTTGAAGCGGGGGTCGGTGTAGAGCTGGCCGTAGACCAGTCCCCGCACCCGCTTCATGAAGACCTTGGTCGTCAGGGTCAGCACCGACGTGGCGCGGAGCACCAGCATCTGGGTGAGCTCCGGCACCGTCAGCTTCCGGATGGAGGGCCAGAGCTTCAGGTCCAGTTGCTGCTGGAGCATCCCGGAGGCGTCACCCAGACGGCGGTGGGTCCAGATGAGCGCGGTCACCACCGCCGTGCACAACAGGCCGGGAATCCCATGCAGGAACACGTCCTGGAGCCCCCAGGTGCCCGAGCGCACGGTCTCGAAGGCGCTCCACGCGAGCAGGGCCGCGGACGTCAGGGTCAGGAAGAACAACCCCCAGGTCATGCCGCGGATGGCTTCCAGGGTGAACCAGCCCCGCTCCGTCGGGTTCTCGGGGACGTTGTACATCTCCTTCACCTTCGTGCTCACGTCCGAGATGATCAACGTCGGCGGGTTGGGCGACCCCTGGAACGCCAGCAGCAGCGCGTCGATGCCCTGGTTGTCATAGACGCCGCCATCCATCAGCGGCAGTCCGTGCTGGAAGCCCGGCCCCAGCTCCGCGAGCGCGGCGCTGAGCGGGAACTCCTGGGGCCAGCGGAACTGATGCGGGAAGACCAGTGGCTCGAAGCCTCCCGGGAAGCAGGACGACGCGGCCGCCACATCCGCCAGCCGCACATGCCGGGCCACGGAGCGGGGAAGGGGAGCGTGGGCGTTGCCGAGAAGCGTGGCCGGCCTGTTGCTTCGACGGAAACGGAAGTCCAATCCCTGGTGGAACTCGGTGGTGTTGAAGATGGCTTCCTGGAGCTGGAGTCCCTTCGCGTCCAGGACCTCGCCGAAGTCGTGGTCGCCCAGGAAGTCGGGCCGGGCATACACATTCGCGGCGGCACGGATGAGGCTGGCCCACTCGTGGCTGCCGTGCTCCCGGTGCGACGTCAGTCCGACCAGCGCATCGCCAATCACATTCGTCCGCTTCAGGTACGCGGAATAGCCTTCATAGAACTCCGGGAAGGCCTTGCCCTCCAACTGGCCCATCACCCACGCCAGTCCGACGAGCGTTCCGCCGGACACGGTGGACAGGCCCACGACGTCGCGCAGCAGGCCCACGGTGTCCAGGAAGCGCAGGCTTCCCAGGTGGAACGTCGCCGCGCGATACCCGCCGCCGGACAAGGACAGCGCGAGCGGCCCGAGCGGCCCCGGAGAGCCGGAGGGCGAGGGTGTGGATTCAGGGGACATGGAGGCACTCGGGGTGGCAGGAGGATGCGTGCGATTGAGCAACGCCCATGCCATTCGAGGCCAGGTGTCGTGCCGCCGGCAAGCCCACCCCGGGTGGGCGCTGATACACCCAGGACCTGCGTGCTTCGGGAACGCGGTGCGTCCGGGGGAGACGCGGCCTCAGCCGCGCCGGTCCCTCAGCCGCGTGTAGGTGTATGAGACCACCAGCAGCATCACCCCCAGCAGGATGAAGGTCAGCACGCGTTGATCCGGGGGCAGCCGAGCGACGTCCACCAACACCAGCCGCCCCAGCGCGAGCCCCATCACAGCCAGTGCGGCCAGCCGGTACCACCGCTCGCGCACGGCGAAGCCCAGGCCGAAGAGCAGGAAGGCGGCGATGACCCAGCCCAGCGTGACGAGCCCGGAGGGCATCCGCGCGCCCACCAGCGCCACCAGGGACAGGCCCGCGCCCACCGCGCAGACCGCCGTGAACAGCGTCCACGCTTCGGGGGCGGGCAGCCCGGCGACGGGCACCGTCCCACCGCGCTCCACCAACACGAACGCCACCACCAGCCCGGCGAGCAGCGTCAGCCGTCCCGGCGTCTCCGACTCGCAGGCCGCCAGCGCCACGAAGAGGATGAGCACGCCCACGCCGCGCAGCACCGGGGACTCCACCCCGCGCGCGGCCAGCCCCGCGATGAGCCCCGTCACCGTCCAGGCCGCCACCAGCGCCACGTCCTCGTAGCGGGCGGGCATCGCCAGCGCGAGCGTCACCGCCGCCAGCGCCAGGTATGCGTGCATCAGCCCCACGGGCGCGCGCTGGAGCCGGGCCACCACCGCCCCCGCGCCATGGGCCGCGGCGACGATGAGCAGGAAGCCGAAGAGGTTCGACTCCGGCTCCTGGGCCACCTCGTAGGCGCCCAGCGACGTCAGGCCCACCCAGTTGAGCACACCGCCCAGACGACGTGCGTGCTGTAGACGGCCACGAGGCTGGACAGCGGCACGATGACCCAGCGGTTGCGCACGAGGAAGAACAGCGCGCCCGCCGCGAGCAGCGTGGTGGACAGCAGCGTGAACGCGGTGATGTCGCTGAGCATCCCGGTGTGCAGCCCCAGGAACAGCGCGATGCCCGCCACCGTCTCCGACTGCATCCGGTGCGCGATGGTGACGATGGCCACCACGAACCCCGCGAGCAGCACCAGCGCCAGCGCCTGGCTGTCGATGACCCGCACGGAGGGAATGAAGTGCAGCGCGTAGGTGACGAAGTACGCGAGCGCCAGCCCGCCGCCGAAGACGATGCGGCCGAACAATTCATTGCGCCGCGACAGCCACAGCCCGAACGCGCCCAGCCCCGCGCTCAACAGGTAGCCCGCGCCCACGCGCGCCAGCATCCCCAGCTCCCCGAAGCGGTAGGTGATGAGGTACGCGATGCCGATGATGAGCGCCACGATGCCCAGCCGGCTCAGCCAGTAGGTGCCAACGTGCGCTTCCAGGTCCCGCCGCGCGGGCGCGGCCACCGGGGGCGCGACGGCGGGCGGTTCGGAGGCGGGGAGGGGAGCGCCGGGCGCTTCCAGCCTCGCGAGCCGCGTCTCCAACGCCGCGACCGTGGCCTCCAGTCGCTTCACCGTCTCCCGCAGGTCCTGCCCTTCACCTTCGGCCGACATGGACTTCCCTCGCGTCCCGGCAGGGACTTGCGTGTGTTCACTCGTCAAGAGCGTCACGCACCGGGGTGTGATGGAAGCATGGATTCCATCTCCTATGCTCGCCGGAAATGAAAACGCTTCCACGGATGATATCGACCTTCGCGCTCTTGTTGCTGGGCTCGGGTTGCACCAGCGTGGTCACCATCCACTACCGGCAGATCCACAATGTCCGGGTGATGCACGAGGGCGTCAACCAGTACAACGCCCGTGGCAAGTACATCCTCTGTCAAATCACCCGCATCGATAACAAAGACACCAAGGCAATCCCTTTCTACTTCAAGCTCGACAAGGTGTATGTCTCGGCGGACGGCGAATACTCGCCCGGCCCGGTCGCCTATCCCAATGGCGCGACACCCATGACGGTGTTCCAGGCCCCGCCGGGCGCGACGGTGGCCCCGGGCGGGTCTACTTCCTATGACGGGGATTTCGTCATCGACGTTCAGTCGTCCAACCAGGCAGGGCAGGACGAACACGCCCAGTTCAACCTGCTCTACCGCAGTGACCCGGGCGAGCACGTGGTGCTGGCCCGTGAACCCGCGCTGCGCCCGGACCAGGCCAATCTCTACCAGCCCATCGCCCCCGGGGAGGCCTACTGGACCGACAACCTCCCGGAGTGGGCCCTGACGGAGTTCCTGGCCTGCAACCGCAGCGGCAGGGACACCCACTCCAAGCCCTGCGTCCCGCAGTGACGGGCCCGGCCCCCATCGCACGGAGGGCCGGTCGTCGCGCCAGCGTCAGGCCAGGTTGTGGAACACGTGCTGCACGTCTTCGTCCTGCTCCAGCATGTCCACCAGCTTGAGGACCTCCTGGGCCTGCTCCTCGGGCAGCTCCTTGAGGGTGCCGGGCAGGGGGATGTACTCGGACTCGGCGGACAGGGGCGTGATGCCCTTGGCCTCGATGGCCGCCTGGAGCTTGCCGAAGTCCGCGAACTCGCAGCGCAGGAGGATCTGCTTCTCCCCCTTCTCACCCGTCGTCTCGTAGAGGACGATCTGGTAGTCGGCCTGATCCTGGCCGCTGGCGCGCTTGATCGCGCTCTCCACGTTGTTCTTCGGCATGTTCGCCGCGCGGGCATTCTGGATGGCCCGGCGCAGCGCGGAGTTGGAGGTCGGATCCGCCCCGCCGGCCTTCACCGCGATCACGATGTCCTTCGTGATGCGCGTGAAGATCTTCGCCATCTTGTTCCAGCGGGCGAACATCGTCGCCTTGCGTGTCTCGAAAATGCGTCCCATGGTGGCTCCGGTTATATCGCGGCCCGCCCCGGTGGGACGGGTTTCGCACGTCATGCGCGTGGGAAGCGGCTCGCCAGCGCGTCGGCCAGGGGGCCTGCCCCCGTGCGCAGGGGGTCCACGCAGGGCAGGCCATGCGCGCGCCCGGTGGCCTCCAGCAGCGCCAGGGCTTCGGCCTCCGCCAGGTGTTCGGTGTTGAGGGCGATGCCGGTGCACTGGATGGCGGGGTTCGTCAGCCGGCCCTCCAGCACCGTGCGGTCGATGACGTCTTGAATCGACGGCAGCGCGTGCTTCACGCCCCGCATCGTGGTGCGCGTGGGCTCATGGCAGACGATGAAGGCGTCCGGCTGCGCGCCGTGCAGCAGGCCCAGCGTGACGCCCGCGAAGGACGGGTGGAACAGCGACCCCTGGCCCTCCACCACGTCCCAGTGGTCCGCGTCGTTCTCCGGCGTGAGCCACTCCGCCGCGCCCGCGACGAAGTCGGACACCACCGCGTCCAGCGCCACGCCGCGCCCGGAGATGAGGATGCCCGTCTGCCCCGTGGCCCGGAAGTCGGCCTTCCACCCGCGCCGATGCAGCTCCTTCTCCAGCGCCAGCGCCGTGTACTTCTTGCCCACCGCGCAGTCGGTGCCCACGGTCAGCACGCGCAATCCCTGTCGCTTCGTGCCCTTGCCGGTGGCGAAGTCCCGGTCGGCGAAACGCACGTCGTGCAGCTTGCGTCCGTGTCGCGCCGCCGCCTCCGCCACCTCGGGGATGGAGCCCAGGCGCTTGTGCAGGCCGGTGGCCACGTCCATGCCGGCCTCCAGTGCCTGCACCAGCGTGGCGACCCAGGCGTCCGCGAGCACGCCGCCCGCGTTCACCACGCCGACCACCAGCGTGCGCGCGCCCCGGGCCTTCGCCTGGGCGAGGTCCATGTCGGGCAGGCCACAGTCCGCCACGCACCCCGGCAGGCGCAACTGACCCACGCACCACTCGGGCCGCCAGTCCACGATGCCGTGGGCCGTCTTGGCCGCGAGCTGATCCCTCACGTCTCCCAGGAACAACAGATAGGGCTTGTCGATGTCCACGCGTCCGCGCCTTAGCACGGCGCAAAAAGCGCGTGGAAATGACGCGGGGAATAAGCGCGACACCCGACGTAACAGGGCAGGGCCCCACACGGGTCTGTTCATCCCCGCCCCTTTCGGAGTCGTCTCATGCGCTTCACCTCTTCCGCCGCCCTCCTGTTCGCCGCCTCGCTCGCCACCGCCTGTGGAGGCCCGCTCGAGGAGGACGCGGCATTGACAGGCGCGGAGGGCGAGGTCGCCAGCGCCAGCGAGGAGCTGATCGTGTTGCCGCCCGTCCTCCCCTGCCTCACCAGCAGCACGGTGCTGGCGCAGCCGGACGGCGCGACGGTTCCCTACGTCTGGAACTGCCGCAAGACGGGCTTCGTCTCCACCCACGCGGTGTCGGTGGATGCCTCCTATACCCAGTCGTCCTGCGTCAACCGCTTCGTGGTGGATGTGACGAACATCGGCGGCCGGCTCGCCAAGCCCTTCGTGGAGGCGGCCCCGACCTCCGCCCCGACCACGAAGTCGGCCTGCGAGAACCAGTCCGTCACCGCCGAGGCCTGGGCGGTGACCACCGGCGCGTGGATCGGCCTGGGCTCGGTGACGGGCTCGGGTTCGTGGCTCCCCTCGGCCATCCCGGGCATCCCGGGCTACTGCCGGACGCGCTTCTACATCCCCGGCGATTCGGGCTACTCCAAGGTGCGGGTGACGGGCATCGCGACGTCGTACGGGACGAAGATCCCCGTGCGCGCGGGCGCGGAACTCCTTGAAGGAAACCCCTGCTGATTCCCGGCGCGGAATAATCGCGGCCTCCGGCGTAACCTGGTGGGGAGGGTGGTGCTCCCCGCGAGCCCTCGTCCCGTCGGAGCTGCCTCATGCGCCTGCCCCCGCCGGCCATCCCCGGAAACCGCCCCTGCTGACCCTCCTGAAACAGGCGGCGGGCGGCCAACCGGGCCGGTGGGAACCGCACGGGCGGGTGTCGTCGGACTTCGCGGCCGGGGCGGGGCCTGCTAGGAACGGCCCCGTGGTGTTCCGCCCGCGATCGCCCCGCGCCGTCCCCCGGCCCGGGGAGTCCTCCGCAACCGTCAAGGAGGGGACCCCGGCCTCCCGCGAGGATGCCGCGGAATTCCAGGCGCTCATCGCCCGGTGCGCAACCTACGAGCGGGCCTTCCGCGCGTTTCATACGTATGACCGGTCCGCGCCCCCCATGGCGTGGCTGGCGTCCATCCTCGTTCGACGCTTCCTCGACTGGTGCCGGCATGACCGGCGCCACCCCCACGAGGAGTTCACCGACGCGATGGGGGACACCCTGGCGGAGGCCGAAGCGCCGCCGGAGATCTGGGCGCACTACACGTTGGAAGACGTGTGGGGCGCGGTGGAACAGCTTCCCCCGGAGCTGCGCGAGGTGGTCCGCATGAAGGACATGGAGCGACAGAGCTACGCGGAGATCGGCCGACGGCTCGGCATCCCGTCCATGACGGTGGGCACCCGCCTGTTCCGCGCCCGCAAGAAGCTCAAGGAGCTGCTCCTCGCGCGACAGGGCAGCGCCGGAGTCCCCTCGTGAATCCGACGTGCGAACAGCTCGCCGCCTTCGTGGACGGTGAGCTGACCCCCGAGGAGTCCCAGGCCTTCAGCCTCCACCTGGCCGACTGCGCGGAGTGTCAGGCGGGGCTGGAGGACCAGGTGCAGGCGAGCACCACGGCCGCGGCGTGACACCCAGGCGCCCCGGGAGCTGCCCTTCGCGCTCGCCTCCGCGCGTCCCC
>SECN01000240.1 GCA_004173515.1 Myxococcaceae bacterium | reverse complement strand
TCGAACTGGCCCGTGTCCGCCGCGTTGATGCGGAAGTACGTGGACAGCTCCATGGGGCACTTCACGCCCTTGGGCACGTAGCAGAAGGAGCCGTCGCTGAAGACCGCGGAGTTGAGCGCCGCGAAGAAGTTGTCGGAGAACGGCACCACCGTGCCCAGGTAGCGCTCCACCAGCTCCGGGTGCTCCTTCACCGCCTCGGAGAACGAGCAGAAGATGACGCCCGCCTTGTAGAGCTTCTCGCGGAACGTCGTGGCCACCGACACGGAGTCGAACACCGCGTCCACCGCCACGTTCTGCAGCCGCTTCTGCTCCTCCAGCGGGATGCCCAGCTTCTCGTAGGTGCGCAGAATCTCTGGATCCACCTGCGACAGGCTGTCCTTCAGCGGCTTCTGCTTGGGCGCCGAGTAGTAGCGGATGGCCTGATAGTCGATGGGGTTGTACTTCACCGCCTGCCACGTGGGCTCGCGCAGGGTGAGCCAGTGCCGGTACGCCCTCAGGCGCCAGTCGAGCATGAAGCCCGGCTCGCCCTTCTTGCGCGACAGCAGGCGGATGACGTCCTCGTCCAGGCCGGGCGGCAGCGTGTCCGACTCCACGTCCGTGACGAAGCCCGCCTGATAGCCCTTGCGGGTGAGTTCCTGGATCGTTTCGGTGCTGCTCATGGCCGGACTCCCGTCGCGGAAGGAGGAGGAGGAACGGCGGTGTTCACGGCGCGGCCCACACCCGTGCTGCTCGTCGGCAGGCCCAGGCCCACCAGCCGCTCCGGCATGCGAGGCACGGGCGCGCGCAGGTCCGCCAGCGTCAGCTTCCCCAGCGCTTCCTGGATGGCTTGATTGATGAGCCGCCAGTGCCCGCGCACCTGGCAGACGGACTCCAGTTCGCAGGGCGTGGCGGGCGCGGTGTGCTGGCCGCATTCGGTGAGGGCCACCGGGCCCTCCAGCGCGGTGACCAGCTCCGCCAGGGAGATGGCCTCCGCGGGCCGCGCCAGGCCGTAGCCTCCGTTCGCGCCCCGGTGGGACACCACCAGCCCCGCCTGCAACAGGCCCTTGAGCACCTTGCTCGCGGAGGGAAGGGAGACACGCGTGCGTGCCGCCAGCTCTCGCGTGGTCCGGGTGTCCCCGTCCGCGCGTGCCAGCTCGGCCATCAGCACGATGCCGTAGTCGGTCATCTTGCTCATCCGGAGCATGAGTGGGGTCTCTCCTGTTGCCTGCCGTGGCGTCGCGGGCCCGATGCCCGACGGCCTCTTACGTAATGTGGACCTATTCAGTCCACATTCAAATCAGGGTCGTCCGCCAGTCCCTGCTGGGAGGGCCGCCAGGGTGGGGAGCGCACCGCGACCGCCCGTGCGGGTTCGCTGGCTCCCCACGGGTCAAGCTAGGGTGCGGCCGTCTGCTTTCCGCCGCACTCCGGACGAGGAGCCTTTCCTGATGCGCCATCCCCTGCCCCTCCTGCTCACCGCGCTGGTCCTGGCCCTGGTGGGCTGTGAGAAGAAGTCCGCTGCTCCCGCGCCTGCCCCCACGTCGCCGGACGCGAAGGCCACGTCCGCCCCGCCGGGTCCTCCGCCCGAGGGGAGCCTGCTCATCGGCGAGGTGGGCAGCCTCACCGGCTCCGAGGCCACCTTCGGCATCTCCGCGCGCAACGGCATCGACCTGGCGCTCCAGGAGGCCAACGCCGCGGGCGGCGTGAGGGGCCAGAAGCTGGTGGTGCGCGTCTACGACAGCCAGGGCCGCCCGGAGGAAGGCGCCCAGGCCGCCACGCGGCTCATCGCGCAGGACAAGGTGGTGGCGCTCCTGGGCGAGGCCGCGTCCTCCGTGTCCATGGCCATGGCGGACAAGGCGCAGGCCGGGCGCGTGCCCATGATTACGCCCACCTCCACCAGCCCGGAGGTGACGAAGAAGGGCGACTACATCTTCCGCGTCTGCTTCATCGACCCGTTCCAGGGCCTGGTGATGGCGAAGTTCGCGCGGGAGAACCTGAAGCTGTCCAAGGTGGCGATGCTCGTGGACAACAAGAGCGCGTTCTCCGTGGGACTGGCGGAGGTGTTCAACGAGAAGTTCAAGGCGTTCGGCGGAGAGGTCCTCACCCAGGAGAGCTACTCCAAGGGCGACACCGACTTCCGCGCGCAGCTGACGGCCATCAAGAACCGCAAGCCGGAGGCGGTGTTCGTGCCCGGCTACTACACCGACGTGGGCATCATCGCGCGGCAGGCGCGCGAGGTGGGCCTGCGCGTGCCGCTGCTGGGCGGTGACGGGTGGGACTCCGACAAGCTCTTCGAGTTGGGCGGATCCGCGTTGGACGGCAGCTACTTCTCCAACCACTACTCGCCGGACAACCCGGACCCCGTCGTCCAGAACTTCCTCAAGAAGTACAAGGGCGCCTACGGGGCGGTGCCGGACAGCGTGGCGGTGCTCGCGTACGACGCCGCGCGGCTGCTGGTGGATGCGATGAAGCGCGCGCCGGACACCTCCGGTCCCGCCATCCGCGACGCCATCGCCGCGACGAAGGACTTTCCGGGGGTCGCGGGCACCATCAACCTGGACGCCAACCGCGACGCGGTGAAGCAGGCCGTGGTGATGAAGGTCGAGGGGGGCAAGGCGGTGTTCGTCACCACCGTGAAGCCCTGACGTCGCGCCATCCGTCCCCCGGGCCATGAAGGCCCGGGGTCCGGCCCTGCATCCCCCGCTTCAGGGGATGGGGGACTGGATGACGTAGTAGACGGACTGGAAATACGTGTGCAGGGCGTTGATCAACTGCACGAGGAACGGCCAGCTCATCACCGAGAAGCCGAAGAAGGCCGCGGAGATGACGCCGTACTCGGACATCGCCTGGCCGCGCTGGCGGCGCAGGAGCTTATTGTTCTTCATCGGGAGGAGCCTCCTGCTGGGGCGACTTCTGCGACGGGCTCTTGCACTCCTTGAGGCAGTCGTCCTTCACCTGCGTCATCATCTGCACGCACTCGGTCGACTTGGACTTCATGTTCTGCTTGCACAGCTTCGTGCTCCTCGCGAAGTCCTCCATGCAGACCTGCGGGCATTCCTTCGCCCAGGCGGACGGAGCCGCGAACAGCATCGCGCTCACGCCCATCGCCAGGGTCCAGCCACCAAGCTTCTTCATGATCCAGCGCTCCTCTCGTACCGTGTTCATGGCAGGGCCTCCGGCTTTTGTATCAGCGACAAGTGGAACTCCACCTCGTCACCGGCCGCCTGCTTCAGGATGACCTGACCGCGCAGGCCCGTGTTGCTGACAGTCAACTCCCGCTGCTGGAAGCCCGGAGAGCTGCCGGCCTCCGCCACCCAGCCCCGGGCGCGCAGCGTCTGCCGGTAGGACTGCTCCGCCGCTTCCACTGTCGCGTCGGACAGCTTGCCGGTCACCGTGGTGTTGTCGAGCCCCTCCATCTTCAGCGTCAGGGAGGAGGCATCCCTGAGCCCGGCAGGCACGGGGATCCACTCCGGCACCCGCTCGTCGCGGTTCAGGACATTGGCCATCTGTCCGGCGGACACGAACGCCATCGTCTCACCGCCCTGATGAAGGGTGGAGACGAGGCGGACCTCCTCGGTGTCCGGGACCCAGTAGCCCACGTAGCCCGCGTTCACGTTGAAGCGCATGCCGATGACTGGCAGCCCCTGGTCCAACAGCACCTTGCGGTAGTGCTGGAGTACCTGATCCGACGAGTCCGTGGTGGCGAACCAGGACACCGCGATGGGCGCCTCCGGGCCCAGGTAGTCCGCAGCCAGCGCTTCCGGACGGCTCGCGTTCGGATAGGGCGGAAAGTACGTCAACGTCCGCGCCAGGATGGCCTCGTCCCGCTTCGTCCGGGCCGGAAATCCCTTGTCCTGCTCCGTCTCCCGCGCCTCGACCTTGGCCTCCACGCGCTCCAGCGCCGTGGGAGCGCCGCGGTAGCGGACATCTTCCCAGGCCGCGCCAATGAGCAAGCCCACCACGGCAACGGACGACAGAAGCACACCCGCGCGAAACGCAGGGTGGTGGGCCAGCTCGTTCAGCACTTTTCCGCGTCCTTGCAGCCCATGTACCAGTCACCGCGATCGCCGCTCTGGTAGATGCCCATGCTCTTGTTCGAGTCCCAGTCCCGCCATTCGGTGGTGAAGTAGCGCGCCGAGCTTCCGCCGCGCCCTTCCTGGGAGATCTCGATAGAGGGCGTGGGCGTGCTGCCCGTGTGGGGCTTGATGCCCACGTTCGGGGTCAGGGGGGAGTCGCCCATCGCCAGGGCCAGCGGTGACAGGAGGTCCTGCGTGATCTTCTGACTGAAGGTCGCGTAGTCACCGGCCATGATCCCGTACCGGGGGGCCCTCCTGTAGGTGAAGTTGACCCGGTCATAGATCTCACCGCTCTTGTCGCCGGGCTCCGTGTCCGCCTCCTGGGTGAGAGCCCAGGTGTCGGTGAGGATCGCCATCTTCTGCTCCTTGAGGAAGTAGGCGTTGCCGTCCGTGCGGCCCGTGCCCTCCACACCCGCCTGGGAGTTCTCGTGGACCGCACCCACGTTGTCCTTGCCCCAGTTCTTCTTGACCAGCTTCTCCTTGCTGAACTGAGGCAGGAACTGCTCGGGCAGCATGTAGTTCTCCACCACGGCCCGGGCCGAGCACCTCACCAGACCGCCCGTGGTGAACTCGCCCTGGAAGCCCCGGTGGGTGGGGTCAATCGACGAGCCCGCGTTCTTGTCACCCTCGGTGCACGTCACCTGCTTGGCGTTGTCGTTCATCCAGCACACGTGGGCCACCAGGGACTTGTGGTGGTCGGTGTCGCTGCAGTCCAGGTAGGAGCCGTCGCCGCCGATCGCGTTCGTGCGGTCGATGCCGGACTCGTGGTCGCAGAAGGTCAGGCGGGCGAAGCGCTCCACCTGGGTGGGGGCCTTGGTGTAGTCCTGAACGGTGAAGTCCCACACCGTGGAGAGCGCGCCCTCCTGGGCATCCAGTGAGTAGCGCAGCAGGTCATCCAGGAACAGCGCGTACAGGAAGATGGGAATGAGGACGATCATGGACAGCGCCATCTCCACGGAGGCGGCGCCACGGCTGCGGACATGAAGGCGACGGTTCATAGGGTCAGTCCCTGTGCGGAGGCCGCGATCTGGCCGCCTTCCGTGTTGTTCGCGGCGTTGAGCACCTTCGCCGCCTCCTGCGCCGTGAACGGGTGGAGCTTGGCGCGCCAGTAGGGGTTGAAGAGGCTGGGGGCCTCCTTCCAGCCGTTCTGACCCAGGCGGTGGTAGTAGACGAGCGCCTTGGAGAGGGCGGCCCCTTCTCCCGGCGCGAGCCGCAGCGTCCCGGTCCCCTGCTCCCCGTGGCCGAACTTGAGGGTGCCGGAGCTGTTGAGCTCCCAGGGAGCCTTGCCGTAGGAGCCCTGGAAGAACTGCCGGGTGACATAGCTGTAGGCGCGCGGCTGGCCCCAGTCATCCGCCTGGGAGGTCATGCCACGGAACTTCATGAAGCAGTTGCCCTCCGTGCTGCACGAGGCCAGGTCCTTGGTGTTGACGCCCGTGAAATCCTTGTGCTGGCCGCTGTGAGCGCCGCCCGGCGTGTGTTCGCTGCCGCTCGAACGGCTGCTGATCTTGGACTCGTACGACCAGATCATCGCGCCGTCACGCCACTGCTGGAAGAGCATGCCGTGCTCATCCGCTGCGACGGCATCACCCGTGTTGCCGTTGAGCTGACCGTTGGCGTGGACGTCCTTCATGGCCTTCACGACCTTCGCCGTGCCCGAGTGGGTGATGCCCATGTGCGTGCCGCGGCTCGGGATGTCCTTGAGGAGCGACTTCTGGAACGTGTTGTTCAGGTACGTGGGAATGCCATTCATCAACAGCGGGATGCTGCGGTCGGCGGCCCAGCCGGGGCGGGTGCCGTTGGCGACCTCGGTCATCACGCGGGCGCGCGCCTGCTTGGAGGTGCTCTGCGCCTTCTGGCAGTTCTTCCCGTCCACCACGCAGTCGAACTCATCCATGTTGATGCCGCCCACCCCCATGGCCAGGGAGGTCGCCCCCGGAGCGTTGTAGTCGGTGAGGTCCTTGAGGTCCGACGACTGACCGTCTCGCACCGCGTTGGCCGTCGACATGTGCACGGCGGCCTGCGACATGTGCAAGTCGTTGGCCATGTCGTTGAGGCCCTTGATGACCTTGTTGAAGGAGCTTTCGATGTTCTTGACCTTCTTGTTGTAGTCGTTCGCCTTCTGGCTGTACTTGCCCGAGATCTTCGCCGCCTCGATGGCATGCGCGCAGTGCGAGAGGTTGGGGTAGCACTGCGCCAACTCCTCCAAGGCGATGAAGATGAAGTTCGTGCTGCCGGCGCTCATCATGTCGCCGGTGACGCTGGCGGCGGCCATGTAGCCGTGCACGCTCGTCATGGCCGCGTAGGAGGCCGCGATGGAGCGGTTGGTGACCGCGTAGTAGTTGAGCGAGCGCGCCTCCAGCACGGCCATGGAATAGGCCATGGTGTCGCTGTGCTGCTGCAGGCTCATCTTCTCGCGCAGGGCGTGGCTCAGGTTGAAGCTGAGCGTCGTCATCAGCGCGAGCAGCAAGAAGGACAGACAGGCCAGCACCAGCGACTGGCCGCGGGCACTGCGTCGAAGAACGCGTTTCGAGCTCATTCCGCCGCCTGGTCGAACGTGAAGGTGCATTTGTTTTCGTCCGGAAGGGCTTTCTGCGTGAGGTAGAAGTTCGAGTGCATCCGCATGATGTAGGTGGCGCGGATGGGCAGGATGTAGAGCTTGTTCTGCGCCGCGGCATCCAGGGGGGCGGTCCGGAAGTCGACGTACGCCCTGGCCGTCTGGTCCTCTTCCTTGCCCAGCCTCAGCACGTACGGAAGGGTCTGCTGCCCACGGGCGATGTTGTAGATGGTGACGTCCGCGAAGGGGATGGGCAGACGGTAGTTGAACGTCACCTGGACGCTCAGCTTGGTGCGCAGGCTCTGCGCCCAGTCACCGCCGGCCGCGACCCTGGGGTCGTCGAAGTCGAGTTCCTTGTTGCTGTGGGTGCCAGAGGTGATGTCGCCCTTGAGGGGCGCGCAGATGTGGACCTCCGCGAACTTCAGGTTCGCATCCGGCATCTTGTTCTGCTTGATGCCCGACGAGTTCCACTTCTGCGCGTAGTCCGAAGCGCTGGCGATGGGCTTGAGGATCTCCGCCCCACCGCCGCCCGCCTGGCTCACCATCGGCAGCAGCACCGCGAGCGCGGCCTTCTCCATCATCTCCACGTCCGCGTTGTGGAGGGAGCCGGCGCGCACGGCCTTGTAGGCCGCGTACTTCGTCAGCAAGCGCGCTTGGTGCATCATGCCCAGTTGAAGGATGCCCAGCAGCAAGAAGACGAAAAGGGGGAGGACGATGGCCGTCTCCACCGCTACCTGGCCTGATTCGCCCTTGCGCCGCATGGCTGTCCCCTGGTCAAACAGAAGGTAGGAGTCTTCCAGACCTCGATTTACCTTCACCTTATCCTCCACAGGCAAGCGTGAAGGGCATCCGCCAACTGGACGGGGCGGGGTCGCCTTCCAGCCTGTCGGACATTCCCCCGTGGGCCGTCGCCGGGAGCGCTTGACGCATCCTGGCGCACGTGGTCTCGAACGGGTCCGACGTGAAGTGGGCCGGACGTGGGACGCGAACAAGCAGCGATCAGGAGGAGCAGCGATGAACTGGCATCTGGCATGGCGCGCGGGTGTGGTGGCGATGGCGTTGGCCCTGGCGGCCTGCAGCGATGATGGCGACTCCAACGAGAATCCCGACGGAGGAGGAACCACCGACGAGAAGAACCGTCCGGGAATGGGCCTCAGCGAAGAGGAGCCGGAAGGCCTGCCTTTCACCCTGCCGGAGGGCCTGACGCTGGAGGAGCCTATCAAGGGTTACAACCCCTCCAACCCGGAGGACTGCGACGACAAGTACCCGGACGAAGCCAAGGGACAGGGCGAGCAGGTGCGCCTCTGCTTCATCTTCAACAACAACACGAACGCGCCCATCACCCTCCAGTTGCCCCCGGGCCTCATCTTCGTCTCCCGGAGCCTCCTGGTGCAGAACGGGATGATCGCGCAGCGCATCTCCATCGAGGTGCCCCCCAAGACGCGCTACTTCCAGCCCATCTACTCCTATTGCACCAACAGCGGGCGCGAGTCGGCGAGCCTGTACGACGAGTTTGAACTGGGCAAGGTGACCCAGTATCAGGACTTCCAGGAGCTGTTCCGACTCCTGGAAAACAAGACGGTGACCCGCGAGAACTTCGTCGTCGTCAACCAGGCGATCGGTGATCTGGCCGACGGCGAGGGGTTGTCGGCGGAGCGACGCGCCGCGATCAACGCCCTCCCCTAGTGTCGCACCCGCCCGGCGGCAGGACTCACCGCCGCCGGGCGATGTCCTGGATGAGCGCCACGTAGCGGCGCTGCTGGGGGTTCAACTTGAAGGCCTTGCGCAGCGCGTCCTCCGCGAGCGCCCACTGGCCCTCGCCCCGGGCCACGTCCCCCAGGAAGGCCCAGCCCTCCTCCAGTCCGGGCTCCTGGCGCACCAGTTCCTGGAGTTCCTGGATGACGAGCCGGCCGTGGGCCTCCGGCTTCATCAGGTAGCGCGCCCAGGCGCGGTGGGCCTGGTAGAGCGGCCGGGGGTCGATGTCGCAGGCGTACTCGAAGTATTCGAAGGCGCCCGCGAAGTTGCGCGCCTCCAGGCGCCGCTTCGCCTCGTCGAACTGGGCGGTCGCGTCCAGCAGGTCGGTGCGGATGCGGAACTGTTCGGCCGCCGTGGGCCGGCCGGTGCCCCGGGCCTTCTCCCGGTGGGCCTGCCGGCGCTTCTTCCACAGCGCGTTCTGCTCCGGCTCCGACAGCGCGCCGTAGGCCCGGGCATAGGCGGCGAGCAGCCCTTCCGCCTTCTCCTTCAGCTCCGAGGTCTGGAAGCGCAGCGGGGCGAACCGGTCCGCGGCGGCGAGGAACGCCTTGCGCAGCGCCACCGGCTGCACGTCCTCCGGCACGTCCAGGAGCGCGAACGGGTCCTGGCTCCGGTGGGAGAGGAACGCGCCCAACAGCGCGTTGCGCGCGGCCTCGTCCTCGTCCGCGAAGGGCGTGCCCGAGGGGGCCTGGGACGGCACGGGCACCGGCGTGGGGACGGGCTCCGGCACGTGGGCGGGAACGGCGGGGGCCTTCTGGGCCAGCGCCTGGGCGCGCGCGTCCACGTCCTCCACGAAGCCCGCCACGCCCAGCAGGCACAGCGCGTAGAGGCGGCGCAGCACGGACTCCATGTCGAAGCCGGTGCGCTCCAGCAGCTCGTTGAAGGTGGGCCGCTGGCGCAGGGCCTGGAAGAGGCGCGCGTCCTTGGAGGACAGCTTGGGCGCGGACTCCACGCCGGGCATCTGTCCGAAGCGGCGGTCGTCGGTGAAGGTGAAGTGCGTGGCGACGGCGTCGAAGGGCAGTTGGGTGGAGACGCCGGTGAGGATGAGCTGCGCGCTGTTGGCGCGCACGGTGGCGTCCGGGGTCTCCACGTCGGAGATGAGCCGGTAGCGCGCCTCCGTCCAGCGGAAGCAGTCCAGCAGTTTGTGCGCCAGGTTCGCCTGCAATTGCTTGTAGAGGTCGAAGGGGCTGATCAGCGCCTTCTGCACGAGCAGCGCGCCCATCTGCATGCCGGAGGACACGCTCTCCGCCAGGGCCTTCTGGTAGTCGGCCTCCGACAGGCGGCCCTTCTCCACCAGGTACTTGCCCAGCGTCTCGTGCAGCAGGTTGGAGTTGCACGCCACCGGCGCGCCGTCCTCGAAGGTGATGCGCTTCTCGCGCTGGCGCACCTTGAGCTCCAGCGTGCAGGTGCGCTCCTCCATCAGCAGCGCGTGCAGCAGCAGCGGGAAGGGCGTGTCCGCCAGCGTTCCCTCCCGCTGGCGCAGCACCTGGGACGGCAGGGGGAACATGCGCGGAGCCTTGGCCTCGGGTCGGGCGAAGGGCCCTGGCGCGGGCTTCGGCGGACTACTCCGCGTCGTCCCCGCCCGGGTCATCCGCAGCGTAGGGCTCATCATAGTAGCGCGGCGCCATGTCGTGCAGGGGCAGCTGGCGGGTCACGTAGGCCCCCACGCCCATCATCACCAGCGCCAGCGCGGCGTACATCAGCGGACGGGACGGGCGCGCCCGGTACGCCCACCAGCGGTCGCGGCGGCGCTGGAAGCGGGGCGCCACGGTGTACTCGCGCCAGGCGGCGTCGCGCATCGCCTTCGCCTCGGCCACCTGGCCTTCCTTCGCCAGCACGCGCGAGAGCAGCACGCGGCCCTCCACCGAGCCCTGACGCACCTGGAGGAAGCGCTCCAGCGCCTCGCGCGCGCCCTTGAGGTCGCCGTGCTGGAGGCGGAAGCGACCGCGCTCCAGGTCGATGGCGCCCTGGCGGTAGTCGGAGTCCAGGCGGGCGGCCTCGTCGAGCAGCAGCTCGCCCTTGGGCGCATCCCCCGCGCCCAGGTAGGCCACGCCCAGCAGGTAGAGGGTGTCCACGTCGTCGTCGCCCGCGTCCAGGTTGGGGCGCAAGAGGTCCACCGCTTCCGCGTAGCGCTTCTGGCCCAG
>SECN01000727.1 GCA_004173515.1 Myxococcaceae bacterium | reverse complement strand
CAACAGCACCACGCCCCACCGCCACAACCGCAGCTCGCCCAGCCGCGCCACCGCCCTGCCCAGCAGGAGCGCCCGCGCCACCACCGCCACGGCCCCCGTGAACAGATACACCCAGCCCACCGTCCGCGCGGTCAATCCAAACCGAGAGGCCAGCAGCAAGGACAACACGGCCGTGCCCCCCTGGAAGGCCCCCATCGCCAACGCATACGTCCAGACCCACCGGGCCATGGGCTCACGTGGATGCAACAGCACCCGCGACACATCTCCCCAAACCCCATCCAGACCCGCGCTGACAGCACGCCCCCCAATGGAAGCCTCCGGAAGGAACCGCGCCGCGAGCAGCACGTTGCACGCCCCCAGCCCCGCGGCGAAGAGCCCCGGCATCGCGGGCCCCAGGTTCGCGCCCAGCGCCCCCAGCGCCGGCCCCAGCATCACCCCCAGGCTCGTCGCCGCGGACACCCGGCCCAGCGCCTGCGCCCGCGCCTCGGGTCGCGTGACGTCCACGACGTACGCCTGGAGCACTCCCACCGTCCCCCCGCCCACGCCCTGCACCACCCGCGAGAGGAACAACCCCGGCAGTGAATCCGCGAGCGCCAGCAGCACGGAGGCCACCACGGCGGCCGTCATCCCGATGAGCAACACCGGCTTGCGGCCCACGCGGTCCGACAGCCGCCCCCAGAGCGGTGCACTCACGAGTTGCACCAACGGCACCGTCGCCATGAGCAGGCCCACCACGGCGCCTCCACCGCCCAGGTGGGTCGCATGGAAGGGCAGCAGCGGGACGATCATCAACAGCGCCACCGAGTCCAGGAACGCGGTGAAGAGCAACACGGTCAACCGGTCCAGGAACGCCTCCACGGGGTGACGCGCGACACGGAGGACTCTAGATGTCGGGTCCGACGTGCATGCTTGCGCCCATGAGCCCCGTCCCTCCCCCGCGCCTGCTGCTCGTGACCGCCCATCCCGACGACGAGACGATGTTCGCCGGAGCGGTGTTCCAGGCGACACATGCGCTCGGCGCCGAAGCGGACCTCGTTGTGCTCACCAACGGCGAGGGAGGCTTCCGCTACGCCACGTTCGCGGAATCGCTCTACCGCCTGCGACTCACCGACGAAGCGGTGGCCCGCGTCCACCTCCCCGCCCTCCGCAAGCAGGAACTGCTGGGCGCCGCGCGCATCCTCGGCCTGCGCGACTGCTTCTTCCTGGACCAGCCAGACACGGGCTATTCGCTGACACCGGATGCCCTCGCGCCAGAGGGCTGGGATGTGGAGGCCGTGCGCCACCAACTGCGAGAACGATTCACCCATGGCCGCTATGACTTCCTGTTCCTGATGATGCCCACCGCCCGGACGCATGCGCACCACCGGCTGTCCACGCTGCTGGCGCTGGAGGCCGTCGCCGCGCTCGCTCCCGACGAGCGCCCGGCGGTGCTTGGCGTTTCCCTCCACACGCGCAACGGCCCGCCACAGCCGGAGGGCTATCCCATCCTCGCGCTCGACACGCCCGCTTCGGAGGGAACCGTCCCCCACCCGCTCACCGCCCTGCGCACCGACACGGGCCCGTTCGACTTCGACCGGACACGGCCGATTGGACATGGGGGCCGGCTGGACTTCCACGTCGTCGTCAACTGGCTCATCGCCGAGCACAAGTCGCAGGGCCTCATGCAGCGGCGCATGAACGCCGCCGACGTGGAGCGCTACACCTGCTTCGCCCTGACCTCCGACGCGGGCGCCGCACGGGCCCGCGAACTCTTCGAGCGACTGGCCACCTCCGAGATGGGACTGTCACGCAACCACTGACCCAGGACGAACGCGCGCATGACCAGTTGCTCCGGCGCCACCCGGTAGCTCCCGGGCTCCGCCACGACGGGAGTCCCCCGCACCAATCCCTCCAACTGCGCCACGAAGACCTCCGGGACCAGCGGCGAAGGCAGCGCCTCCAGGCCCTCCCGCAGGAACGCCACCACCCGGGGCGAGCGCCGCAGCATCCGGGCCCAGTCCACGCCATTGCTCGTGTCCGCGAACGGGATGTCCAGGTGCTCCGCGAACTGTCGCCGGTAGCTGTCCTTGAACAACCGCTTGTCGGTGCGCCACGCCGCGGGCAACGCCCGGGACAAGGCCAGCACCTCGCGGTCCATCAGCGGGTTGAACACCTCCAGCCGGTGGGCCTTGAAGTAGTTGAGGTGGTGCAGGAACGCGGGCACGCGCTCCCGGAAGTACAGCGTGTCCCGAAGCGCCTCCAATCCCTCCGGAGCCGCCGCCACCCGCTGGCGCACCTGTTCGTCGCGCGCAGCCCACGCCTCCCCGCCACCACCCAC
>SECN01000726.1 GCA_004173515.1 Myxococcaceae bacterium | reverse complement strand
CCTGCGCTCCAGCACCTTGAACAGGTGGTAGCCGTACTCCGTGGACACCACGTCCGAAACCTGCCCCACCCCCAGCTTGAATACCACCTCGTCGAAGGCCGGCGGCATCTGTCCCCGGGGGAAGAAGCCCAGGTCCCCGCCCACCTTGGCGTCCGCGCTGAGCGAATAGCGCCGGGCCAGGTCGGAGAACTTCTTGCCGGACTTGAGCTGCACCTGGAGCCTGCGCGCCTCGTCCAGGCCCTTGACCACCATCTGCGCCGCGTGGACCTCCTCCGGCTCCTGGAAGTCCGCCTCGTGCGCCGCGTAGTACGCGCGCAGCTCCTCCTCCGTCACCGCCACGCGCGAATAGACGTGGTGCGTGAAGAGCTTCTCGATGGTGAGCCGGCTGGCCTCCCGCGCGCGCAGCTCCGCCATGGACAGCTGCCCCTGGGCGAGCACCTCGTTGAAGTTGCCGGCCGGGTAGTCGCCCGACAGCCGCAGCACGCCCCGGTCCACCTCTTCGGGCGTCACCGCGATGTTGTTCTGCTTGGCCGCCTGGAGCAGCAGCATCCGCTTGACCAGCGTGTCCACGAGCGCGCGCTTGAAGGGTTCCACCTCCTCCGGCGTGGGCTCAGGCCCTTCGGTGGTCGCCAGCTCCCGGCCCAGCTCCTGTTCGAAGTCCGTCCGGCTGAGCGACTCACCGTTCACGGTGGCGACCACCGTGGGGTCCGGGCCCTCCTGCGTCGGCGGACGGCAGCCGGCCTGTCCCAGTACGCCAGCGCCCAGAATCAGGGCGGCGGACCAGGACAGCAGGGAGGCGCGGAGGAAAGCAGGACGCATGCGCGGAGGCCTCGGGGCGGACAGCGGGGGACCTTCCACGGTGGTGCCGGGCCGCGGGGCTTTCAAGCGGGACGTCACGGCCGGGATGGGAAGCGAACGGATGGGCCCATGGGACGGGCTTCCGGGTAGCACGGCGTCGGGGCCCGGACAACCCACGGGGCGTCTCCGGAACCTCGGGGGAGCCCCGGGCGTCGCCCCTACAGCTTCGTGGCGTTGGACGTCAGGAAGGCCTCCACCTGGGGGAAGATTTCGTCCGGCGCCTTCCGGCCCAGCACCAGGTCCGCGTGGCCATAGTCCTCCGCGAAGCCGTGGCCCTTTCCGGCGACCAGCATCTTCACCGGTCCGCCCAGGTGCTCCTTCGCCCGGGCCACCGCCAGCGGCGGCGCGAGCAGGTCCCGGCTGCCGGCGATCAGCAGGAAGGGGATGCGCACCCCGGCCAGCGGCTCGCGGTAGTCGAACCCGCCGTCATAGGAGGTGAACTTGTTGGAGACGATCCACCGGGCGAACTGCCGCCCCACGCCGCCCGCGATGTCCGCCGGCACGTTGGCCAGCGCCCAGCGCACCACCTGCGGATCCATGTTCTCCGCCAGCATCATGTACCGGGTGAGCGGCCCTGGCGGCGCCCCGAAGAAGGCGATGCTGGTGACGCGCCGGGTGGGGATGACCTTCAGCTTGAGGATGGGCTCCACCCGCTGCACGAAGGCGCGCAGGCCCGGCTGCACCGCGAAGGTGAACGGCGCGCCCAGGGCCACGCCCGCCTTCACCGGCGCCTGGGGGTTCTTCGCCAGGTGGGCGTAGAGCATCAGGCCGCCCTTGGAGTGGCCCACCCAGAGCACCTGCTGGGCACCGGTGGACAACACCGTGCGCAAAGCCGTTCTCACATCGTGTTCCGCCTGATCATCAAAATTCCAGTCGGCGCATGCCCCGGCGAGCCCCCGGCCGCGCAGCTCGATGACCCAGGTCTCGAACCCGGCCCGCGCCAGATAGCGCGCCAGGCTGTACTGCTCATTGAAGTCCATGTGGAAGCGGTTGGCTCCCAGCCCGTGGCACAGGATGACGGGCTCGGCGTACCGGCGCTCGCCGCGCGGGTGGTAGCGCCCCAGCGCGATGGAGGCCCCGTCGTCCGTGGGCACCCGGTAGAGCTCATCCGGCTTGAAGCTCAGTGTCAGCAACCCCTCCTTGCCGCGCTCGACTGCTCGCGTGAAGAGGTCCGCCATCCGGCTCAACCGGGGTGCCGCTGCCTGTCGTGATGTCACAGCTTCATTCTACGCCCGACCGCCGGACGTTGCCGCCGTGTCGCACAGGGACTTTCATGCGACGGCAGGGCAGTTGCAGGAGGTACGAGGTATTCGCTGGGAGGTCGTAGAAATGGGGCAGGGCCGGGGTTTCAAGGAAGCGGTGTCGACCTTCATTGCCACAGTTTTTCCCACAGATACCCTCCTGGGTGCCTTGAAGGTGATGGAACGGCACCGGGTGAGGCTGGTGGGGGTGGTGGGGG
>SECN01000239.1 GCA_004173515.1 Myxococcaceae bacterium | reverse complement strand
AGCGGACGGGGGCGAGCCGGCTGTTCTACGAGCAGCTGGGAGGCCTGACGGTGTCCGCGGGAGGCGAGCGGCTCCTGCATGACGGCCTGGGCAGCACCGCAGCGCGCATGACGTCCAGCGGGTTGGCTTCGTTCCGCTACGACGCCTGGGGCGGGTATCAGGGCACGGACAAGCCGGAGTCGGGGGCGCCGAGCACGGGCTTCACGGGCCACAGCTTCGACGCGGACACGAACCTGGTGTACGCGCAGCAGCGTTGGTATTCGCCCAGCCAGGGCCGGTTCCTGAGCATGGATCCGGCATCGGGGGATCCGTTCAAGCCAGGCAGCTTGCAGCCCTGGCTGTACGCGAATGGAAGCCCGACGGGGCGGGTGGATCCGGACGGAACAACGGCGGTGATGGCGGGAGGCTATTGCCCCGAGTCACCCGGAGGACGCTGCCCCTTCTCCACGCGGATGTCGTTGATGGCCGACGACATCGGTACCGGCGCCGGGATGGCCTACGACGGCTACAAGGGCGCCGTGGGCTGGGCAGGCCATGGTGTCGAGTCGGCGGGCAACACGGTCGGGGATTGGGGCCTGTGGTTGGGGACCGACTGGGACGGCAACGTGTCGCCGGGTGGTTACACGGCGGGTTTCATGGCCTCCACGGCCGTCAAGTTCGCGGGCGGCATCCCTGTCGGTATCTTCGGAATCGGCCTGCTGCCGGAATGGGTCGCGAACTCGCCCTCGGAGTATCAGAGTGGCAAGCGACAGTTCCTGCGGGGGGTGGGGCAGGGGCAGTTCGACACCTCGGCCCTGGGCGTTGGCCGGATGTCAGGCGTTGTTGGGGGCTGGGCTGGGCTTGCCGCAGGTGGGCTCAGGCGCGCACCGCCCGCTGTGGAGATCCTTCCGGCTGAAGCAGGATTCAGGCGAAGCCTGCCTCCCGGTCAGCGCGCGCTACGCCCCTCCGAGATGGTGGTTGAGGGCACGGTCATCAGCCGGAGCACGGATCTGTCGGCAAGTGAGCGGTTGTTGTTGCCTTCAGGTGAGGGTGCTGTTGCCTTGCTCTCTGAGGGAGTGTCCAGTGCTAATAATGTCTTGATAGACAATAACATCCTCTCCCATTTCGTGAAGGGGGATGTTGATGCCGCTGCATTCATGGATAGGTATCGAGGTGCTTTGAGTATTGATCACAGGGTCGAGTGGGAATTCATGCGGGCGGCGGAGAACGGGCTGCCTGGTAGGACCCGCATGAACCTTGAGCGGTTGAAGAAGGAATATGGAATTCAGCTTCTGCGGACGCCTTCTTCTTATGATGAGGCATTGGCCGCCATGAAGGCTGCCGAGCAGACGATCGTGGTGAATGATCACTATATTGTTGCAGGTGCGATGAAGTACGGGCTTCGCTTTGCGACGGGTGATGTTCGCGCGCTAAAGACGGCTGTATTCAACGGTGTTGATGCGAAATACTTCAACTTCGAGTCTAAGTTGTCCGACTATAAGGCTCGTTACGGCAAGGCCACGGGAATGCTGGAACAAAAGGGCTTTGATGTTAAGCGTCATATCGGGCCGTTGGGGCCTTGGTGAGCCAATGTTTGAGAACGATGACCGGTTCCTGGCGCAGTTTCCTCATGGGAGTCCTGAGAGGCAGTATTATTCAACCCTGTTGAAGGTTGTGAGGAGTGTGTCTTTCCCGGTATCCAAAGAAGCGGGCTTCGCGCTGTTGAGATTCCTGGATAAGGATTGGGTTGAGGTTGGTGAGGTGAATACTCTTACGCATCCGGTGGCTGGTTCGGTCAAGGGTGATGCGGAGTTGGTGGGTCATGTTTTTTCTGTGATTAATGATGATCCTTTTTATTGGTATAGTTGGTATTTGGAGATGACATGGGAGGACTTTGACGAGAAACTCATCCGGATGTGGGTAGAGGGCTTTTCTCGTCATGGCAAGGTTGAAGGGCCTCTTGGGATTTGAGCAGGTCGGGGTGTCCTTGACGCAGTCGACGTGGGCCATGCGCCACGGCTTGCTGGTGGAGGCTCCACGGGCTTTGTGAATTCTTCAGGAAGCGCGTTCTCTTGCAGGACTTACAGCGCCTGACAATCGTGGGCATTTTCACGGGCGAAATGGGCTGGGAAATGTTCCGGCAACCCTGATCCGCGAATCGGCAGGACTCCATGGCTCGCCAATCAGGGCGTGCCCTCTGTGATGCATTCGGCCGTGGTTGCAGGAGAGAGCGCACTCGGATGTGACACCGGTGTGCCTGAGTCTTGCTCAGCGCATCAGCACATCGAATCGCACTGTGACGCCTGGTAGCACGCGCCACAGCACCAGACCGTTCCCAATGCGCACGGCGGACAGGGACCACAGTCACGTGTCGCACCGCAGTTGTCCTGGGTCGCTCCGCACTTGGAGGCGCAGGTGTTGGGGTTCGAAACGCAGGGCGGCGGTGAGCACTGGTGGGTCTGGGAGTCGCACGTTCCTCCATTCGTGCAGGAACCGCAGTTCAGGGCGCCCCCGCAGCCGTCCGGGAGGGTCCCGCAGGCAGGCCCCGGGGAGCCGCAAGTCGTGGCGGTGCAACCTGTGTACAACTCTGCCTGCTGCCGGGTGGGCACTCCTCCGTCCGTGGGGGTGTCCCAACCGCCGATGACCATCATGGAGGAGCTTGAGTCCAATGCCAGTGCCCGGCCCTCGCGATGCGGAAACTGGAGGGGAGGCTCCGTGTACCAGGTATGGTTGGTATTGAATCGCTCGACCCCCGTCGACGCCAGTCCAGTGGACAGATCCACACCGCCGGATATCCGCACGGCCTGGTTGGATACGAGGGTCGCTTGATGCCCCCGTCGGGGAATGGTGGGGCCAGAGGTTGCTCCCCAGAGGTTGGTGTCCGGGGAGTAGTGATAGGTCTTGCCTACAGGAATTCCATTCTCCCAATTCACACCGATGACGACCACCTCATCGTGTCCGTTTGCAAAGCGGAGGGTCGCGGTGTGTCCGGCGCTGATGATTCCAGGACTGTCGCTGCTCCGAGACCACGTATTGGTGGTCGGATTGTAGAGCTCGTGCTGAGACCGGTTACCCAGCACCAGTACACGCCCGTCATTGAGCCGGGTGGCTGAATGCTCTGAATAGGGAAACGAGGGAGGGGCCACGGTCGTCCAGGCTCCGGCCGCCAAATCAAAGATTTCCGCGGAGGCGAGGCCCTGCGCGGACGTCGTATTGTTGCCACCGACGACGAGCACCTTGTCGCCGGTCATCCAGGTGGCTGTATGGCGGACGCGAGGCGTGCTCATCGGAGCCACGATCGTCCAGGTGTCCTGCGCGGGGGTGTATGTTTCCGCGCTGCGCCAATCCCCGCTGGAGGTGATTCCTCCTGACACGAGGACCTTGCCGTTGTTCAACGACGCGGCAGCAGCGTGGTCATACCGACCATCGTTCATGGGCTTTGCGCTCTTCCAACGGGGTGCGCCGTTGGGATTGTGCAGTTCTGCAAGGCGGATGCCTCCGGAGGTGCCTCCGTTGGTGGTTCCTCCCGCGATCAGGACCTGATTGTTGTAGAGCCTCGTCGAGGTGAAGCTGCTCCGAACCGGGGCGGCTGGCTCCAGGACGCTGACCGTGGCCTTCTGCTGAGCGGGCGTGCTCGGATCAGGGGCTGCTGCCTCCTTCGCCGCATCCCGGCCCGCATTGGAAGTACAGGCCAACATCCAAGCCGCCATCACCACCGCGGCCACATGCCCCCTCATCACTTGCAGCTCCAAGGCTCTTCTCCGGGAGGAGCCGGATTCCATGAATCCTGGCTCCCATGACGTCTGTCACTGATTCGCGTCAGGCTACCAGACCTCCGCGAATGAATGACAACCACGGAGCGTGGCGGTAGGGCACGGGAATCGAACTCGCCAAGGACTGCTCTCGCAGCCCTTCATTGGTTTTGAAGACCAAGCCGGCCACCAGGTCCGGAGGCCCTACCGTCGGCGATTACCGCTGCTCGGACCGGGCTGCGTCAATGCGCCTGAGCCGTCACCGCTGCTTCACTGGCAGATGCCCGGGCAGTCCGCACCCGCACCCGGCGTGCACGTGTCGGACGGATCATCCACACAGCTTGTCCCGGACACGTCCGACGTGCAGCCTCCGAAGAGCCCTCCGCAACACGCGACGAACCCCTCCGGCACGTCACACGGCGTCGGGTAGCTCTGGCACGTCCCCGTCGAGGAGCGCGCGAACACCGCCACCTGCGGACAGGAGCGTGGCTCCTCCTCCTCGCCGCCGCCCGTGCACGCGCCAACACCCAGCACCGCCACCGCCATCAGTCCCAGCCTCATCCATGCTCGCATGGCGGACATCAGGGCAGGGCAGGGCGCTGCTAGTCCAGTCCCCGCTCCCACAGGTCGTCTTCATCCAGACCCATCAGGTGCCCGACCTCGTGCATCACCGTGATGCCGATCTGCTCGATCAGCTCCTCACGGGTGCGCGCGAAGCGCTCCAGGTTCTTCTGGTACAGCACGATGGACGCCGGGAAATGATCCGCCGCGTCCGTCACGCTGCGCTCGCCCACCGGCGTGCCCCGGAACACCCCCAGGATGCACGGCGACAGGGGCGGCTGCTGCCCCAGCAGGTCCTCGTCCGACGGAAGGTCCTCCACCGCCAGCGTGACGTTGTCCATGTACTGCTTCACCTGCGCGGGCAGGGCGCGCATCGCGTCCTCCACCGCCCGGTCGAACGCCTCCTCCTCCAGCGCCACCGGCGGCGGGAGCTCCTCGGGCGCCAGCACCTGCGCCCGGCCGAAGCGCTTCTTCGCCTCGCGCGCATCGCCCTTGCGCTCCGCGATGAGCCCCAGGTAGTGGTGCGCCCACGCCTCGTCCGGTGCGTCCTTCAGGACCCGTTCAAAGGATTCCTGCGCGGGCGCCAGGCGGCACAGCTCGAACAGCGCGATGCCCCGCTCCAACTGCGCATCCGGCGAGCGCGGCATGTGCTCCAGCGCTGCGTCCAGGCTCTTCAGCGCCGCCTCGCACTCGCCCAACTGGTTGAGGCCCAGGCCCTCCAACAGGAGGAACTCGTAGACGAGCTCCACGTCGTCGGCCTTCTGCGCCAGCTTCCGGCCCCGGGCGCACCACTCCAGGCCCTCCTCCACCGCCTCGCGGTCCTCGCCCGTGCGGCACACCAGGAACTCGGCCGCGCCAAGGAGGATCTCCAGGTCCTCCGGCGCCACCTTCAGGGCGGCCCCGTAGGCCCGACCCGCGTCCTCCAGCCGACCCACCTCCACCAGGGCCGCTGCCCGGTAGTGCAGGGCTTCTGGTGACTCCGGGACGTCCTTGAGCAGCGCCTCCGCCCGGGAAAGCGCGGCTTCGAAGTCGGTGGCCTCGAAGGCGTCCGCCACCCGGTCCAGTCGCGCGTCCACGCCCTGTGCCTCCCCTTGCTTCGCCGTGCGCTTCACCATACGGCCGGGCAGCTAAGAAGCCGTGCTTCGCGTTGTCAACGACCGGCGTGGCTGTTACCTTCCAGCGCCCCGTTTTGCCCAAGTCCCCGTGAACATCCTGGTCGTAGACGACGATTACGAGCTGTGCACCATGCTCTCTCGCTATCTGGAGATGCATGGCTACACCGTGTTCTCGGCGTCGGACGCCCTGCAGGCGCTGGACATCATGGAGCGGCACCCCGTGGGGCTGGTCATCACCGACTACCTCATGCCCCATCTGGACGGCATCTCCTTCACGGGCATGCTCAAGGCGGACCCCCGCTTCCAGTCCATCTCCGTCCTGATGATGACGGCCAGCAACGACGCCAACATCTCCGACCGGGGCCTGCGCAAGGGCGTGGCCATCACCCTCCAGAAGCCCCTGGACATGGGTCAGTTGCTCAACCTCGTGCGCTTCGCCGAGTAGCGCCCGGCAGGTCGTCCGCCCCCCTGTCCAGGTGGGCCGGAAGCCGTCCGCGGGGCCACACGTTTGCCCCTTTCCGTTGACATCGTCGATGCGACCCTTATGTTGGCGCTCGACATGGCCGAGTGCTAACGGCCATCCCCATTCATAGAAATTCCCCAAGTATTATCGGAGGTTGCGATGGCAGCGAAGGAAATCTTCTTCCACCAGAACGCGCGGGATTCCATTCTGCGCGGCGTCAGGATCCTGGCGGATGCGGTCGCGGTGACCCTGGGGCCCAAGGGCCGCAACGTGGTCATCGAGAAGAGCTTCGGCTCGCCCACCATCACCAAGGACGGCGTCACCGTCGCCAAGGAGATCGATCTCGAGAACCGCTTCGAGAACATGGGCGCCCAGATGGTGAAGGAGGTCGCGTCCAAGACCTCCGACAAGGCGGGCGACGGCACCACGACGGCCACCGTGCTGGCGCGGGCCATCTACGAGGAGGGCCTGAAGCTGGTGGCCGCCGGCCACAGCCCCATGGACTTGAAGCGCGGCATCGACAAGGCCGTGGAGGTGGTGGTCGCCGAGCTGAAGAAGATGTCCAAGACGACCACGGACAAGCAGGCCATCGCGCAGGTGGGCACCATCTCCGCGAACGGGGATGAGACCATCGGCCAGACCATCGCGGACGCGATGGAGAAGGTCGGCAAGGAAGGCGTCATCACGGTCGAGGAGGCCAAGGGCCTGGAGACGACCCTGGACGTCGTCGAGGGCATGCAGTTCGACCGCGGGTACGTGTCTCCGTACTTCGTGACGAACCGCGACCGCATGGAGGTCGTCATGGACGACCCCTACATCCTCATCAGCGAGAAGAAGGTCTCGTCGATGCAGGACATGATCCCCGTGCTGGAGCAGGTCGCGCGCTCGGGCAAGCCGCTGCTCATCATCGCGGACGACATCGAGGGCGAGGCGCTGGCCACGCTCGTGGTGAACAAGATCCGGGGCGTGCTGAACGTGGCCGCGGTGAAGGCGCCGGGCTTCGGTGACCGCCGCAAGGACATGCTCAAGGACATCGCCACGCTGACGGGCGGCATGGTGGTGAGCGAGGAGCTGGGTCACAAGTACGAGAACCTGAACCTCACGGACCTGGGCCGCGCCAAGCGCATCACGGTGGACAAGGACAACACCACCATCGTGGACGGCAACGGGCAGAAGGCGGAAATCGAGGGCCGCATCAAGCTCATCCGCACCCAGATCGAGACGGTCACCAGCGACTACGACCGCGAGAAGCTCCAGGAGCGGATGGCCAAGCTCGTGGGCGGCGTGGCGGTCATCAACGTCGGCGCGGCGACCGAAGTGGAGATGAAGGAGAAGAAGGCCCGCGTGGAGGACGCCCTGCACGCGACCCGCGCGGCCGTCGAGGAGGGCATCGTCCCCGGCGGCGGTGTCGCCTACATCCGCAGCCTCAAGGCGCTGGACGGCCTGAAGCTGGGCGGCGAGCTGGACTTCGGCGTGGAGATCATCCGCAAGGCCCTCACGGAGCCCCTGCGCAAGATCGCCAGCAACGCCGGCGTCGAAGGCGCGGTCGTCATCAACAAGGTCAAGGAAGGCACCGGCGCGTTCGGCTTCAACGCCCGCACGGAGACCTACGAGGACCTGGAGAAGGCGGGCGTCATCGACCCGACCAAGGTCGAGCGCACCGCGCTGCAGAACGCCGCCTCCGTGGCGTCCCTGCTGCTCACCACCGAAGCGATGATCGCCGAGCGCCCGAAGAAGAAGGGCAAGGGCGGCGGCGGTGGTTCCGGTGGCGGCACGCCGGACTACGGCGGCGACGACATGGACTACTGAGCCACCCGCTCAGTGGACTTCCACGCGGGACGGGCCTTGAGGGTCCGTCCCTGGCGTGAGCTTCCGGCCCCGTGGGCCTCGCGTGATGCGGGGCGCTCGGGGCCGGGGCATTTCCGGCGCTCGCTCCTGGTTCGAGGACGCCGTGGACGCCGTAGCCTTTCAGGGGGCCGCGGGCGTCTTGAACGCGAGCCCCAGCTCCCGGCTGAGCGCCGGGGTATCGGACATCAGCTTGGGCAGACACGCGGAGGCCCCGGCGCGCAGGGACGCCAGCGCCGTCTCCATCGTGAGGTGTTCGGCCAGCACCACGAAGGGCGTGCCCTGGCTGAGCGCGCGGCCCAGTTCCAGCGCCTTCTTGCCGTACGCCGGCGCGAAGTCCCACGACACCACCACGCCCACGGGCGGCTCCAGCGCCGCCACCTCGGAGCCCGCGATGATGCGCGCCTCCAGCCCCAGCAGGGCCAGGGCCTCTGAAATCTGCCGCGCCGTGGCCGGGTTGTCCTCCAGCACGTCCACCCGGCGCGTCGTGGGGCTCGCGACGGGGGCGGGCGGGGCCGGCGGCGCGTACAGGCCCTGGCGCAGCAGCGCTCGCACCTGGCGGATGTCGTCGAAGGGCTTGAGCAGGTAGTCCACCAGGCCCAGTTGCAGGGCCTGCTGCGTCGTCACCAGCGACGGGTAGCCCGTCATCAGGATGACGCGCGAGGCGGGGTTGAGCCGCCGCGCGTGCTGGGCCAGCTCCAGGCCGGAGATGCCCGGCAGGTTCTTGTCCGTGACGATGAGGTCCACCGGGGTGGAGCGCAGGACCTCCAGCGCGGCCTCGCCGGTGGCCGCCTCGATGACCTCGCACTCCTTGTCCATCAGGTCCTTGAAGACCATCCGGATGATGCCCTCGTCGTCCACCACCAGCAGGCGCTTGCGCTGCGGGAGGGGCGCGTCCGTGGGCGGGAAGAGCACGCGGAACACCGTGGCCGGGGGCGGCACCTCGTGCATCGTCGACGGCGGCGCGAGGGAGATCTGCGCATGGTGCTCGTGCGCGATGCGCCGACAGACGGCGAGCCCCAGGCCGGTGCCGCGCTTGTTGGCGGTGACGTAGGGCTCGAAGATGCGCGCGCGCAGCTCCTGCGGGATGCCGGGCCCCCAGTCCGCCACGTACAGGGCGGGCGATGCGCCCTCGTAGGCCAGCCGCACCTTCACCCGGCCCCGTCCGGCCATGGCGTCGCGCGCGTTGTTGAGCAGGTTGAGCGTGAGCTGCTCGATGAGGCGCGCGTTGCCCAGGATGGTGAGGTCCTCGGGCGCCTCCACCTCCAGGGAGATGCGCGCGGAGTCCGGGTTGACGCTGAACACCTTCGCCGCCGCCCAGATGGGCGCGGCCAGGGACTGCCGCTGCTGCGGGGCCGGCCGCTCGCTGGCCAGGCGGATGAAGTCGGAGACGATCTGCTCCATCCGCTCCACCTGTGCGAGCAGCAGCTTCAAGGGGCCGCTGGAGCCCCCTTCCTCGGCCAGCAACTGGGCGTACGCCTTGGCGCCCAGCAGGGGCTGACGCAACTCGTGGAGGACCTCCGCCGCGACCTGGTGGGTATGGGCGTTGGCGCGCTGCAGGGCCACCGCCGCGAGTCGGGCCGCGGGCAGATCTCCTGCTTCCAGGGCCTGGAGCAGTTGCGCGAGCGGCGAGGGGGTCTCCATGTGGGGGAGCATGGCGGAGGCAGGTGTTCACGTGCAACGCACCCCCAACCGGAATCGGTTGACCGCGTCCTCGCTCGCACGGATGCTCGCGGCCACCTTCCAACCGGGGCCGGACGGCGACGTTTCCGCGCCCCCGGGTGGCCGGTCCCCCTGTCGCAGAGGTCCGCATGCCGCAGACGAACCCGTTCCACTCGTTGGTGCCCCGGAAGCTGACGGACTCCGAACTGGCCCGCTCCATCCGGCTCAACATCGAGGCGGAGCTGGACGCCATCAACCTCTACGCCGCGCATTTGGACGCGACGGACAACGAGGACGCCAAGGCCATCCTGCGCCACGTCATGGACGAGGAGCGCGAGCACGCGGCCCTGTTCTGGCAGCTCATCGCCCGGTTGGATCCCGCGCAGGCCCAGCACGACCGCGAGGCGTCCCAGAAGTACCGCCTCATCACCACCGGCGCGTCCCACGAGGAGGTGGAGGCGGTGGGTGAGGGCGGCGATGCCGCGGAAGTGGATCCGGAGCTGCCCAAGCGCCTCACCGTGGGCAGCCTGCGCAAGTAGCAGCCCGCGGCAGGGCTCCCGGGCGGGATGTGCCCGGAAGCCTGGGCCCTACGGGTTGGGTGAAGGCGGGCCCTGGCGCCGCTCGGCTGGGGTGGCCTCCAGGTCCTGCGCCGCCATGTAGACGACGTTGCGGCTGCCGCGCTTGCCCCGGTACATCGCCCGGTCGGACAGGTCCAGCAGGGTGTCCTTGTCCTGGGCGTGCTCGGGGAAGCTGGCCACGCCGATGCAGGTGGTGAGCTTGAGCGCCAGCCCCTCGCGACCCAGGAACTGGTGGGTCTCCATGGTGCGGCGGATGCGCTCGGCCACCTTGAGGGCGCCGCCGGAGTCGGTGCCGCGCAGCAGCACCACGTACTCGTCCCCGCCGAAGCGCGCCACCACGTCCGGGTCGCGCACGCAGCCCTTGAGCACGCGCGCGGCCTCCACCAGCACCCGCGAGCCCACCAGGTGCCCGTGCGTGTCGTTGATGGCCTTGAAGCGGTCCAGGTCCAGGAACAGCAGGGAGAAGGGCCGCTGCGTCTGCACGGCCTCGTTCACCTCGCGATCCAACACGAGCTGCAGGTAGCGCGTGTTGAACAGGCGGGTGAGGTCGTCCACGTACGCCAGGTCCTCCACGGCGGCGAA
>SECN01000238.1 GCA_004173515.1 Myxococcaceae bacterium | reverse complement strand
GGGTGGGGTTCGTCACGTAGGTGGCGAACTGGGCGTCGTCCTTGGGCTCGCTCGCGTTGAACTTGTCCTTGTCCGGCAGGCCGATGACGATCTCGTTCACCAGGGGCATGCCCAGGCGGCTGATCTGCTGCCACGCGCCGCCGTCACGCGAGGGCTTCGCGAACGTGGGCGACGGGTTGATGGCGCGCGCCTGGCGCACGCTCGCGGACGTCCAGCCACCGATGACGTCCTGGGTGCCGGCCTTGAGGCAGGCGATGGGCACTTCCAGGGCCAGGGTGGTGATGTTGTTCTTCGCCAGCGGGTTGGGCACCGCGTTGCGGTTGGCCGCGTCGGTGATGACCGTCCCGGGCGCGTTGACCAGGTCGAACACCGGGCCCAGGTTGACCGCGAAGGACTCCTTGCGCTGACCGACGAACACCTTGCCCGGGGTGGCACAGTCCGGGATGTTCACCGAATAGATGTGCTCCTTGGCATAGGCCTCGTACGCGGCCGGCAGACCCAGCGACTTGGTGCCGATGTAGTCCGTGGGCTTGCGGAACGTGGCCGAACCGCCCGCCGCGTTGGTCACGTCCTTGGCGGTGCCCGTGCGGCGGTCACCCCGGACGACCTTGATCGTGAAGGACTCCTGCACGTTCAGGTTGGACTGGTCCGCCGTGGTGATGGGCCCCACGTTGAAGAGCGGCACGGGAACCGACTTCGCCTGCGCGCCGGTGCCGATGGTCAGCGCCGCGCCCTTGTTGCCGTCGGCAAGCGTGTTGGTGAAGCGGAACTGGAAGGTGAGGTCCTCTTCCCCGTTCCCGTTGTTGTCGATGTGGATCTCGTACAGCGCTTCGGGATCCAGCGTGAAGTAGTTGGGACCGCCGTACGGCTCCTGGAAGGGGAGGTAGTTGGCGATCAGCGTCACGAAGTCCGCGCGCGTCGGCTCATAGCTGCGGAACATGTAGAAGTCGGTCGCGTCGACCTTGGGCGACTTCGTGATGAAGGGTGCTTCCCGGTGGCTTGACGCAATGGCGCTCGACGCGCCCAGCGTGGCCGCGACGGTGAGGACCGCCGCGAGCTTTTTCGCTCTCATCAGTTGCTCCTCCTGCTGCGTTGGATGTGTAGGCTGGAATCCCCGGGTGTCTTCGCGAACGCAGACATACATCCGGGTACCGGCATTACGCTGCCCGGATTCGCGTGGATTTCCGGAGCGGACGGGGCCCCTGCCCTGGAGGGCAGGTTCGTCAGATGAAGGACACGCCCACGCCGAACGCGCGCTCCGCGAACCACGCGCACGCCACCAGGGCGATGACCGCGGAGCCGCCCACGAGCATCGCCCGGCGATACACCGGCGTGCCGCGCAGCAGGTACGCCAGGGGCAGGAAGACGGCCACGCACGCGAGCTGCCCCAGCTCCACGCCCACGTTGAACCCGAACAGCGTGACGGCGAGGCTGCCCGCGGGCAGCTCCAGGTCCGCCAGCACGGATGCGAAGCCGAAGCCGTGCAGGAGCCCCAGCGCGAACGCGGCCATCCAGCGGGTGCGATCCATCAGCGGAAAGACATTGTTTAGCGCGGCGACGATGACGCTGGCCGCGATGGCGGACTCCACCAGCCGCGACGGCAGCGACACCCAGCCCAGGGACGCGGCGCTCAGCGTCAACGAATGCGCGAGCGTGAAGGCGGACACCACCTTCACCACGTCCTTCACGGCGGAGCCGAAGTCCGTCACCGGAACCCACCGCCCCGACTCGCGGTCGCGCCGCAGCACGGACGGCAGCAGCAGCGCCAAAAGGAAGAGCAGGTGATCCACGCCCGCCCAGATGTGTTCGACGCCGGAGTGCACCATCTGCCCGAAGCGGCGCCAGGGCGACAGCCCCGTGAGGGACACCTGGGCCGTGTGGCGGGAAGCGGAGAGGATCAGCGGCTCGCCCGCGCCGTCGCTGCCCACGCGCACGATGCCCCGGTGCTGCGGGTCGCGGTCGAAGAGCAGCGAATAGTCCACGTCCAGCGCCCCAGGGGCGGTCGGGCACGCGGCGGTGAAGTCCACGACGGCATAGGCCCCGTCGGAGTGACGCACCACCCTCAGCGCGGAAGCGGCGGACAGGGGACAGCCAGCGCCCTCGGTGGACAGCTTCAGCCGTGCGAGCGCGTAGCCCGAGACATCCGCCTGCCTTGCGCGCAGCTCGCTCCAGGTGATGGCGCCGTCGCCATCCGCGTCCAGGACCAGCACGTCCTCCAGGTCGCGCAGGGCCACGTCCCAGCGTCCGGTGAAGCCGTCACCGGCGCGGTCCAGGTGCAGGTAGCTGTCGCTCGGCTTGTGGGCCAGGGCCACCAGGGGGAGCAGTAACACGGCCAGCGTCAGGGCCTTCATCGGGACGCCTTTCGCACGCGCTCCGCGAGCGCCATCAGGCCGGGGTCGTCCGCGCCGCTTGCTTCCAGGAAGCGCAGGGCAGGGCCCGCGGCGTCGGGGGTGTGGTTGGCGAGCGCGGCCTCCAGGAGCAGGCGCACGTCCCAGGGTTCGTGCTGCACCTCCCAGTTCACCTGGGCGAGCTTCAGCGCCTTCGCCGCGTCCATCTGGACGTGGAGGGCGAAGCGGGCCTCCTCGCGCGCGTGCAGCGCGTCGCCCCGCAGGTGGCTGGCGGCGTGGCGGGCGCCCAGCTCTTCGATGAGCGCGGGGGCCTCCGGCGTGCCCAGCGCCGCTTCCGCGAGCACGCGGCGCAAGAGCTGGTTGTCGTCCTGGCCGTGGTCTTTCACCAGGGCGATGACGTCGCGCGGCCGGTCTAGGTCCAGCAGCAGGTCCGCGTAGGCGGCGCGCGTGTAGGCGTCCGACGGATCCAGGGCGAGCACGCGGGCGAAGAGCTTCGTGGCGCGTTCGGTGTCGCCCGCGCGCGCGGTGGCCTCCGCGAGCGTGGACAGCGCCCAGGCCTGTTCCTCCACCCCGTGGGACCCACGGGCCAGGGCGGCGGACAGCAGCGCCTGGGCTTCCTTCGAGCGACCCGCCAGGCTCTTCACCTGGGCCTGACACACCGCGCCGGCCAGCGAGCCCGCCAGGGGCGTGAGCATCGCGCAGCTCCTCGCGGCCTCCGGATGTTCACCGCGCACGCCCAGGACGACGGCGCGCGTGAGCCAGGCCTGCGCGTCGTCGGGGGATTCGCGCACCAGCGCGTCCAGGTCGGCCAGCGCGGCGGGGAACTCATGGCGGCCCTGGAGGATGGTGGCGCGCAGCAGCCGCACGCCCGGAGGCGGGGTGGCCGCGTCCCACCAGGGCGCGAGCGCCGCCTGCGCCCGGCCCAGGTAGCGCGGGTCGCCCGAGGCCCGTCCCTCCTCGATGTCCAACCGTGCCAGCCGCAGCGCCAGGTCCAATTGATCCGCGCGGGCGGCCAGGGCCCGCCGCAACGCGGCGCGCTCGCGGGCCTTCGCGTCCGTCGCGGTCGCCGGCACCTGCTCCAGCACCGCGCCGTCGCTGGTGGGAGTGAAGGGCACGCGCTCCGTGGCGGGCGTCTGGCCGCAGCCGCTCAGCCCCAGCGACACCGCGAGGCCCAGCCCGAGCGCTGTGCGTAAGACACCTCTTGTCGACAGGAAACGCGGGCGCATGGGTGCAGGACTCTACGGAGCCCGCGCCCGTGTGGATGCATCGGAGGGGGAGGGGAGTGCCGGGACTTAACTTTCCGGTTTGCCCGTGATGGCATGTCGCGCCATGCCAGCCTCCCGCCACCTCCTGCGCTGGCTCAGCGCTGCCGTTCCCCGCGCCCCGGAGGGCTGCAGGGGGCGCATGTCGCCGTTGCGCTGGCTGGTCGCACTCGCGCTGCTTCTGGCGTGTGGCTCCTCGTATCTCCGCGATGGCAACGGAACGTACTTTGGGATTGAGGTCCGCGACGGACACGAGATTCCGTGGGTCCTCGGGCCATGGCCTCTCATCACCTCTTCCCTTGAAGCGGATGCCGTCATCGACCAACTGTGCGTCCCGCTCATGGAGTTACCCGCCGCCGCGCCACCACGAGGTGAGTATGGCCAGGAGTACTGTGGGGTCATCTACGCCCATGAGGGCCGCTACTATGCATCCTGGCCCGCAGCCCTGGAGACGCGGCGCCTCAGCGCTGAGAACAAGGACTTCAAGAACTGCCGCTTGCCTCGGAAAGTGGTGGATGCGCGGGGGCGGACGGAAATCCTCGCGGACTACCACACCCATCCTTGGCGCTACTCGCAGATGTCCTTCCAGGACCGCTGGCAGTCTCGCCAGCGGTACTCGTTCCGCGTCCAGATGGACGCTGCATGCACGGTGCAGATGTACATCCCGAACATTGGAAACGAACGTCCCGGGGAGGTCTACGTGCGGCAGGGGCATCGCTGGGTGCTCATCGGGCGAGTCGTGGACAAGGTGAATGGCACCATTCAGCCTGTGCCGGAGGCATCCCGATGACGCGTGCGTCGCTGATCGCCCTGTCGCTCGTTGCGTTGAGCGGGTGCTCCCTTTTCCAGCGCTCGAGGCGCCCACCTCATGCGCCTCCCGAAGAGGCCCAGAAGTTCGTCTTCCCGGCCCTCACCTTCCAAGAGGGTCGGACAACGCTCTTCGATGGTGACATCGCCACGGCCGTCCAGTTCGCGATGGATGACTTCCTCCCCCTGGACCGCAAGCCACCCAAGGATGCGACGCCGGTCGAGTCGTGCCTCTTCCGCCGCGACATCTATCAGGTGGCGGTGGAGCGGCTCCCGGACGGCATCATCCTGGTGGGCATCTACGCTCACACCGAAATCTGCGATCCGAACGATACGGCCACGGATGCGGGGGGGCTCTACGCCGTCGATGTGCGGCGCGGCCTCATCGTCGCGCAACAGCCGTAGGAGGTGGCGCGCGGCGTGTGCTCGCGCGACGCGGCTTTCAGCTTCCAGCAGCGCGACGCGGCGCTTCGGAAAGGCCCGGCGCGTCACCGTGCACCAGCGCGTACGGATCCAGCGGATCTCCGCCCAGCCCCTCCAGCGTCACCCACGTGCCCAGCCCCATGCGCCGCGCGTGCTCCAGCAGCAGGCGCGTGACGACCTGATCCTCCAGCGCGTGGCCGGTGGAGTCGAACACCGTGTTGCGCTCCTGCCACCCCTGGAACTCCTCCGGCTGCTGCACCACGGTGGCCAGGTCCGGACCGATCTGATCCGGATGGAGCTGCTGACATTCGCCCTCCAGGCGCGCCTGGGCGGGAAAGTCAGGGCACACGAGGCTGCGGCGCAGCAGCGCCAGCGGAAGCTCCGTCTTGCCCGGCCGGTCCGCGCCCACCGCATTGATGTGCGCGTGCGGCTTGAGCGCGTGCCCGGAGATGACCGGCCCGGAGCCCACCGCCACCGTGGTCGCGGTGCACAGGATGTCCGCGCGCGCCTCCAGATCCGCCAGCAGCGTGGGCCGCACATCCAGCCCCAGGAACGCCACGCGCCGCACGAAGGAGCGCGCCGCGTCCGGATCCAGATCGTGCACCAGCACCTGCTCCAGCCGGAACACGCGGCTGAGCGCATGCAACTGCGTGACGGCCTGCGCGCCGCAGCCCACCAGCCCCAGCACCTTGCTGGCCGGCGACGCGAGACACCGGCTGGCCACGGCCGACGCGGCCCCCGTGCGCAGCGCGGTGGCGAACACGCCGTCCATCACCGCCTGCAGGTGGCCCGTGCGCGCGTCGTACACGCTGTGGGTCGCGATGAGCGTCGGCAGCCCGGCGTCCAACACGTTGGAGGGGCACGAGCCCACCACCTTCATCGTCATGCTCTCGCCCCGCCGCAGGACGGGCATCCACTCGAGCGCTCCCACCGGGCGTGACTCGTCCGCCAGCGAGAAGCCCTCCCGCTTGTGCACCTGCACGAGGGAATCATCCAGATCGCGCAGCGCCACGGTGAGCGACTGGATGAGCTCATCCATCAAGGCGTGCAGGCCCAGCCCGGCCACGATGGCGCGCAGGTCGGTGGGGCTGATGAGGAGCGTGCGAGGGACCGGGGGCGTCATGTGTTCAGAATTTACGCCCCTGACAGGAATTGCAACCTGACAGTTTTGAGCATGAATTCCTCCCGCGCTGTGTCTTTTGAATACAGGTGCAGGGAACAACGCCAAGGCCCCTCCCTGTTGGACTTGAGCGCTCGATACCCAGCGGAGTGACAGGCGCCACAGCCCTGCCCGCCAGCCGAGCCCCTCCACCCCCACGCCCGAGTGACGACCCCCTTGACGCCTCCTGGTTCCCGGCCCCCCGTGCTCAGCGCCGTCTCCGAGGCGTCCATCGGTCGCATCCTTCAGCCCTCGAACGAAGTCCGACGCGCCCGCGTGCTGCTGGTGGACGATGTGCCGGCGAACCTGCTCGCCCTGGAGGGCATCCTGGAGCCGCTGGGTCAACACCTGGTGTCGGTGCGCTCCGGCGACGAGGCACTCAAGGCGCTGCTGTTGGATGAGTACGCGTGCGTGCTGATGGACGTGCAGATGCCGGGCCTGGACGGACTGGAGACGGCGAAGCTGGTGCGCTCGAGGGAGCGCACGAAGCACCTGCCCATCCTCTTCATCACCGCGCTCAGCCGCGAGACGGCCTACATCACCCGGGGCTACGAGCAGGGCGCGGTGGACTACCTGCTCAAGCCCGTGGACCCGGACATCCTGCGCGCGAAGGTGTCGGTGTTCGTGGAGCTGTACCTGCGCGGCGAGCAGCTGCGCCAGCAGGCACTGGAGCTGGCCGAGCGGCGGCGCGTGGAGGAGGAGCTCCAGCGCACCGCGGAGCTGGAGCAGCAGATCGTCGGCATCGTGGGACATGACATCCGCTCGCCCCTGGCCGCCATCCTCACCACCGCGAACCTGCAACTGGCGCGTGAGACGCTGCCGGAAGGCCAGCGCAAGGCCTTCGAGCGCGTGGTCCGGGGAGGCCAGCGCATCCAGCGCATCGTGGAGCAACTGCTGGACTTCACCCGTGCCCGGCTGGGCGGGGGCATCCCGGTGGTGCCGAGCCCGGGCGACCTGAACGAGCTGTGCTGCAAGGTGGCGGATGAGCTGCGCGCGGCGCAGCCCCAGCGCACCGTCCTCTGCGAGTTCTCCGGCGACAACCTGAGGGGCGCGTGGGACCTGGACCGCCTGGCGCAGGTGCTGGCCAACCTGTTGGACAACGCGCTCAAGTACAGCCCCAGCGACAGTCCGGTGCGCATCCGCACGTTCGAACAGGGCGAGGACACCGTCCACGTGGAGGTGCACAACGGCGGGGCCCCCATCCCCACCCACCTGCGCTCCACGCTGTTCCAGCCCTTCCGCCGCGGCGTGGACACCGAGGGCCGTGAGAGCCTGGGCCTGGGGCTCTTCATCGCGCACAGCATCGTGGAGGCCCACGGAGGCACCCTCCGGGTCGAGTCCACCCTGGAGTCAGGAACCACCTTCTTCGTGTGCCTGCCGCGCGAGTCCCAGCGCGACGGGCGTCACCTCTCCGCCTGCGCTGACGCGACGCAGCCGGAATCGCTCACCGCCTGAAACACAAGTCCCGTCGCGTCAGGCGAGTATTGCAGTGCCGGCTGATTACTTCAGTCAAAGGCATACAACTATCCGCCCCGATCAAAACCTCTCATTCTCACAGCGAAGCCCTGGGCATTTTGCTACAATGCCAGACGTCCGGGAGGTGAGGTGCCCCCGGACTTACATGTCCGCTTTGGGGAGGGTGCGAGACAATGACGACCGACAACTCGATGTGGATTCCCGTGGATGGAAACGACCCGATGAGGGCCTGGATCCGTCGTCCAGCATCCGGGAGTGGTCCGGCGTTGGTGGTGCTGATGGTGGAGGCGTTCGAGGGGAACGAGCACCTGAAGCACATGGCCGAACACTTCGCGGAAGAGGGTTACGTGGTGGTCGCGCCGGACCTCGCTTCGCGCGGGGAACCGGAGGAGGCGGACCTGAAGGCGGTGGTGGCCTACGCGAGGGCGCTGCCGGAAGTGACGGGCCTGAAGGGCAAGAAGCAGGTCGGCGCGCTCGGCTTCGGACTGGGCGGCACGCTGGCCGCGCAGCTCGCGGTGCACGGTCAGGTGGACTGCGCGGTGGCCTACTGCGCCCCGGGCATGGAGGACGTGCTGGCGGAGGCCGGCCCTGGCGCATCCCCGATGGTGCTCAACTTCGCGGAGTGGGACGGCTTCGTGCCCCCGTCCGCGGTGGCGCGCGTTCGCAAGCACGTCACGCCCGACGTGGAGCTGTACGTGTACCCGGGCGTGCGGCACGGCTTCTTCCGCGTGGGGTCTCCGGCATACCACCGGCCCTCGCAGATGATGGCCCACACCCGGACCATGGCCCTGCTGCGCAAGACGATGGGTCCGAACTACGACCTGTCCGCGCTGTGGGACCGCCACACGGAGCTGGAGTTCGCCATCCGGGACGCGGACGCGACGATGGCCACCATGGTGGCGCATCCGTACGTCAACAGCATCCCGGTGATGACGGGCGGCGTGGGGGCCCAGTACCTGCACCGCTTCTACGAGAACCACTTCATCCACGCGAACCCGAAGGACACGAAGATGATCCCGCTGTCGCGCACCGTCGGTGCGGACCGCGTGGTGGACGAGTTCATCTTCTGCTTCACGCACGACATCGAGATGGACTGGATGCTCCCGGGCATCGCGCCCACCGGCAAGTACGTGGAGGTGCCGCTGGTCGCGGTGGTGAACTTCCGCGGCGACAAGCTCTACCACGAGCACATCTACTGGGATCAGGCCACGGTGCTGGTGCAGTTGGGCCTGCTCAACCGCGAGGGCCTGCCGGTGTCCGGCGCGGAGTCCGCACGCAAGCTGCTGGATGAGACCCTGCCGTCCAACACCCTGATGGAGAAGTGGGACGACAGCGCCCCCACCAAGCGCCAGGTGGGCTGAAAAAAGGGATGACGCCCGCGCCCCGGGGTGGTGGTTACCCAGGGCGCGGTGTCTGACTTTCATGCGGGAAACGCGCGGGGCCATTGCGCGGGCTCGCTGGGGGTGTTCACAATGAGGCACCTCACTGGATAGTCCAGGGGGGCTTCGTTTCCCAGATTCACCTCTGGAGTGGCCTCCGCGCGCTGGCGACAGCGTGGAAGGAGGCCGCCACCGACGCCCGGATGCGACTTTCCCTGTCCCAGAAGCTCTCGCTGGCGCCGCTCCTGGTGGCGCTGTTCTTCACGGTCCTCTTCTTCGGGTACCTCATCCCGCGCGTGTCCAACGCCTTCGAGGCGCAGGGCCGTGACGTGGGGGTGTCCATGCCGGCGGCGCTCGCCGCCACGTTGTCGGGGGCCATGGCCTCGGGCCAGACGGAGTCGCTCCAGGCGCTGCTGGAGCCGGTGGCCCGCAACGGCAAGGTGGCCTACGTGGCCGTCTTCGACGGTTCGGGCCAGCTTCGCGCGGTGGCGGGCGAGTACGGCCCGGCCATGCGGGAGCTGCGGGACCGGCTGGGCAAGGCCACGGGCGAGGCGACGTTCTACGTGCGCGACGCGGAGCTGATGGACCTGAGCTCGCGGATGACGAACGGGGCGGGCAGCGTGCACGTGGGCTTCAACCGCACGGCGGCGCGCGTGCAGGTGGCGAGCATCACCACCGGCGTGAGCGTGGTGCTGGTGCTGGCGCTGGTGCTGTTCGTGGTGGTGGGCATCGTGCTGGCGCGGCGCATCGCCGGGCCGCTGGTGCAGCTGACGGAGGCGGCGCAGCGCATCGCGGAGCACGGCGACCTGCGGGAGATGGTCCGCATCGACTCCACCGACGAGGTGGGGCAGCTGGCGGGCGCCTTCACGCTGATGGTGACGAAGGTGAAGGACCTGCTCGTGCAGTTGCAGCAGTCGTCGGATCTGCTCAAGGGGTCGGTGGACCACCTGAATGACTCGGCGGGCCGGCAGAACGAGATGGTGTCGCGCCATGCCGCCGCGCTCCAGGAGACGCAGGTGACGGCGCAGGAGATCCGCCAGACGTCGGTGGTGGCGTCGCGCGCGGCCGAGGCGGTCATCGACGTGGCGGAGCGCGCGGAGGCCCTGGGCAAGACGGGCGAGAGCGCCATCACCGACAGCATCGAGGGCCTGGTGGACCTGCGCTCGCAGGTGGAGCAGATCGCCGAGCGCATCATGGCGCTGGGTGAGCGCACCGAGCAGATCTCCGGCATCACGGAGACGGTGAAGGACCTGGCGGACCAGTCACACCTGCTGGCGGTGAACGCGGCCATCGAGGCGGCGCGCTCCGGGGAGCACGGCAAGGGCTTCGCGGTGGTGGCCCGGGAGATCCGGGGGCTGGCGGATCAGTCCATCCGCGCTACCAACCAGGTGCGCGGCATCCTGGCGGACATCAGCACCGCCATCTTCGCCACGGTGGAGATCACCGCGGCGGGCACGCAGCGCATGGAGACGGGGAACCAGCAGGCCACCGGCATCGAGCAGATCTTCACCGCCGTGAACGAGCTCAACGCGGTGATGGGCGACACGGTGAAGCGCATCTCCACCACCAGCGAGTCCGCCGTGGCGCTCAAGATGCTGTCCGAGCGCGTGGCCGCGATGGTGAAGGACTACCGGCTGTAGTCCGCTGCTTCGGGAAGGGCCCGGGGGTGTTTCGGGGCCTTCTTCAGGAGCGGACGTCCGGGGCGCGGGCCTCGCGCAGCGCGGGGCGCAGGCGCGGCAGCAGGCGCTCCAGCACCTGTCCCACGGTGCGCGCGGTGGCCGCCCCGGGTTCGTTCACCCGGGCCGCGAGGAACGCCGCGCCCAGCCGAGCCACCGCCGACACGACGAAGAGGACGTGGAGGTTGGCCCACACGCAGCCGCCCAGCATGAACTGCTGGGGGATGCGCGCGGCCAGGGCGCCACCCAGGGCCGCCGCCGCCGCGTAGGCCAGGCCTCCCGCGGTGGCGAACGCCGCCAGGTAGAAGGGCCGTCCCCGGCGCGGCGCCACGGTGAGGGGCAGCGCGAAGATGGCCAGGCCGTGGCCGCTCCACAGCGAGCCCGCCAGCAGCACGTCGAACAGGAGCGGCCACAGCGTCCCCGCGGACGGCAGCAGCCACAAGAGCGGGATGACGCTGATCCCCAGCGAGCACGCCATCAGCACCGGCTGCGCGCCCAGCCTGTCGATGGCGCGCCCCCACATGGACGCGGTGAGCACGCGCACGCCCGCCACCGCCGCCGCGTGCAGGGCCATGATGACGAAGGTCATCTTGAGGTTCTGCAGCGAGTGCAGCGCGAAGAAGGGCGCGGACACGCCCACCGCCGCGTTCCACGCCACCTGGTACAGCAGCACGCGCCGGGCGCCGTCGTCCTTCCAGGGCAGCAGCGCCGCCTTGAGCTCCAGCCGGGGAGTGGTGCCCGGGGGCGCGGGATCATGCTGCGTGGCCATCATCAGCGTGGTGACGACGCCCATCACGCACGCGGCCAGCGCCAGCAGGGGCAGGGCCATGCCCACGCCGTCCACCCTGCGCAGCCGGTCCATCAGCAGGCCAGCGGTGAGGGACGCGCCGGTGCCCATCAGCGTGGTGATGGCCGTGCGCTTGCCGAAGAAGCGGCCCCGCACGGCGCGCGGCACCAGCTCCCCCATCCAGGCCACCCACGCGTTGTTGCCCACCACGGACAGCAGCGCGGACAGGCCGGCCACGCCCAGCAGCAGGTGCTGCTGGCCCGTCAGCGACAGCTTCAGCCATGGCAGCAGCGCCAGGGGCAGCATCACCAGCCGCGACAGGCACACGGCGGTGAGCGCCACGCGACGGTGACCGAAGCACAGCGTCAGCCACGCGGCGGGGAACTGCACGAACTGGGCGAAGAACGGCAGCGCTGTCATCACGCCCACCAGGAAGGGGCCCAGCTTCAGCGCGATGGCCCACGCGGTGAGCACCGTGGCGCCCGCGCACGCGGTGAACACCTCCGCGAACATCCCCTCCACGATGGACATGCGCAGCGACCCGCGAAGCCGCTGGTGGACGGGCGGACCCTGGTGGCCATCCGGGGGAGGTGGGGCTCCCAGCAGGGGCGCTGACGCACCGGGCAGCGAAGCCCCGGGACGGAAGAGCGGAACGCCGGTGGCAAGGGAAGCGAAACTCTGGACGAGGTGGCGGCGGAAGGCGGCGGAGGACACGCGGTCCGGGATGTTCACCGGCCTTCAATTCCCCCTCAACAGCACCCCCCGTATGGCCCGGGCGCACGGCCGTCCACCAACCGGGCTTATCCCTGGCGTTCATCGCGCTGTCCGCCTGCCTGCCCGGCGAGTGGGATTCAGGTGCAGTTCACGCGGTCTTGAACTATATGAACGCCCGAAGGAGACCGCGCACATGGATGTCGCTCACGAGCTGACGGAGTTTCTGGGGCAGGTGGAGCAGCGGCTGAACGCCTTGCTCGCGGATGGCGACGTGGGGCCTGACGTGGAGGGTGACACGCTGATGCGGAGATGATCCACTCGGCCAGCCTGCTGCACGACGACGTGGTGGACGCGGGCATGTACCGCCGGGGCCGCCCGACGGTGAACGCGCGCTGGGGGAACATCGTCGCGGTGATGAGCGGCGACCTCATCCTGTCCACGGCGCTCACGCAGTTGTCCCTGCTGGATGCGCGCGTGGTGCAGAGCGGCCTGTCCATCGTCACGGAGATGACGCGCGCGGCGATCGCGGAGGTGGAGGCGCGGGGCGACATGAACCTGCCGCTGACGCGGCTGCGCTACATCGCCGAGGGCAAGACGGGGTCGCTGTTCGGCTGGTGCGGCAAGGCGGCCGCGACGCTGGCGGATCAGCCAGAGGCGGTGGCCCGCTTCGACGCGTTCGGCCGGCACCTGGGCGTGGCGTTCCAGATCGCCGACGACATCCGCGACATCCTGGGCACGGACGTGGGCAAGCCCCGGTACGCGGACGTGCACTCGCGCACGCCGTCGCTGCCCATCCTGCTGGCGGTGGCGCGCGACGAGTCGCTGCGCCGCAAGCTCAAGGACGCGTGGGCGTTCTCCGTCATCACCCCGGAGCGCACGCGGGAGATCGGCAACGCCATCGAGGCCACCGGCGCGGTGGAGGCCTCCATGGGGATGATGAACGCCGAGGTCGAGGCGGCGCTGGAAAAGCTGGGGCCCTACTCGAAGGACGCGGCGGGCGCGGAGCTGGCCAGCTGGGCGCACAAGCTGGCCGAGGGCATCGCGGACCAGGTGAAGGGACGCGCTGCATGAAGGGCTACCTGTGGACGGGGGGGGATCCCGGGAGCCAGAAGACCACCGCACCGCCGGAGAACGGCCGGCTGGCGCCGTGGGAGTCTATCGCCGTGGAGGCGGTGGGCAACGTCATCGAGTTCTGGGGCTTCAAGCGCAACCAGGGCCGCGTGTGGGCCCTGCTCTACCTGCGGGGCGAGCCCCTGACGGCGGGGGAGATCGAACGCGAGCTGGATCTCTCCAAGGGCGGCGTGTCCATGCTGCTGCGCGACCTGGAGCGCTGGGGCGCCGTGCAGCGGGTGCGCGTGCCGCAGGACACGGTGTGGCGCTACTCGGCGGAGACGGACCTGGTGCGGATGGTGACGCACGTGGTGGAGGAGCGCGAGGCGGCCTTCGTCACCCGCATCCGCGCGGACCTGTCCGAGGCGCGCCGGCTGGCGGAGGGCGTGGGCGGGATTCCCGGCGAGCGGCTGCGGCGGCTGGAGCGCATGGCCACGCTGGCCGAGCACGTGGAGCGGGCGCTGCGCCTGTTCATCAAGACCTCGCGCCTGGACGTGGCGGGCGTGCTGGGGGCGTTTCGCGACGGGGCCCTTTCACGCAAGGGCTAGTGGTAGGAGGGCACGCATGGACTCGCACTACGATCAGGTGATGAAGGCGCGCGCGCAGGCGGACGCGGACGCGCCCCGGCTGTACTTCGCGTACTCGACCATCCTGGACCGGGCCGCCTTCGAGGAGTGGAAGGGCCAGCACAGCTACGGCTTCTTCGAGCTGCCCGAAGGCCAGCTCGCCGAGGCGCTGGACGTGGACCTGGTCTACGACTTCCCCTCGCGCTGGTGGGGCGGACGGGTGGCGGGCCTCACCGACGCGCCGGGCGCTCGCGTGTACGGCCGGCTCTTCCAGATCGCCGGCAAGGACTGGCCCATCGTCCAGCACAAGGAGGGCTTCGTCACGAGCATGTGCGTGGAGCGCACGGTGCGCGTGCGCGTGGGCGGTCAGGAGCTGGAGGCCACCGCGTTCGTGACCAACCCGCGCCGCGCGTCCTCGGAGGGGCCGGTGAGCCCGCGCTTCGTGGAGGCGCTGGTGCGCGGCGCGACGAGCGCCGGGCTGCCCGCGGACTACGTGGAGAAGCTGGGCCGCGGCGAGACGCGCTGAGGCGGCTCGCCGCGAGGTCCGAGGCTCACGGCCGCGCGGCGGGCTCCACGCGGTAGAGGGCGCCGGCTTGATCGTCGCTGACGATGAAGCCGCCGCCCGGTGACAGGGCCACGTCCACCGGCCGGCCCCACACGCACAGGTCCGGGTTCTTGAACCCGGTGACGGCGTCCACCTCGCCCGTGGGCTGGTTGGTGGCGAGGTCCCACGGGAACGCGGTGACCTTGTAGCCGGTCCGCTCCGTTCGGTTCCACGAGCCGTGGTAGGCCACCAGCGCGCCGCGCTTCCAGGCCGGGTGGAGCTCCGCATTGTCGAAGAACGTCAGGCCCAGCGGCGCCGAGTGCGCCTGGATGCCCTGGTCCGTCCGGTCCACCGTCGCGCAGTCCGCCTTCGAGCCGTCCCGGTTCATGTCGTAGTCCCGGTCCAGGGGCATGTACTTCAGGCCGCTCGGTGAGTCCGGGTTCGGGTTGCAGAACAGCCAGCCGTAGTGCAACCCGGCGCGCACGGAGGTGAGGGCCTCCGGCGGGTGGTTGTCCACGTACTCGGGGATGACCCTGCCGTACTTCCCGGAGCCGTCGTCCAGCGGGTAGGGCGTGTTGTCGCGGTTGTTGACCGCGACCCACAGCGTGTCGGTGCCCGGCACCCACGCCAGGCCCTCCGCGTTGCGCAGGCCGCGCGCGAACAGCTCCCGGGAGCCGCCGGCCCAGTCCCAGCGGTAGAGGGCGCCGCGCAGCGGGTCGCTTGTGGTGTCGCTCAGGCACACGTTGCAGGCGGACGCGAAGGCCACATACAGCCGGTGCTGCGAGTCCACCGCGATGTTCTTCAGCTCGTGGCCGTAGGCCCCCTGGAGCTCCGGCAGGGATGCGTCCGGCAGGCCGGAGACCACGGTCTCCACCGGACCGCGCGTCGTCTCGCCCGGGGTCCACCGGGAGCGGGTGACGCGGTTGTTCTCCGACAGGAAGACCCAGAGCCGGCCGTCGCGCTCGTGGAAGACGATGTCGTGCGGCCGGCCCAGACCGGCTGCCCACTGCGTCACCTCCGGCGACTGTCCGGCCCGGGGACGCACCTGCATCACCTTGTCCTGACCGGGCACAGACACCAGCAGCGTGCCCTCCGGAGAGAAGGCGATGAACCGGGCACCCGGCACCCACGCCCAGACGGACACCTGCATGCCTGATGGGATGTTCAGGGAGCGCGCCACGTTGACGGGCTGCGTGTTCATCCTGGCCGGGACGCGGACCTCCACGTTCTGGAGGGTCAGCCCGGTGGAGCCTCTGCCTCCACGCGGGTCCTTCGGCGTCGGGAGGCTTCAATGCGTCCGGGCTTCGCGGGTGTCCGGAGCCGGATGGCCTGAACGGACCTGAACAAACCTTCAGCCAGTTTTCAGCACCGCGCAGCAGGCCTGAACGGACCTGAACAAACCTTCAGCCAGTTCCGCATCCCCAGTACCGTCGTGCCTACATGAACAAATGAGCACCCATTTCCCCAGGGTGCGTGTCGCTCATGTTTTAATGGACGTCTGTGATTGATGGGTAAAGACAGATTTTGATTGTGATTTGATTTCATGTTTCATGTCTGTCTTTGGGCGTTGGTGGTGGGCATCGGGTCCGGAAACGGCGCGGACCGGCTTGACCCGGACGGGGCATTGTGGCTTCATGAATTTGATTTCGATAATCAAAGTCAATTGGAGGTCGCGATGCTCGGTCAGGGATGCTGCAGGGCGGTGCTGGCGCGAGGCCCGTGCGCCGAAGTCACGCGGTGCAGCTGTGGGCACATCCACCTGGCGGTGGGGCCGGTGACGCTCCGCCTGGAAGAGGACGTCCTGCGCGCGCTGGGCCACACGCTGCTGGAGGCCATCCATCAGCTGGAGTCCGTGCCGCAACCCGGCCATGAAACGGAGCCGGCGGAGCCGCCGTCCTCCCCCTCTCCCTCCGGCGGGTGGAAGCAGTGAGCCCGCAGGGGACGTTGCGGTGGGGCGGCATCCGCTCGGCCAGGGACCGACGACTGGGGACCGCGGCGGCCTCGCCCGCCGAAACGCCGTCCCAGCCGCTGTCGGTGCGGCTGGAGGAGGGGACGGGCAGCGCGCGGCGGCAGGTGGAGCAGTCCACCTTCCTGGAGGCGCTCTTCCATGGCTCCTGGAACGGTGGCGTGTATGGCCAGTTCGTCCGGGCCCGGCACTATGTGAACCACCTGCGCCAGCTGCACGTCCTCTACGAAGCCTTCGAGTCCGCGCTGCCGGCGGTGAAGGACGTCGCGCTCACGCGGGTGCTGCGGCTGCCGGAGCTGCGGCGGGCCTCGGCGCTGGCGTCGGACCTGGACTGGTTCTGCGGCGACACGCGCACGCAGCCCTTCGCCTGCGCGGAGACGCGGCTGCACGCCGAGCGCATCCACGAGGTGGCCACCGAGGCACCCCACCTGCTGCTCGCGCACGCCTACGCCCGGTGCGTGCAGGACCTCTTCACGGCGCCGAGGCGCGCGGAGCTGGTCGCGCAGGCGTTCGAGCTGGAGGGCGGTCGAGGCACCGCCTTCTACAACGCGGTGTCCGCGGGGGAGCTGGAGACCTTCCAGCGCCGGCTGGCGGCGCGGCTGGACGAGGTGTCGCTGAATGAACTCGAGTCCCAGGAGGTGATCCAGGAGGCGCGGCTGGCGTTCCGCATCCAGGGGCTCATCTGCGACGAGCTGGCGCGCGATGCTCCCGGCATCGAGGACCCACGCGGCCCGTTCAATCCCTGACGCACGCGGACGACACGGCCCGGGGCTGGGGTGACTCCAAACCCATGGCAGGGTCTTCCCACCCCACGGGTCGTATTCTCGTCTGGGAGGGCGATAGGCCCTTTCGTGACAGACACGCTAGGATGGCTGATCGTGACGACACAGATGACCTCGAACATCGATCGCCGATCCTTTCCCCGGCTTCAGGCTCCCCTCTACGCGCGGCCCGCGCGGATGAAGATCGGAGAGAAGAAGCAGGTGCTGGACGTCAGCCTCGGCGGCGCTCGCATCTACTCCGACGAGCCGCAGGACGTGGGCTCACGGCTGGACCTGGAGTTGTTCCTGAAGGACGGCAGCTCCCTGGAGTGTTCGGCGCGCATCGTCTGGGCCGTCAAGCTCCCCAAGGACGCCGTGGCCCGCTTTGAAGTCGGCCTGTCCTTCATCGACGTACCGGAAGCGACGCTGGAGCGACTGAAGACCGTCCTCGTCGCGGATGAAACATAAGCACTGAAACACCCTGGACTCCGCCCCGCCCGTGGCCTGGTGTGTCTTGCCACGGCGACAGGGCCTGTTCTTCGTTGCGTGCTACTTCGAGGACGCGCTGTCCAGCTCGCGCAGGTCGTCCGCCTCCAGCTTCAGGCTGAACGCCCCGAGCAGCTCCTTCACCTGCGGCACGGACGTCGCGCTGGCGATGGGCGCCACCACCGTGGGCCGCGTCGCGAGCCACGCGAGCGCCACCTGGGCCTCCGTCGCGCCCCGGCGCTTCGCCACCTGCTTCAGCGCGGCGACGACACCCCAGCCCTTCGCGTTGCCGTACTTCTTCAGCACGCCGCCCGCGCGCGCGGACGGGGGCGGCGGCTGTCCCTCCTGGTACTTGCCGGTGAGGAAGCCCGACGCGAGCCCGAAGTACGGCGCCACCGCGAGCCCTTCCTCCTGGCTCAGCGGCTGGAGCGCGTTCTCGAAGCCTGGGCGCTCCACCAGGTTGTACTCCGGCTGGAGCACCTGGTAGCGCGCGAGCCCCAGGCGCTTCTGCGTGTCCAGCGCCGTCCTGGCGCGCTCCGCGGTGTGATTGCTCAAGCCCAGCGCCTTCACCTTGCCCGCCTTCACCAGCGCGTCGAAGGCGCGGAGCGTCTCCTCGAAGGGCGTGTTCGGGTCGTCGTAGTGCGCGTAGTACAGGTCGATGCGCTCCACCCCCAGGCGGCGCAGGGACGCGTCCACGCTCTTCTCGATGTGCTCGCGGGAGAGGCCCTTGCCCAGCGCCGTCTCCGAGCCGACCTTCGTGGCCACCACCACGCGGTCCCTCGCCTTGCGCGAGGCAATCCATTTGCCGAGCACCGTCTCGGATTCGCCGCCCTGGTGGCCGGGGATCCACCGCGAATACACGTCCGCCGTGTCGATGAAGTTGCCGCCGCCCTCGACGAACACGTCGAGCACGGCGAACGAGGTGGCTTCATCGCTCGTCCAGCCGAAGACGTTCCCGCCCAGACACAGCGGGAACACGTCCAGTCCGGTGGTTCCCAGCTTCCGCTTCGTCGCTGCCTGCGAGGCCATGCGCGCGTCCTTTCGTTGCCGCCGTGAAATCACCGGACGAAGGGACGCGCTCAAAGGCGCCCTGGTCAGCCCGGCGTGAACCACACCACCGACAGCGGGGGCAGGGTGAGGGTCGCCGACGCCGGCTGACCGTCCCAGCCCGTGGGCTCGGTGTGCACCTGGCCACTGTTGCCCAGGCCACTGCCGCCGTACTCACCCGCGTCGCTGTTGACCAGCTCCACATAACGGCCGTGGAGCGGGAAGCCCACGCGATAATTCTCGCGCGGCACCGGGGACAGGTTGGCCACGCACACCACGTGACGGCCGGGGGAGCGCGAGCGCCGCACGAAGGCCAGCACGTTCGCCGCGGAGGCGTCCGGCTGGAGCCACTGGAAGCCCACCGGCTCGCTGTCGGAGTCGTGCAGCGCGGGCAGCTCGCGGTAGACGCGGTTCAGGTCTCCCACCAGCTTCTGGATGCCCTTGTGGCCCGGGTCGTCCAGCAGGTGCCAGTCCAGGCTCTTGTCGTGGTTCCACTCGCCGGGCTGGCCGAACTCGCCGCCCATGAAGAGCAGCTTCTTGCCCGGGTGGGCCCACATCCACGCGAAGAGCGCGCGCAGGTTGGCGCGCTTCTGCCACGGGTCTCCCGGCATGCGGCCGTAGAGGCTGCCCTTGCCGTGCACCACCTCGTCGTGGCTCAGCGGCAGCATGAAGTGCTCGCTGAACGCATACAGCAGACCGAAGGTGAGCTGGTTGTGGTGGTACTGCCGGTGGATGGGATCCTTGCCGAAGTACGACAGCGTGTCGTGCATCCACCCCATGTTCCACTTGAACTGGAAGCCCAGGCCGCCCTCGCTCGTGGGCTGGCTCACCTTGGGCCACGCGGTGGACTCCTCCGCGATGACGACCACGCCCGGGTGCTTGCGGTGGATGGTGTCGTTGAGCTCGCGCAGGAACTGGATGGCCTCCTCGTTCTCGCGGCCGCCCCAGCGGTTGGGGATCCATTCGCCGTGTTTGCGGCTGTAGTCCAGGTAGAGCATGGAGGCCACCGCGTCCACGCGCAGCCCGTCGATGTGGTACTCCTCCAGCCAGAACAGCGCGTTGGCGATGAGGAAGTTGCGCACCTCATTGCGGCCGAAGTTGAAGACGAGCGTGCCCCAGTCCGGCTGCGCTCCCTTGCGCGGATCCGCATGCTCGTAGAGGGACGTGCCGTCGAAGTTGCCCAGCGCGTGGCTGTCGCGCGGGAAGTGGCCCGGCACCCAGTCCACGATGATGCCGACGCCCTCCTGGTGCAGGTAGTCCACCAGGTAGCGGAAGTCGTCCGGGTGGCCGAAGCGCGACGTGGGCGCGTAGTAGCCGCCGACCTGATAGCCCCACGAGCCGCCGTAGGGATGCTCCGCCACGGGCAGCAGCTCCACGTGCGTGAAGCCCAATTCCTTCACGTAGCGCGCCAGCTCCGGCGCCAGCTCGCGGTACGTCATGGGCCGGTCGCCGTCCTCCACCACGCGGCGCCAGCTTCCCAGGTGCACCTCGTAGACGCTCCAGGGCTGGTGCGCGGCCTCCTTCTGCTTCTCCCGGGCCTCCAGCCAGGCCGTGTCGCCCCAGGCGTAGCGGGCCAGGTCGTGCACCACCGACGCGGTGGCGGGCGGCGTCTCCGTGCGGAAGGCGTAGGGGTCCGACTTGAGCAGCCGGCCGTCGCCGTGGCCGGGGCGGATCTCGAACTTGTAGCGGGTGCCCTCACCGACCTCCGGGACGAAAAGCTCCCAGATGCCGGAGGAGCCCATGCGCCGCATGCTGTGCAGGCGCCCGTCCCAGCCGTTGAAGTCGCCCACCACCGACACGCTGGACGCCGTGGGCGCCCAGACGGCGAAGGACGTGCCCTTCACCCCGTTGTGGTGGATGAGGTGCGCGCCCATGCGCTCCCAGAGCCGCTCGTGGCGGCCCTCGCCGGCGAAGTACAGGTCCATCTCCCCCAGCGTGGGCAGGAAGCTGTACGGGTCGCGCAGCGTGAAGACCTTCTTGCCCGGGTACTCCACCTCCAGCAGGTAGCTGAAGGGCTCCGTGCGGCCGTTGATGCGCGCCTCGAAGACGCCACCCGTGCGGTGCACCATGGGCACCTTGCCGCCGAACTCCGGCAGCACGTGGATGGACACGGCTTCCGGCCGGTAGGCCCGGACCACCATGCCGTCCCCGTCCGGGTGGACGCCCAACACGGAGTGTGGCTCCGGATGACGCAGCTCCACCACGCGTTGCAGCTCCGCCTCCACCTGTGCTCTGTCCGCCGGCTTCCTCACTGGGCATCCTCCATGCGCAACAGGGCCTCGACGGGGATGCGCACCCAGTCCGGCCGGTTCGCGAGTTCGTAGCGCACCTCGTACAACAGCTTCTCCAGCTCTCACGGGTGGGGCCCACGCGCCCTCGCGGCTGGCCGCCCTCCAGCGCCACGGTGGCCTCCGCGTAGTCGAAGGAGCGGATCATCCCCGCCACGTCGCGCAGCGCGCTGTACTTCTCCCGGCGCGCGGTGAACGAACGCGACGGTTCGCCCTCGAAGTCGAAGAACAGCCATTGGTTCTCCGAGCGCAGCACCTGGCCCAGGTGCAGGTCGCCGTGGATGCGGATCTTCTGTCCGGAGGGCGCCACCTGCGCCAGCCGCTTCGCGTACGCGATGAGCCCCTCGCGCCGACCCTCCAGGTCCGCGTGCAGCCTCCCGGCGTCCGCCAGCGTCACGCCCAGCTCGCCCACGATGGAAGCGCTCCAGCGCTGCAGATCCTCCAGCAACAGCGGCTCCGGGGAGAAGGCCAGGTCGTCCGGCCCCGCGGAGGAGAAGGCCTTGTGCAACTCCCCCAGGCGCGCGCCCAGCTCGCGCATGTCCGTGAGGAAACCGTCGCTCAGCGCCTTGGTCTGGCGCAGCCGATCCAGCGTGTACTTCCAGCCGTCCACGGCATCCGGCACGAAGCGGTGCGCCAGCGCCAGGGTCGCGCCCGCGGGGCCTTCCAGGTTGAGCGCGCCCAACAACTGCGGCGTCGCCCGGAAGGACGTCTTCGTCGCCAGGAAGCGGCCCACCTCGTACTCGGGGTTCACGCCGGACTCGAGCTTGCGGATGACCTTGATGATCACCCGCTCGCCCAGCACGAGCGACGTGTTGCTCTGCTCCACGTTGAGCCGGCGCACCGGCAGCGGATCCGGCAGGGCGACGCCGCTGTCGGTGGAGGCGATCCATTCGCCCACGATGCGGCCGGAGCCGGAGGGCATTTCGCGGCCTTCACGCGCGAGCGCGAAGAGGGCGCGCACGCAGGCGTCGTCCTCCAGCGCGCTGACCAGCCCTTCCTGCGTCTGCCGCGCCTGGAGCTGGTAGCGCTCCGGCTGGCCCAGCTCGTACACCACCTCCACGATGGCGAGCGTGAACGAGCACGCGCCCAGCTCCATGTTCACGTGGTCCGCCACGCTGACGCTCTTGATGGGCCACGCCTTGCCGGCGAACCATCGCTGGGCCTTGAGGAAGTCGGGGAGCTTTGTCAGGTCCAAGGGTGTCACGCGCGTTTACTCCTTCCCCGG